>CAYUSM010000167.1:0-7054 GCA_964447345.1 uncultured Sulfitobacter sp. | reverse complement strand
CTCCACAAAACGGATGTCGTGCATCTCCATATCGATGCCGATGGCTTCAAGCGAGCCGAGGTAGAGTTCTTGCAGGTTGGGCGGGCTGGGTTTGATCAACACCTGATACTGGTAATAATGCTGCAACCGGTTGGGGTTCTCGCCGTAGCGGCCATCCGTCGGGCGCCGTGAGGGCTGCACATAGGCTGCCGCCCATGGTTGAGTGCCCAGAGAGCGCAGCGTGGTGCCAGGGTGGAAGGTCCCTGCCCCCACTTCCATGTCATAGGGTTGCAGAACAGCACAGCCTTGCGCAGCCCAATAGCTTTGCAGTGCAAGGATGATCGATTGAAACGACCGGGGCTTTTCGGGCTTTGATGACATCGGTTGTGCCTCTTGCTTGAACCGCCGTCTACCTACGGGTCACACCTTAGGGCGTCAATTGCATCAGCGCGACAATTTCGACTTGGCAACCATGGCATTTCAGGCGCTTTCCTGCTTATCTGCCGCGAGCTTTGAATCATAAGAGAAACTTCCCCTATGACGCGCATCTTTTCCGCTCTGCTTGCGGCTGTTTTGACCCTGACGGTCCTGAGTGTTTCAGCAGCGCGTGCCCAGTCACCTGACGATGTCGTCTGGGTTCAGATCGAAGCCCAGCCAAGCCTGGCGGAAGCCACGGCGCGCGCCCGGATCTATGCCGCACAACTGGAAGATGTGAACGGCTTTGCCCTTGGCGGTGGTTGGTACGGCATCGCTGTTGGGCCTTATCGCCGCGCAGATGCGGAACAGGTGCTGCGCTCTTATGTCCGTGACCGGCTTGTTCCGCGCGACAGCTTTATCCAGCTCAGCCGTGCTTTCCGCCAGCAATTCTGGCCTGTAGGTGCCAATGTGCTGAACCGTGGTGTGATTGAGGCACCAACATCTGTCGACACCGCGACTGCGACCCCTGTAACGCCAACAGAAGAGTCTGAGGCACCTGCCCCAGTCATCCAGCCAGCGGACGAAACCGTTCAGGAGGCCCGTTTGAGCGAGCGCCTTTTGACGGCTGAGGAGCGCCGCGGCCTTCAAATCGCGCTGCAATGGGCCGGTTTCTATAACGCTGCGATTGATGGTGCCTTTGGCCGCGGCACACGCAACTCTATGGCCGCCTGGCAGGAAGCTAACAGCTTTGAACCGACAGGCGTGCTGACAACACTCCAACGCGCAGCCTTGATCAAGCAGTACAACGCCGTGCTGGACGGTCTGGGCATGCAGATCGTCCGTGATGCGCAGGCAGGCATCGAAATGGTGATGCCGACCAGTGAAGTCGCCTTCAGCCGCTACGAGGCCCCTTTTGCACATTATGACAGCGCCGGTGACATCGGTGCCCGTGTGATCCTGATCTCTCAGGAAGGGGACCAAACAACGCTCTTTGGTCTGTACGATATCATGCAAACGCTTGAGATCGTGCCACTGAACGGCCCGCGCGAACGGCGCAACGCTTCCTTCTCCCTCAAGGGCGAGAACACGCAGATTGTCAGCGAAACCGAAGTCTCGCTGAAGGACGGAGAAGTGAAGGGCTTCACCCTCATCTGGCCCGCGGGGGATGAAGAACGCCGCACGCGCGTGCTGGATGAGATGCGCAAGAGCTTTGCGCGTCTACCTGGCGCGCTTGATCCGGCTGCGGGGAGTGATGCAGAGCAAGCGATTGATCTGGTGTCTGGCCTTCAGGTCCGTCAGCCAAAACGTTCCCGCTCCGGCTTTTTCATCGATGGCGATGGCTCGGTTCTGACGACCTCCGAAGTGGTGCGGTCCTGTGGTCGCCTGACCGTGGATGGTGATACAGAAGCGGATGTCCTGGCTGATGATGGGGCGAATGGCGTGGCCATTTTGCGCCCACGCGCCTCTCTTGCGCCGATTGCCATTGCTGCCTTCAACCTGGCCACGCCGCGCCTTCAGTCCGAGGTTTCCGTTGCCGGGTACTCCTATGAAGGTGTGCTGAGCGCAGCAACACTGACATTTGGCAAACTGGAAGACGTGCGGGGGCTGCAGGGAGAAGAGAACCTGTCCCGCCTTGATCTCAAGGCGCAACCGGGGGATGCAGGCGGCCCCGTCTTTGACGCCAGCGGCAATGTGATGGGGATGCTGCTGCCAAAGTCCGAAGACGGTCCGCAATTGCCTCCCGACGTCAGCTTTGCACTCGACAGCGCCTCCATCGCCGAAATCGCGACACAGGCGGGGGTGCAACTGACTGCATCGGATCGCACTGGTACGGCGGCTCCGCGCGACCTGCGACTTGCTGCGCAGGGGATGACGGTCTTGGTCAGCTGCTGGGAGTGATTGTGCAGCGCGACGTCTGACCAAAAAGCCTGAGTGACGCCTTGGTCAGCACCGCCGCTAACCGCTGATCTCTGGCGTCAGATAGATCAGCGTTGGCCCATCCGCCGCAAAGGCTTTGGTCACTGCTGATTGCATCTCTTCCAGGGTTCTTGGTGCCACACCCTGCGCTCCAAAAGCTTCTGCCAGTTTCACGAAATCCGGATTCCGCGCGATGACCGCATTTGGGGCGATCTGCGCGCGGACCATGCTGTCTTCGATCTCTTTCAGTTTGCCATTGTCCCAAAGGATGATGGGGATCGGCAGGCCGAGTTCCACCGCCACGCCAAGCTCCTGCATGGTGTAATGAAACCCGTAGTCGCCGATGATTGCTGTTGTGGGCCTGCCGGGGCGCGCCACTGCGCCGCCTATGGCCGCAGGGGTCGCGTATCCCAAAGTCCCGAACCCGTAGGGATGGTGCCAATGGCCAGGGCGGTCCATGTCCCATACCTCTTTGGCCACATACGCAAACTGGGTCATGTCGGAATAGATCATTGTTTCGGTCGGCACGACCTCCTGCAGGGCCTCGCAGACCGGGACGATGCCGGGGCGTTCCGTATCCGTCTCAGCGCGCCAGCGCGCACGGGTTGCGGCGACCTTGGAAGGCGACCACCCAGTCTCAAACGTGCGGGGGGGCAAAGCTTCGCTCAAGGCAATCAGAAACGCACCGGCTTCGGCTTGCACGGGGTATGCCGCACCCTGCCCGTCACTGAGAACCTCCGGGTCCAGATCAACGCGGATCATGGGGCAGTTGTGGCCCAGCCCTGCACGCCACAGGTCCACTTCCGCCAGCTCGGTCCCAACAGCAACGACCAGATCGGCCTTGGCCAAAACATCGGCGCTGTCTGGTCTGGCCAGATACGAACCAAAATGCAGCGGAGCGTCCGGCCCGATGATCCCCCGCCCCGCATAGGTGGTCATGCTTGCGGCCCCTGTCACGTCTACCACTTCGCGTGCCGCCTTTGCAGCATGGGCCGCACCGCCACCAAAGACGAACATGGGCATCTGCGCCTCTGTCAGCAGTTCCACAGCAACAGCCAAATCTGAGGCAGAAAAGGTTGTCGGATAAACTGCTGCACCTTTGGTGGTCGCGGGGCCTGCCTGCCCCTCCAGAAGCGCGATGGGCACTTGCAGATGCTTGGGCCGGGGTCGACCGGCGCTGAATTCTGCCATCGCCCGGTCAATCAGCGCGTAGGCGGCCTCTGCGCTCACCGCGACCTCAGACCAGTCACAGACCGTTTCCGCCGCCGCGCGCTGATCTTTCATCTGGTGCAACTGCCCACGTGTGGCCGCAACCTCGTCCAGACAGGAGGACATCACCAGCAGAGGCACCGAGTCCGAATAGGCCTGCCCCATCGGCGTCATGATGTTACAAAGCCCCGGCCCGGTGATCACATAGGCCACTCCCGGTTTGCCGCTTGCGCGGGCATAGCCATCTGCCATGAAGCCCGCACCCTGTTCGTGTCGCGCCAAGACATGCGTGATCCCCGCCTCTTCAATCCCGCGATACATCTCCTGATTATGCACGCCCGGGATGCCAAAGATCACATCGACCCCACGATCCTTGAGCATATGGGAGATTTGCGCGCCCAAGGGGCGGGTTTGGTCAGCCATCAGGCCCTCCAGAATGAGATGGTAAGAATGACGTAGACGGCCAGCAGTTCCAGCCGCCCCAGCAGCATGGCCACGCTCAAGATCCATTTTGCCGTATCGTTGAGCGAGCTGAAGTTACCCGCAGGCCCGATGATGTCCCCCAGCCCCGGTCCAATGTTTGCAAGCGCGGCTGATGCGCCAGAGATGGACGTCACAAAATCCAGCCCCGTCAGGCTCAGGGCCACGGACACCAGCCCCAGCGTCACGATGAAGAACATGAAGAACGACATCACCGAGGACAGCACATCTTGCCCCACGGGGCGTCCGTCATAGCGCGGCGTGAAGATACCGTGGGGAGATCGGATCAGCTGAAGCTGCGAGCGGATCGAGGCAAAGAGCAATTGGTAGCGGAATATCTTGATCGAACAAGCGGTCGACCCGGCACAGCCGCCGATCAGACCGATGAAGAAGAAGAGAGCGACCGCAAAGGGCCCCCACTGCATGTAGTCAACCGAAGCATAGCCGGTGCCAGAGATAATCGACACGATGTTGAAGAGCGCTTCTCGAAAGATCAGTTCCCAATTGCTGGGAAAGACGTTCTGCAAAAGCAGGAAGGTGATCACCACCAGCACAGCCACCGTCCCTAGAAATCCGCGCACCTGCGGGTCACGGTGCAATGCGGTGGTATTGCCATTGAGCAGTTGCACGTAACGCACAAAGGGCAGCGCGGCCATGATCATGAAGAAAGAGGCGACGTACTCCGCAGGGCCCTTGAAGGCCCCAAAGGAAGCGTCATAGTTGGCAAAACCGCCCGTTGCGATGGTTGTAAAAGAGTGCACGGTGGCATCAAAGACATCCATGCCGACCGCCAGATAGCTCAGCGCACAGGCAACGGTCAGCCAAAGGTAGATGACGGAAATCTGGGTGGCGATCTGGCCCGCACGGGGCAGAATCTTACCCATGGTATCAAACCCTTCGGATTTGAATATCTGCATGCCCCCGACCTTCAGCTCCGGCAGGAACACCATGGCCACCACGATGATGCCGACCCCGCCCAGCCATTGCAGGATGCCGCGCCACAGCAACAAACCTTTGGGCATCGTATCGAGACCGGACAACACGGTAGACCCGGTCGTGGTCAGCCCAGACATGGCCTCAAAGAAAGCATCGGTAAAATTGGAAGACGTCTCGCCTAGCATAAAGGGGATTGCGCCGAAAACCGGCAACGTCAACCATACCCCGGTGGTCAGAAGGAAGGTCTGCTGGATCGTCAGCCCCTCGCGTACGCCATTAGCGCAGGCCAGCGCGATCAGCCCGCCTGTCAGCGTGGTCAGCAGACCTGCTTCAGCAAAGACCCTCCAGTGGCCCAGCCCTTCGGCGATGTCGACCAACATCGGGAGGATCATCGCCAACCCCAGCACCGCGACCAACAGGCCAACAACATATCCAACAGGTCGCAGATCCACCATGCGGGCAGCGTTGGCGCGGCGCATGTGCGGTGTCAAGCGATCACGGAGGTTGGGTAGCAATCGTGCAGACAAAAACGGCCCGGCCAAGGGTATGTCCCCTGGCAAACGGGCCGTCTGTCAAAGCAGCAGTGCCGCCTAAAGGTAGTAGAGGTCCGCAAAGACGTGGCGCACAATGTCTTCGCGCTTGATCTTCAGCGCGGCAAGCTCTGCGTCGGTCTTTGCTTCGAGCTGACGTACTTTCAGAACGCGCGCGTTCATGCTGGAGTTTTCTGCCATTGCATAGAGCGTACGGGTGAAGAACCCGCCAATCGCGGCAAAGAAGTTACGGGTTGCGGTGATCTCGCGGCTCAGAACGCCTGCGGGGCTGGTTGTGTCGAAATAGGCCATGGTTGGCTCCTTGAAGTTCCGTTCTCCCCCTTGCTCGAATAGGTAGGCCACCCAAGCGCTTAGGAGAACGGACAAATCTGCATAGCCGCTGCCCTGCTCTTGCAGGTCTACGCAGCGTCAGCCCAACCGACTGACCCTTGAAAGGGCATCTCGTACGATAAGGATGTGGAACGGCATGATCGCCGCCAGATAGAGCTTGCCGCCGATGTTATGGGTGTGCACCCAAGTGGACAGCATAACCTGACCACCCTGCGAGAAAACGGACACACGAAAATCCAGATGGCGGTCATTGAAACCTGCTATCAGCTCTTTTTCAGTGGTTGTCTCGACGGGGAAGATGCCGACTTTATCCGCGGCCTCCGGCCCGTCGTTGGTCAGACCGAAAGGCTCTGTCACAAGCCGCCTGATCCGCAGCAGAAGCTGGCCCCAACCGGGAAAGTCTGTGATGGTCTCAGCTGCCGCGCGAGGCGGCATGTCTGACCTGACGCTATAGGTATCAAGGAAATCACCACGGCCGACACGGGGCCAAAGCAGGCTGTCTTTGGGCAAGCGGGTTTTGGTGACGTTGAATATGGACATCGGGGCGCTCCTTTCTTGGAACGCCCCGAGAGTGACACCTTTTTGGGTACGCTGTCAGCGCGGCAAAGCCGCGCGTCTCAGCCGACGTGGAACAAGGTGTTGAAAAGCTTTGGATCGATGCTCTGCATCTCGAAGGTAGGCCCGTCCGTAAGAACCGATATTGCATCGTGGCTGTGAAGGCTTTCCTGATGGCTCGCGATGACGCGGAAATCACCGATACGGGCCTCGCCCTGCAATTGCTCACAGAAGAGACGCGCCGCATCTTCCACAAAAATCGGGTTTGCCGCATTCAGCTCTGCAAAAGCCTGCTCGTCCTCACGCTTCACCATGACCTGCGTCTCGGTCGGAACCGCGCGGCGGCAGAGATCAATCAGATCCTCGAACCACAGGCACTTGTTCTCAGGATCGATAACTGCCGAAATCCGCGCGACAGAGCGTTGTGAGTGGGGCGTGGCCAGTTGGCCCCGCGTCGCGCGGGCATGCTCGGACAGTTCCAAAGAACAAGGGCAAGTGCTGGAATAGACATAGTCCAGATGGATGATTTTCTGGCGCACACCGTCTTTTTCGATCAGCTCCAAGGCCACATCGTAATACTGATATCCCGACAGACCAGAGCGCAGGGATTCGATCTTCATAGGGAAGCTGAACCGCATCTGAATACGCGCATCCATGCTCTCAAGATCCGCCTTGTAATC
>CAYUSM010000166.1:0-7097 GCA_964447345.1 uncultured Sulfitobacter sp. | reverse complement strand
GCGCCTGACGGCTCAGGGCGATGTTGCAGGGCGCGGCCTCGTTCCAGCAGGTGGCCACCCCGACCAGCGGCTGATGAATCTCCTCATCCGTCATGCCCATGGCGTAGTAGTAGGACCGGTGCGGCGCGCGCGCAGGGCCTTCGGTCACATGGCGGCTGGGAAGTTTCGATTTGTCAAAGCGTTGGTTGGTGGCCATCGGGCAGCTCCCTGAAAGTCGTTTCGACCGGAATAGTCGCGGAAACGCCACGCTGCAAGGGCGGGGCGGCCAGCGGCTGTCATCGTGCTGCAATGTTGTAATGCATCACATCGGGCCCTACCTTGTGTCCTAAGACGTTCAGGGACTGAAACGGCCCCTCCACCCCATTGAGAAGTCCCCGCGCATGGAACGCAGCATTTTTGCATTCATCTGGAAGTATTCCAAGCGCGAGCAACTGTTCCTGCTGGCCTTCACACTGTTCACCTTCCCCTTCCTCTACGCGACCCTGGAGCTTCCCAAGCGGATCATCAATGACGCGATTGGGGCCGAAGTGGATGTCATCGCCGTCTTTGGCACGGAGGTGACACAGGTCCAGTTTCTCATGGCGCTCTGTTTTGCCTATCTGGCAGCGGTACTGGTGCACGGCCTGCTGAAGATGCGCCTGAACACCATGAAAGGTGTGCTGGCAGAACGGCTCTTGCGCCGCTTCCGGTTCCAGCTGGTCAGCCGCATGATGCGCTTTCCGCGCAGCTACTATCAGAAAACCAGCCAGGGCGAGTTGGTCAGCATGGTGACGTCAGAGGCGGAGCCGATGGGCGGCCTGATGGGCGATGCAGTGGCGCAACCGGTGTTCCAGGCGGGACAGATGCTGATCATCGTGGTCTTTCTGTTCCTGCAATCCTTCTGGTTTGGCCTTGCGGGCATCGCACTGATCCCGTTGCAGGCCTGGCTCATCCCGATGCTGCAGCGGCAGATCAATCTGCTGAACAAGGAACGGATCAAGGAGGTGCGCCACTTCGCGGCAGAGATCGGCGAGACCGCAGCAGGCATCACCGATCTGCGCACCAACGGCGGATGGCGCTACAGGCTGGCGCAGTTCACGGACCGGCTGCACCGGCTCTTTGATGTGCGTTTCCGCATCTACCAGAAGAAGTTCTTCATGAAGTTTCTCAACAACTTCATCACGCAGCTGACCCCGTTCTTTTTCTATGCCGTCGGCGGGTATCTGGCGATCAAGGGTGAGATCACGGTGGGTGCGCTTGTCGCGGCCCTTGCCGCCTACAAGGACCTCTCCAGCCCCTGGAAAGAGCTTCTGGCCTATTACAACCAGACGCAGGACATGTCGCTGCGCTGGGACATCGTGACCGAACGGTTTGCCCCCGATCACATGGTGGATGCTGAGCTTTTTGAAGGGGTGCCGGATGAGATTCCGCATCTCAAAGGGGACATTGAGCTGCACAATGTCTCGGTGCGCGGGGCAAATGGTGATCTGATCCTTGAAGACCTCAATCTGGACATCCCGGCAGGCAGCCAGGTTGCCTTGCAGATTGGCAATCAGGCAGAACGCACGGCCATGGCCGATTTGCTGACCCGAGAAATCACTCCCTCGCGCGGCCGGGTGACCATTGCGGGCTATGATCTGTCAGAGTTGCATCAGGCAGTGGTTGCCGCACGGATCGGCTTTGCCAATGCGCAACCCTACCTCTTTCAAGGCAACGTCGGGGATAACTTGCTGATGCCGCTTCGGACGAGCCCGAAAACGGTTCTTTGGGACCCCAAGCACGTCGACCGGGCCACAATTGAAGCCCGCCGGTCCGGCAACAGCCCTGACAGCACGCGGGCTGACTGGCTCGACCCCGAGCTTGCGGGGCTGAACACAACTGAGGACGTGAACAAGTTCTGGTTCGAGATCACCACGGCCCTGGGCACAGCGGATGCGATTTTTGAGCGGATGCTGCATTCCCGGATGGACCCGGAAAAGCACCCTGATCTTGCACGTCGCATTGTCGGGCTCCGCGATGAGATCCACGCGCGCCTCAAGGCCGAAGGCCTCGACAAGGCGGTCTACCGCTTTGATCCGGACGCGTTCAACCCGGCGATCCCGCTGGGGGGCAACCTGATCTTCGCCGCCCCCGTCCGCGACATCAGCCAGGAAGAACTGGTGACCGAAGGTGGCTTTCTGTCCATGGTGCTGGACCAGAACCTCGGCCCACAGGCGATCGCCATCTCTCAGACGCTGGTTGAGACCCTGCACCAGACCTTTGGCATGGACGGCACCGATCATCCGCTCTTTACCGCCCTCGGCATCGATGACGAACTATATGAACGCCTCGTCGATATCGCGGCACGGCGGCGCGACCATGGCGATGCGGCCCTGTCATCGGAAGAGTTTGCACTGCTTTTGACGGTGCCCTTTGCCTTTACCGCAGAACAGATCGGTCCTGCCTTTCCCGAGACGTTCAAGCAGGAAATCCTGCGCATCCGCAAAACCAAAGCCTCGCAACTGCGCGAGCGCGCACGGGACCTCTTTGTGCCCGTTGAGCCTGACAACTATCTGCCGCGGCTCACAATCCTGGAAAACCTCCTTTACGGTCGCATTTCGAGCATGGCTGGCCTGCAGGCCGATCTGGTGCAGGACGTGGTATCGGCTGTGCTGGCCGAACATGATCTCAAGCAGCTGATATCGGTGAACCTCTTTGACGTGGAGACTGCGATTGGCGGCGCCAACTTGCCCGCGATCTTCCAGCAACGCGCCGCCTTTGGCCGCGCTGCCATCAAGCGGCCTGACATATTGGTGCTGAACCAGTCGCTTGTCGGCAAGGATGCGGAGGCGCAGAGCGAGGTGCGCAAGAACCTCAGTGCCATCCTGCCCGACACCACGCAAATCTACATCAATGATACCTTTGCCCAGCCGCAGGACTTTGACCTGCATGTCGAGATCAAGAATGGCCGCATTGGCGATGTTGCACTGATCGAACCCCTTGAGGACGACACCGATGCCTCCGATGATCTGCGCCGCAAGCTGCGCATCATCAGCCGCAATGAGCTTTTTGCACCGCTTGATCCGCGCAGCCGTCGTCTGCTTGCCTTTGCGGCACAGTGGTACACGGCTGAAAAAGGTCAGCGCGTCTTTACCGTGGGCGACCGGCCGGATGCGGCGTATTTGTGCCTGTCTGGCCGGGCTGAGCTGGGCGTGATCGACGCCGAGGGCGTCATGCGCCATGTCTCTGATGTGGAACCGGGCCGCCTGATCGGCGATTTGGCGATCCTGTTGAATGAACCGCGTCAGCTGGACCTTCTGGCCATGGAAGAAACCAAGTTCCTGCGCATCGGAGCAGAGCAGTATCGCGCCGTTGTCGAAAGCGACAAGGACCTGCTTTTGATCCTGCTGCGCAAGGTGGCGGGCTATCTTGCTGGTGCGGCGGACCTGATGATTGCCGCAGGCCTTGAAGTGCCACGCGAGATGGGTCCGCACCGTCGCGCGCTGGAACACGAAGAGGCCGAGGAGTGAGCCGCACATCAGCCTACGCGCTGCACGAGGTTTTTCTGGCCCCCGCGCGGGGCTATCCGCAGCTTTGGCGTTTTGTCGCCGGGATGGTCCTGGCGACCTTTGCATATTTCGCGCTGAACCAGGTCTATTTTCAGACCATCTACAGCCTGACCGCCGCAAGCAATGGCACATTCCTGGAAGACTTGCGCTCCGGACGCACACCGCTGGCAATGTACATGCTGCTGTTCAGTTTTGCCTTTATGATCGCCGGTGCCGGGATCAGCGCGCGGGTGCTTCATCACCGTGGCTTTCGCACGCTTCTGGGCCCGGTGCGGCTTTTGTGGCAGGACTTCCGGTCGGTCACATTGATGCTGCTGGGCCTGATGGTGGTTATCTTTGTGCTGCCGCCCTGGGATATGGGGGGAGACTATGTGCCCAACATGCCGCTGGGCACCTGGCTTATGTTGCTGGCCCCGTCGCTGTTTTTTGTCCTGATCCAGGTGAGCGCCGAAGAGATCGTATTTCGCGGCTATGTTCAACAGCAATTGGCCGCGCGGTTCCGTTCTCCGTTGATCTGGATGGTCATGCCATCGGTGCTCTTTGCCTTGGGTCACTACCTGCCCGATACAGCTGGCGAAAACGCCCTGACAATTGCGATTTGGGCAGGTCTCTTTGGCATTCTGATGGCCGATCTGACCGCGCGTTCGGGCAACCTGGGACCGGCCATTGCCGTGCATTTCTGGAACAACGTCTCGGCCATCCTGATCGTGTCGCTGCCCGATGACCTTTCTGGTTTGGCGCTCTACCTCAGCCCGTTTTCCATGCAGGACACAGAAGCCCTGCAGGCATGGCTGCCGGTGGATTTCGGCATGATGATTGTGCTGTGGCTGGCCGCGCGTGTGGCCATCAGGCGCTGATTGCAATTTATGCAGCCCCGGCTTATCTGAGGGCAAGCAAAGCCGTCAGGGACCAACATGAACTGGATCACCAACTACGTCCGTCCCCGGATCAACTCGATCTTTTCGCGCCGCGAAACGCCGGACAACCTGTGGACCAAATGCGATGACTGCGGCACGATGCTGTTTCACCGCGAGGTGTCGGACAATCTGAACGTCTGCACCAACTGCGGCCACCACATGCCGATCAGCCCGCGTGATCGCTTCACGGCGCTCTTCGATGGCGGGATTTTCAATGAGGTCGAGGTGCCCAAACCGGTGGCCGACCCGCTGCAGTTCCGCGATCAGAAGAAGTATCCCGACCGCCTGAAGGCCGCACAGAAAGAAACAGGTGAGCAGGAAGCGATGCTTGTCGCCACCGGCGAGATGGGCCGCACGCCCATCGTGGCTGCCTGTCAGGATTTCAGCTTCATGGCGGGCTCCATGGGCATGTACGTGGGCAACGCGATCATCGCGGCGGCGCAAAAGGCCGTTGACCTTAAGCGCCCGCTGATCCTCTTCTCTGCTGCCGGTGGCGCGCGCATGCAGGAAGGCATTCTCAGCCTGATGCAGATGCCGCGCACGACCGTGGCGGTACAGATGCTCAAAGAGGCCGGGCTGCCCTACATCGTGGTGCTGACCCATCCGACGACGGGGGGTGTGACAGCCAGCTACGCGATGCTTGGTGACGTGCATATCGCAGAGCCGAATGCGCTCATCTGTTTTGCCGGGCCACGCGTGATTGAACAGACAATCCGTGAAAAGCTGCCTGACGGGTTCCAGAGAGCCGAATATCTGCTCGACCACGGCATGCTCGACCGTGTGACCAAACGGACGGATCTTCGCGACGAGTTGATCAACATCACCCGCATGCTGCTCGGGCTGCCGCCAGCCGTGCGGGGCGATCTGCCGCCGCCTGAAGAGGGCGGAGAACTGGATCACGCGCTCAGCGAACCGGAAAAGGCCGAGACCAAGAAATGAGCGCGGCCAAGTCCGACGTCATCCTCGAACGGATGATGGCGCTGCACCCCAAGGTGATCGACCTGACGCTGGGCCGGATGTTCCGGCTGCTGAAGGCTTTGGGCAATCCGCAAAACAACCTGCCGCCGATTATCCACATTGCCGGCACCAATGGCAAAGGATCGACCCAGGCCATGATCCGCGCGGGGCTGGAGGCGGCAGGCAAGACTGTGCACGCCTATACCTCCCCCCATCTGGCAGGCTTTCATGAACGCATTCGGCTGGCGGGTGCGCTGATCTCGGAAGAGGCGCTGACGGCGGTGCTGGACGAATGCTATGCCGCCAACGGTGGTGAGACGATCACCTACTTCGAAATCACTACGGCCGCCGCCCTGCTGGCGTTCTCACGCAGACCTGCGGACTACACGCTGCTGGAGGTGGGGCTGGGCGGGCGTCTCGATGCCACCAACGTGATGGAGAAGACCGCGCTCAGCATCATCACACCGGTCTCACTGGATCATCAGCAGTTCCTTGGTGACACCTTGCCCGAAATCGCCGGTGAAAAGGCCGGGATCATCAAGCGCGGCGTGCCTTGCATCGTGGGACCGCAGGAGGACGCGGGGCTGGACGTGATCGAAGCGACAGCCGCCCGCCTGGGCGCGCCGCTCAGCGTCTACGGTCAGCACTGGCACGTCGGGCAGGAGGCCGGGCGACTGGTCTATCAGGACGAAACCGGCCTTTTGGATCTGCCGCTGCCCAACCTGCCGGGGGCACATCAGGTCATGAACGCTGGTGCGGCACTGGCTGCATTGCGGCACTTCGGCATGGATGACGCCGCCTGCGAGGCCGCCGTCACGCAGGCCTACTGGCCCGCCCGGATGCAAAAACTGCGCGAGGGACCACTCGTTGAAGCGGCAGGAGAGGCCGAACTTTGGCTTGACGGTGGACATAACGCGGCTGCGGGTATCGCGATTGCCGATGTGCTGGCGCAAGGTCCAAAGCGCCCGACCCATCTGATTTGCGGCATGCTGAACACCAAGGATGTCCAGGGGTACATGCGCCCGCTGTCTCAGCATGCGCACAGCCTGCATGCGGTCTCGATCCCCGGTGAAAAGGCGACACTGTCCGCCAAAGAAACCGCCGCTGCCGCGCGTGCCGTCGGCATCGAGGCGTATGAGGCAGAAAACGTGGCGGATGCGCTGCAGGCCATCGTCGCCAAAGACCCCCATGCGCGGGTTCTGATCTGTGGCTCACTGTATCTTGCTGGTGCCATTTTGCGCGAAAACGGATAATTTTCCGCCCGACCCTGCAAATTTACGAAAGGTTAGTGTACATTCTCCACAGTCCGGATGCGGTGTGAGCGCAAAAAAACCGGAGAAAAGAGGATGAGCACAATGAACCGTCAGGCGCATGATACCCCGACTCCGTCCGGCAAGGACACAGAGCGCAGCTTGTCTCAGGTGGTCTTTGTCCTGGTAGGGCTTGGGATCATCGCGGCAGGGCTGTGGACGCTTTACATGGGCAACGCGCCCTACCATCCCTAAGCACCGCGCTGTCAGTCACCCCAGCCATCCGCCTGCATTTCGCGCAGGCGTGAGGCCGTGCGCTCAAATTCAAACGTGCCTTCGCCTTCCACATAAAGCATCTCAGGCTGTGCCGCGGCAGAGCAGATGAGCCGCACCCGCGCTTCGTAAAGCGCATCGATCAGCGTGACAAAGCGCTTGGCCTCGTTGAA
>CAYUSM010000165.1:0-7128 GCA_964447345.1 uncultured Sulfitobacter sp. | reverse complement strand
GGCATGGGCGGCGGCATGCCCGACATGGGCGGCATGGGCGGCATGATGTAAGCTGCCGGTCGCAGACGACTTACGCAAAGGGCCCTTCGGGGCCCTTTGTTGCTTTTGGAGCGACAGGGTGCATGAAAGCAGACTGACGGAAATGGACTTTCGTTAACACAACGGAAACGCCCTCAATGATAGCGTGAGGCACCACCAAGCCGAGGCCTCTCATGCATCCAAACCGTCAGCCCGCCAGCCCGCTTGACACTGCGCCTCAGTCGACGGCATCTGCAAATTCGCAGGATATCGAAGACTTCATTTATCTGATCAGCCATGATGTCCGTGGTTCGGTCCGGGCGCTTCTCGAACTGCCGCAATGGATCAGGGAAGACCTGGAAGAAGCTGGATACCCGATAGAAGGCTCGGTTGCGACGTCGATCGAGATGATGAACCGTCACGCCGGGCGGCTGGACCGGATGCTGGTGGATTTGCTGACGTTCTCGCGTATTGGCCGGATGCAGGAAGTGGTCGAGAATGATCTGGACGCGGTCTTGAGCACCGTGTTGGAAGAAATCAAGCTCCCCGCGGGGTTCGATCTGATCCGCAACCTCGATTGCAATCGCCTGACGATGGGGGATCGCGATATTCTGACACTTCTTGATGCTCTGATACAGAACTCATTCAAGCATCACGACAAGGGCGCTGGGCGGATTGTTGTGAGTGCCACAAGAGAGCCTGAAGCGATTGTCCTTAGTGTCGCGGACGACGGGCCGGGCGTGCCAGAAGAGTTTCGGGAGACTGTTTTTGGCGCCATGCGCACCCTCCGACCACGGGATGAGGTGGAAGGCAGCGGGATGGGGCTGACCAATGTGCGCAAGATTGCATCACTTTATGGTGGTTATGCGAGAATGGCGGATTCCCCTTACGGTCGCGGGTGCATGGTTGAGGTTCGACTGAAAGCTGCACAGAATGGCGCAGCACAGGGCTCCACAATCTGAGCAATTTGCGGAAGTTCAGGACAGGCTATTAACCTTTCGTCAGGATATCCTCGCAATCTTTGTAACATGTTTGAATCATTCAAGGATGTGGCCCCATGTTGCACGCAGCTCCCCACCCCTCATCAATCTCTTCACCGATGCCCATTCCGCGTGAAATCCGTGCTTTGCTTCTGGATGACAACAACTTTGACAGGGCGCGCATCAAGCGGTTGAGCCATAAGACCAACCTGTCGATCCAGTTGGATGAGGTCGACAGCATCGCGCAACTCGATGAAGCCGTCGCCAAAGAAAACTACGATCTCATTCTAATCGACTACCGCTTGCCCGTTGGGGACGGGATGGAGGCGCTGGATCACATCCTGCAAAACGATCTGAACAAGGATGCGGGCAAGATCATGATCACCGGCGACGGCGCGCGACGCACGGCGATTGAGGCGATGCGCGGGGGCTGCCACGACTTTCTGACCAAAGAGGAAATGGACGTTGAGGCTTTGCGAAAGGCCATGCTGAACGCACTGACTGCGGCAAGTCGACACCAGCACCTTCTTGCGCAGGAAGCGCATCAAAAGGAGATCATTCGGCAGGGCCTTGTCGCTGCCATGCAGGACAGCGAGGTTCAGGGCAATGTCATCTCAATTGTGCGTCAGCAGTTGCTGCAGGGTGAGATGGGCCGCTTTGGCCCGGAAGGGCGATTTCACGAGGCTGATATGGATGCGCTGCTGGCCACGCTGAACGATGAGGATGAGTTCATCTTTCACTGATCTGCCGCAGGGCCCTGCCGCGGTATGCTTCCCTCTTGGCGGAAGGCACGCCAGCAGCTAAGCCCTAGAGATGCGGATTGCTCTTGCCACGTCTTTGACCATGATCGCCTTCGCAGCGAATTCAATCCTGACCCGCATGGCCATTGAGGGCGGGCATATCGATCCCTCTGGCTTTGCCATCGTGCGGGTTGCGTCAGGCGCGCTGGTTCTGGGAATGATCATATCGGTGCGCGGCGGTGGCCTGCCGTTACTGCGCCGCAACCGTATTCCGGGCGCCATCAGCCTTGCAGTGTATCTGGTTGGGTTTTCACTTGCCTACCTTACGCTTGACGCCGGGCTTGGGGCGCTGATCCTGTTTGGGGTGGTCCAGATCACGATGTTCGGACACGGAGCACTGCGGGGGACTGCACCAACCACCAGACAGATCGCAGGCGGTGCGGTGGCGTTCCTTGGCTTGCTCATCGCCTTGTGGCCGGGACCGGGCGGAGCGGCTGATCCGGCAGGGGCCGTGTTGATGATCTTTGCAGGTCTCGGCTGGGCTGCCTACAGCATCATCGGACGCAGTGCTGCCGATCCGCTGGCCTCCACGGCCGCGAACTTTCTGCTATGTGTGCCGATCCTTTTGGTGCTCCTGACCGGAACCGGCCTGACCTTCAGTGCCGTGGGTATTGCCCTCGGCATCCTTTGCGGGGGGCTCACCTCGGGCCTGGGTTATGCGCTTTGGTATTCCGTGCTGCCGAAAATTGATGGGGCCACAGCGGCGGTGGTCCAGCTGTCCGTTCCGGTCATCGCGATTGTCGCGGGGGCTGTTCTGCTGGGTGAAGCGATTGGCCTCACGGTCGTGCTTGCGACAATCATGGTTGTGGGCGGCATTGGCTGGTCCGTCACCGCACGATCGGTTCAAGCGGATCGTAACTAGCCGGGCCAGCCCCTCCAAAGGCAACGTCAGAGAGGCTGTCGGGCTTGTGGGGCAGTGCTGATAGCTCGTTCCGACTGACCCAATGGCGCTGAGTGACAATCCGATCAACGTCCTGCCAGTTCGGATCAATTTCAGCACTGCCGGTCAATGTGCAGTGAAAGTAGACGTCGACCTGGTGAAACGTGCCGTCCGGGTCGTGAAATTCATTCACCAGACAGGGCGGACCAACCGCGATCTGCAGACCGGTTTCTTCATACACTTCCCGGATCAGATTATCTGGAAGGGAGGCTCCGGCCTCGACCCCACCGCCGGGAGCGCAGAGCAGGTCGCTTTGCCCATCCGGATAGGCATTGACCATCAGCAGTCGGCCCTGATGCAGAATGATTGCGCGAACGGCCAGTCGCGGAAAAGTCGGGCGCATGAGCTGTCTTTCGCAAGGTCATATTCAACCAGCATTTCATACAGGGCGATTTCAGTCTATCTCATCCTCATGCGCCTTAGCTTTCTCATCCTGACGGGCATCATGGGCCTGAGCGCCTGCCAAACCGTGGCACAGGATCGTTGTGCGATACTGCTGCACGGGTTGGCGCGGACCGAGACATCTTTTGCCCTCATGGAGGCCGCGCTGGAAAACGGCGGCTATCGTGTTGTGCGCCCTGGCTATCCGTCAACGGAGGCGCCGATCGAAGAGCTGACGCGCCGTACCATCCCCGATGCGGTAGCCGCCTGCGGCACCCCGACGGTTGATTTCGTGACTCATTCCATGGGCGGCATCCTGGTGCGCCAATGGGTGGCAGAGGCGGGTGCGGAGCGTGTGGGCCGGGTTGTCATGTTGGGGCCACCCAACAACGGCAGTGAAGTTGTCGATCAGTTGGATGACATTGCGGTTTTTGACTGGGTGAACGGACCGGCGGGCCAACAGATGGGCACGGGATCACAGTCGCTGCCCCGAAGCCTGCCGCCGGTGCCATTCGAACTTGGTGTGATTGCCGGATCCCAGTCGCTGAACCCCTACTTCTCAACGCTCTTGCCAGGCGCGGACGATGGCAAGGTCTCCGTCGCCTCCACCAAGGTCGAAGGGATGGACGATCACATCGTTCTTCCAGTGACCCATACGTTCATGATGAACAATCCGCGTGTCATTGCCCAGACCATGGAGTTTCTGCAGACCGGTGCCTTTGACCGCACGATGAGCTGGATTGACGGGGTGCTCGAATCGCTTGGATGCCCGGACGGAGAGTGCATTCCGGGGGTGGAGGGCGACAGTGCCCAACCTTGATTTGACCGGTGCGCAGGTCCTGCATCCGGAAGGTCTGTCAGGCGCGCCACTTTGCTTTGCGGACGGTGTGATCATCGATGGGTCTGCGGGACGCAAGGTAGATCTCAGCGGCTATCTTGTCCTTCCCGGGATCGTTGATCTGCATGGCGACGGGTTTGAAAGGCACTTGGCGCAGCGCCGGGGTGCCATGAAACAGATGGACGAGGGGCTGGTAGCCGCGGAGGCAGAGCTTGCCGCCAATGGGATCACCACTGCCGTGTTGGCGCAATTTGTCAGCTGGGAAGGCGGGATGCGCGGGCTCGACTTTGCGGATCGGGTTTTCAAAGCCATAGGGTCTGTGAATGAAACGCTGGTGACGGACCTGCATCCGCAACTGCGGTTTGAAACGCATCTCCTGGACCTCTACGAGGGTTTGCCTGACCGGCTTGCCGCGTGGGGTGTGCAATATGTTGTGTTCAACGACCATTTACCCCATGACCGGCTTGCCGCAGGCAAGCTGCCGCGAAGGCTGAATGGTCAGGCGCTCAAGGCGGGGCGCAGCCCAGAAAAGCACCACGCCTTTATGCGCGCACTGCATGAACAAGGGGATGCCGTCCCTGCCGCACTTGATGCCCTATGCCCCCAACTGGCGCAGATGGGCATCCGCATGGGCAGCCACGACGATGCAACGGCTGAGACCCGTGCGGCCTGGCGGGCGCGGGGCGCGCATGTGGCGGAATTTCCAGAGACACTGGTGGCAGCAGAGGCCGCACATGGGGCAGGGGATGCGGTGCTGATGGGCTCGCCCAATGTGGTACGGGGTGGGTCACACAACGGAAACCTGTCAGCCATCGACTTGATTTCCATGGGCTATTGCGACGCCTTGGCGTCTGATTATCACTATCCATCTCCGCGCCGTGCGGCACTGATGCTGGCTGATGCCGGGGTCTGTGATCTGGCGCAGGCCTGGGGCCTGATCTCTTCTGGTCCGGCAAAAGTGTTGGGGTTCGAGGACCGCGGCACGCTCACGACCGGCAAGCGCGCCGATATTGTGGTCTTGGATGCTGACACGCGCCGCGTGGCCGCCACATTCGTAGCCGGACGGTTGTCTTACATGTCTGGGGAGATCGCGGAGCGCTTTCTGGCCTAGCTCAGGTCATGATGCGATTGACGTGCCCCATCTTTCGGCCCGGCTTCGTCTCTGCCTTGCCATAGAGATGGATAGCGGTGTTGGTGTCTTTGCTCAGTTCAGGGACCCGTTCCATGTCATCACCAATCAGGTTTTCCATTGTGACGTCGGCATAGCGTGTCCCGTCTCCCAGAGGCCAACCGGCGATGGCGCGGATGTGCTGCTCGAACTGGTCGACCGTACAGCCATTCTGTGTCCAATGGCCCGAGTTATGCACGCGCGGTGCGATTTCATTCACCACCAACCCTTGGGCCGTGACAAAAAGCTCGACCCCCAAAACGCCGACATAGTCGAGCGCATTCAGTATCTTGGCGGCCAAAAGGACGGCGTCTGTCCGCTGGGATGCGCTCAGACGGGCAGGGACCGTTGTGGTGCGCAGGATGCCGTCACGATGGACGTTCTCGCCCGGATCGAAACAGGCCACCTCACCTGAGGGGCTGCGGGCTGCGATGACCGAAACCTCGTGAGAAAAATCAACAAAACCTTCAAGGATCGCTGGTGCGCCAGCCATGTCGGCGAGCGCTTTGCCAGCATCGGCAGTTGAGGTGAGCCGTGCTTGTCCCTTGCCGTCATAACCAAACCGCCGGGTTTTCAAAATGGAGGGTGCGCCGATTTCGTCTACGGCTATTTCCATTGAGGCGGCATCGGGGACATCAGCGAAAGGGGCGACGGCTAGGCCAAGGTCTTTCAGAAATGTTTTTTCGGTCAGCCGGTCCTGGGAAATCCGCAAGGCCTCACGACCTGGCCGGATGGCCACCTGCGCCTCGATCACATCAAGTGCCTCGGTGGGGACATTCTCAAACTCAAAGGTCACCACATCGCATGATGCAGCAAAGGCACGCAGGGCCTCGTGGTCTTCATAGGCGGCCGTGGTCACTGCATCCGCCACCTGTCCGGCAGGCGGATGGGCACCGGGTTCGAAGATATGGCATTTGAAGCCAAGGCGCGCGGCGGCAACAGACAGCATACGCCCCAGCTGACCGCCACCCAGAATGCCGATGGTGCTGCCAACCGGCAGCGGCTCAGTCATCGCTGGGCTCCTCTGGGATGGAGGCGCTGAGCGCATCGCGCCAGGCATCCAACCGCACGGCCAGCTCTGCGTCCTGCAAAGCCAGAATGCCCGCTGCCATCAGACCCGCATTCGCGGCACCTGCCGCACCAATCGCCATGGTGGCTACGGGAAAGCCCTTGGGCATCTGCACAATCGAATAGAGGGAATCCACACCGGACAGCGCCTTGGTCTGCACGGGCACGCCAATCACCGGCACACGGGTTTTGGACGCCATCATGCCCGGCAGATGCGCGGCCCCGCCCGCGCCTGCGATGATGACCTGCAAACCCCTGTCCGCAGCGGTTTTCCCATATTCCCACAACCTGTCTGGCGTGCGATGGGCCGAGACGATCCTTGTCTCGTAGCCGATGCCCAGTTCATCCAGCAAAATGGCGCCTTCTTTCATCGTGGCCCAATCGGATTGGGACCCCATGATGATGCCTACGGGTGGGGTGGTCATATGATGCGGGCCTTCGGCAGAGGATCGGAGCGCGCACTATAGCCAGCCAGACCAGAGGGGCAATGACCCATGGGCCGCCTTTTCAGGCGATGATGTCAGGGGTCAGGCGGTCCTCGATCATGGCAATCAGGTCCTTGAGGCGCAGCTTGCGCTTTTTAAGGCGCTGAACGGTCAACTGGTCCGAAGTGCCACGCTCGTTCAGGGCGGCAATGGCTTCGTCCAAATCGCGATGCTCACGGCGAAACACCTCAAGTTCCACGCGCAAAACCTCGTCGGTTTTCATCGCCAGATCGGTGGGAGCGTTCATGTGCCCTCGATTCCATCAAAGCCTATGAAACACAATATAGGTACTCATCGTGATCCGGCAAAGGTCTTGCACCGGCCTTTGGCTGACCCCATATTGTTGTCAATGGGTTGCCATAACGGGACCCTAAAATGACTGTCGCTTGAGATGATAAGGACGTGTCGCATGACGAAACTGACGCTTGCCTCATACCCACATATGCTGGG
>CAYUSM010000164.1:5819-7217 GCA_964447345.1 uncultured Sulfitobacter sp. | reverse complement strand
TCCGCCGATGACATCGCGCGCGCTGTTGCCCGGAAGGACAACCAGGTTCTTCAGCTCTCTCCTGCCATGGCGGCGAACCAGTTGGGTCTTTCCACCCAGGTCCCGTCCAATCCGACCTACATGACCGACGGGCCTACACGAACCAAGAAGATCGGGCGACAGTTTATCCAGTTCCGCAATGCCTCTACGAAGACATTGGTCGGTGCCAGTTCAAAGACGGGCACTGTGTTCCAGGCTCTGCGCTATTTCGGCAAGGATCGCGTGGACGATCATGTGATCAGCAAGATTGCACGTGCGCTGGATGCAAAGGATCGTGCGCAGCTCTCAAAGCAGAGCCGACATGTCCCGGCCTGGATGCATCCTGTCGTGCAGCAGATCGTGGCACACGCCTGAGCATAGACGTCTTCGCGAACGAAACAGCCCAGAACTCAGGCGACGCTTTCCGTCCTTGGCATCGGATTTCTCCGGCTATCACGCATGTCTGGCAGACATTCGGATCCCACTCCTCTTTTCGCTGAGTTCCAGTTTTCAGCGCTACAAACACCGAAGAGATCGATTTTTCAAAGAACACTTGTTGCGATTTCTTTGAAAAAGTGAGATTTAAAGTGTCATGAGCGCTCGAAGATCGCAAAACCTGAAGAAAGTTCTCGAGGCGGTGCCATCAGGATATCTTGTGGATGCCGCCTGGCTCACTGGCCAAGGTGTCGCTTACGAGACTTTTCGCGACTACGTGAAACGTGGGTGGCTTGAGCGCGTTCATCGCGGCGTCTTCCGCCGCCCTGTCCCAAACATGTCAGGATCAAACACCATACCCTGGAATGCCTGCCTGCTCTCAATGCAGCACATCATGAACTACGAGGTCCACATCGGAGGCACCACTGCGCTTTCTCAACAGGGCTATGATCACTACCTGCGTCTTGGCATAAATGCTCGTGTCTGGGTATACGGCGACGCCGCACCAAAGTGGCTGCGTAAACTCCCACTCGACGCCCCCATCGAGACACGCAAAACATCGCTGTTCACTGATCCGGCACTTGGTCTCACAGAAAACACTGACACGTCAGAGGATACCCTGCCTTGGGAATGGCGATTGCGGATGTCTGCCCCCGAACGAGCCGTTATGGAAGCCATGGACGAACTGCCGGATCACGGGAGTTTTCACAACCTCGACATGATATTTGAGGGCCTGACAACGCTGCGTCCGAAATTGCTCTCGGCGCTGCTACTGAGTTGCACCAAAATCAAGGTTCGGCGACTCTTCTTTGTGTTTGCGGATCGCCACAATCACCCGTGGCGCAAACGCCTCGACCCCAAAGCCTTCGACCTCGGGGCAGGCGACCGTGCGCTGGTCAAGGGCGGGAAGATCCACCCACAGTATCGCATCATGGTACCGGAGGA
>CAYUSM010000164.1:0-5719 GCA_964447345.1 uncultured Sulfitobacter sp. | reverse complement strand
TCCGAGGCGGTGGCAGACGCGTTCGGGTATGCAGAAATGCAAATCGTCTCATTCGAAGACCTGTTCGGCAGCAAGTTGCATGCCGCAGTCGATCGCCAGCACCCGCGCGACCTTTACGACGTGAAACTACTTTATGAGCAGGAAGGCCTGATGGACGATCTGTTCAGGACCTTCTTGATCTACGTCGCCTGTTCATCACGTCCTGCGCATGAGCTGCTGAACCCCAATCTCATAGACCTCAACCAACCCTACGTCCGTGAGTTCGAAGGCATGACCAAATCACCTGTCGAACTTGATGACCTCCTGATGACGCGCAGCCAGCTGATCGCGGACATTCAATCCCGTTTCGATGAGTGCACGAAACAGTTCCTACTAAGCTTGCAGGATGGCACCCCGGACTTCTCTGCCATAGATCGGCCACAGGCTTTCGAGCTTCCCGCCGTACGTTGGAAGCTGCTCAATCTGAAGCGACTGATCCAGGACAATCCGAGAAAACACGCCGAGCAGAGGGAAGAGCTGGAGAAACTCCTCGGCTGACTCTTCGACCGATTGAAAGTCAAAGCCCGACCAATTGAAAGTGCGTCGCAATTGAACCCTTGCTAGGTTGTCCTCGCTCGCGGCTCCACAGCAGTTGTGATCCCCACATCCTCAAGCTGCTCCTGATACGGCAAGTCCTGCAGGCTCTCAAGATCGAACGCCACAAGGAACTGCTCCGTGGTCACATAGGTGTAAGGGACCCCATGCCGGGGCGACCGTGGTCCCGACCCGATCAGCCCGCGGGCATGCAACCGCCCGATCAGGTCCCGGCTGATCTCTTTACCAAAAATGTCCTTGAGACCGTCCCGCCGACTCTACGGAAAAACGAGGTGTCGCAAGCGCGGAAGCTGATCGCCGACTCGCGCTGCGAGCGCCTTTCAGGTCAGCTTTTCGCGTATCCTGCACGAGCAAAACCCAACCAAGATATCGCTGAGGCCGAGTGGACCTCACTTAGTTCGGTAGCGAACCTGTCACTGTGCTCAATCTTAACCGCCTACGCGATCAACAGTTACTGACGCAAAGCCTTTGCCAATTCTTCAAATGAGGCTTTTGGAGTGCGCGTCATTGTTTCAAAGTCCACATGAACTAGCCCAAACCGCTTGTCATACCCCAAATTCCACTCAAAATTATCGAGAAGTGACCAGAATGTGTAGCCAACCAGCGGGACCCCCTCAGACATTGCGGCCTTAGCGGCGGAAATATGCGCGCTTAGATATTCGATGCGGGCTTTATCAGGTGTCTCTAACTGATCGGCGTTGGCCATGCCATTTTCCGTCACATAGATCGGAAGCCCATTGCTGTACTCCTTGTGTACCATTGTCAGAAAATACCTGAGCCCCTCCGGAAAGACCTCCCACTCCATTTGCGTCTTTGGCAATGGCCCGGAAACTTCTGTGGTGCCCGGCCATGGGCCTTCAGAGTGGGCGATGCGTTTGCATGTATAGTAGTTGATTCCGATCCAATCGAGCTTCTGACTGATCAACGGCAAATCGTCTTGCCAACCAACGGGCAGATGCGGCTCCAATGCTTGCAGAACTGCGTCGGGATAAGTGCCCAGACAAACTCCGGACAGGAACAAATGATTGTGGATCTGATTGTGCCGTTCCGCAGCTTGCACGTTTAGCGGTGTGTTGTCCGCGGGAAAGACATACTCGCAGTTGAACACGCCACCCAAGTTCTGCTGCCCAAGTGTGCGCATCACTTGGATCGCTGCTCCATGAGCCTTGAGGACATGATGTATTGCTTGGGCAGTTGCCCGAACATCCCGTTGGCCCGGTGCGTGAACCCCGGTGAAATGGCCGAGCCAACTAATGCAGTATGGTTCGTTGATCGGTGCCACTGCAAACAGGCGGTCTCCAATACGGTTCATGACAACTTCAGTGAAATCCGCGAACCAGTGAGAGATGTCAGGGTTCTGCCATCCACCAAGATCGGCAAGCGCAGCAGGTAGTTCCCAGTGGTAAAGGGTGGCCATAGGTTTCAGTCCACGCGCACACATCGCGTCAACGAGGCGATCGTAGAAGTCCAATCCTGCTTCATTTGGCGTTCCCCGCCCATCCGGCAACACACGAGCCCAGGAGGTTGAGAACCGATAGGCATCAAATCCTGCGGCCTGCATTAGGTCGAGGTCTTCTTCGTAGCGGTGAAAATGATCACAGGCTACCGCGCCATCTTCACCACGCACCACGTTGCCTGGGGTGGCTGCAAAGGTGTCCCAGTGGGTCATGCCTGCACCACCTTGCGCATGCCCTTCGACCTGGTAGCTGGACATTGCAGCTGCAAAAATAAAGTCCGGCGGAAAATCCGTGCGTTTGAACGGCATCACTCGTTACCCTTCGGCACAGGTCCCGTGGATTGTCCCAATACCAGCTCAGCCTCCCACAGTTCCTGCTTTGGCGGCAAGCCGGGTGACTCGATCGCGTCGATCAGCATCTCTGCGCAACGCCGGCCTGCAGCCCGCACAGACGATCTTGTTGCGGTAAAGAAAGGTTCGCCTTCGCCGTTCGGGAAGTAAGAAATCATGTCGTCGAAGCAGATGACCGACACGTCCCGACCAAGCGTCAGACCACGCTCTTCTATCGCACGGCGTACGCCCATTGCGATGACAATGGAGGATGCAATGAAAGCCGTCGGTGGGTTCGTGGTCTCCAGCATGTCGCGTGCGCTTGAATAGCCGTAGGGTTCGGTCATTTCGGCGCTGCGCATAAGAGCAGGATCGGCGTTCACAGCCTGCGCAGCGAGGGACGCAAGATACCCTGCCCGCCGTCGCAGAGCAAAGTCCATTCGTTCCAGCCCGTTGATAAGAGCGATGCGACGATGTCCCAGATCAAGGAGAAAATCTGTTGCGCGCTCAATTGCGCGTTTGTTGTTCACGTCCAGCCAATTGTAGTCGCTCACCACATCGCTCGAGCGGCCATGAACGACAAACGGCAATTGTAATTCCCGCAGCAATTCTATGCGCGGATCTTGCTGTGTGGGCGCATGCACAATGACGCCGTCTACATTGCGCCTACGGGTGAGCGTGCGATAGGCTTCAGCCTCATCGTCATCGGCAACCATGGACATGACCAGATCATAGCCATTCTTTCTGTAGGTCTCTCCCGCCCCGGCGATGAAGTCCGAGAAGACCACGTTGACCATCTCGTGCTTTGTCGATTGCGAGATGACATGGCCTATGGCTCTGGTCTGGCCTGTTGCAAGACCGCGTGCGCGAGCGTCAGGCTGGTAATTGTGAGCCTTGGCAGCTGCAATCACCTTCTTGCGGGTCGCTTCGCTAACTTCGGGATAACCGTTGAGCGCCCGACTGACTGTCGTCTGCGACAGGCCCAACTGCTCTGATAATTCCCGTAAATTCATCTCAAACCAAAGCGCTTTGATCCATTTCTTAAGCAACTTAAAGCTAGGACGTCGACCCGTCAAATAGCAAACCGCCTATTTTTATGGCCAAAACAATTAACACGAAATTCTGCAGCGGCGCTTGGGACCTTATTGACTAGTCGCGCGCTGTCCGTCTAAAACTGGTATCCAAAGCGCTTTGGAGCTTTCGAACAAAGCGCATCATTTGATGCAACGACATCACTTCTGGGAGGACGCCATGAATTTCCAAATCTTTGCAGGGGCGGCTGCGATTGCCTTAGCAGGCAACACCGCCTTTGCCGACGGCCATACCCCTTTCACTGTAGGAGAAGGGGATTTCAGCTGGGACAGCTTTATCGCTTTTGCCGACGGCACTGATCTGACAGGGCAGACCGTTACAATCACTGGCCCTTGGACGGGCAACGAAAAGGAGCAGGTGGAGAAAGTCTTTGCGCTTTTCACCGAGGCCACCGGTGCGACGGTCAACTATTCCGGCTCCGATAGTTTTGAGCAGGACATTGTCATTTCTGCCCGAGCGAGATCCGCCCCAAACCTCGCCGTCTTTCCGCAACCAGGTCTTGCGGCTGATATGGCAAGTCAAGGTCTGTTGACACCGCTCGCCGAAGGCACAGCGCAATGGGTTGCTGAGAACTTTGCCGCTGGGTCTTCTTGGGTTGATCTTGGGACGTACGCAGGCGCGGATGGCAATGAGGCGCTTTACGGCCTGTTCTACCGCGTCGATCTAAAATCGCTTGTCTGGTATTCGCCTGCCGCCTTTGACGAGGCTGGCTTCGACATCCCCGAGACGATGGAAGACTTAAAGGCGCTGAGCGATGAGATCGCCGAAGGCGGTGAGGTGCCTTGGTGCATCGGGCTTGGCTCTGGTGCAGCAACAGGTTGGCCTGCAACCGACTGGGTGGAAGAGATGATGTTGCGGACACAACCGCCCGAAGTCTATGACCAGTGGGTTGCCAACGAAATTCCCTTTACCGACGAGCGGGTCGTGGGTGCGATGGAAGAATTTGGCCACTTTGCTCTGAACAATGACTACGTTGACGGCGGCACTGCGGCAGTAGCCTCCACCGACTTCCGTGACAGCCCCGCGGGTCTCTTTGCGATCCCACCGAAGTGCTACATGCACCGGCAGGCGTCCTTTATCCCAGCATTCTTCCCGGATGGTGTTCAAATGGGCGAGGACGTGGATTTCTTCTACTTCCCGGCTTACGCGGACAAGGACCTGGGCAGCCCGGTGCTTGGTGCTGGCACACTTTTTGCGATCACCAACCCATCGGATGCCGCCAACGCGATGATCGAATTCCTCAAACTGCCTGTCGCGCATGAGGCGTGGATGGCACAGGGCGGGTTCCTGACGGCGCATGGGGGAGTAAACCTTGACACCTACGTGGATGACAGCGCGCGGGCACAGGGTGAAATCCTGCAGGGTGCCACGACCTTTCGATTTGATGCCTCTGACTTGATGCCGGCAGAGATCGGTGCAGGCGAATTCTGGACAGCAATGGTGGACTACGCCACCGGCACTTCAGCACAGGATGCAGCCCAGCAAGTGCAAGACCGCTGGGATACGCTGAAGTAAGCGCACCCGGTCACCGGACCCCATTTCTTGGTGTCCGGTGCCAACAAATCAGGGGGAGTTGCCATGTCGCCGCTTATGCAGGGCATTGTCACGGTCATCATCGGGGTCGGGGGATGCGTCGGGTACTTCTACCTTTCGAATTTGATCCTGGACAAAGTGATCTTTCCGCCCAAGCCAGGCGACAAGGGTCGGAACATCAACCGTGCGACAATGGTAAGGCCCTGGCTGTTCCTTTTCCCCGCGCTCTTCGCCCTGACGCTTTATCTTCTTTATCCCGTGGTTGGTTCCTTCTGGCGCTCGCTCCATAACCGCTCAGGCGATGAGTTCATCGGGTTCGGCAATTACACTACGATGTTTGCTGACAGCACGTTTCAGACGGCCTTCCTGAACAACTTTCTCTGGGTGCTTGTGGTGCCTGCGTTGGCGACGTTCCTGGGACTGTTGGTGGCACAACTGACGGACCGGCTCCGCTGGGGCAACATCGCGAAATCGCTGATCTTCATGCCCATGGCAATATCTTTCGTCGGGGCTTCGCTAATCTGGCGGTTTGTTTATGCCAACGACAGCGAGATCGGGATCATCAATGCCGTGCGGGACTTCTTTGGGATGATGCCGATCGACGTGTTGCAAATTCCGTTTTGGAACAACTTCTTCCTGATGGTGATACTGGTCTGGATACAAACGGGTTTCGCCATGGTGATCCTGTCTGCCGCCCTGCGCGGTATTCCTGAA
>CAYUSM010000163.1:0-7236 GCA_964447345.1 uncultured Sulfitobacter sp. | reverse complement strand
CGATCTTCCCTGCGCTGATGATGGGCATCTTCTCGACCCGCATCAACAACGTGGGTGCCGTGGCAGGCATGCTGGCCGGTCTGGTCGTCACGCTGCTCTATATCTTCCTGCACAAGGGCTGGTTCTTTATCCCGGACACCAACTCCTTCACCGATGCTGATCCTCTGCTTGGACCGATCAAGTCCACCTCCTTCGGTGCGATCGGTGCGCTGGTCAACTTCGGTGTCGCCTACGTGGTCTCCGGCATGACCAAGGAAACTCCCCAGGAGATCAAGGACCTTGTTGAAAGCGTACGTGTGCCCCGTGGGGCAGGCGTGGCGGTCGAAGGTCACTGATCACCGCCCACCGCCGCATCCTCCCTGTATGCGGCGGTGGATCTTCCTGAGCAACTGGGCCTGCGCGCTGACCAGCGGGCAGGTCTTTTTTCCAAAAGGATTGCCTCATGCCCCTTCCGGCAGCGTTGCGACAGTTCCTGGCCTCCGTTCATCCCTATGACAGTCTGACCGATCAGGCGCTTGAGGCGCTTTCAGACACGTGCGCCGCACAGGATTTCGCCGAAGGAGACAGGGTTTTCGCCGTGGGTGACAAAGCCACGCATCTCTACATCATTTCGGAGGGAGAGGTGGAGATCACGGACGAAGCGGGCGTTCAGCTTTCCATTCTCGGGCCGCGCAACTCCTTTGGCGAACGCGCACTCTTGCGGGGGGAGGATGCGACGCGCACCGCAACCATTAAGGCTCAGACGAGCATGATCGTCATGCCCGCCGAAACCTTGTTTGCGCTCATTGAAACGCATCCGACGGTCGCCAGGTTCTTTGACCGGCGTCGCCCGGCGCGCTCTGACCGCAATAACCTTGCCACGATGCGGGTGGAGCAATTGATGACGCGCGACCCCGCGACCTGCACATCCGAGACACCAATCCGTAAGGCCGCCGCCAAGATGCAGGCGGCCCATATCTCATCCATTTGCGTTGTGGATGACACCGGCTTTCGGGGTATCGTCACGGTCCGTGACATGAATGGCCGCGTGGTCGCCGGCGGTCTCGACCCGGCGCGCCCCATCTCGGATGTGACGACCGCAGACCCGCTCACGCTTGGCCCCAAAGCGCTGGTGACAGACGTGCTTCACCTGATGGTCGAACGCGGTATCGGCCATGTTCCCATTATGGACGGCGCCACGTTGGTCGGCATCGTCACCCAGACAGACCTCACCCGGGCACAGGCAATGTCCTCTGCTGATCTGGTGGGCCGCGTTGCCAAGGCCCCGGACACTGCGACAATGGCGCGCGTCACTGCCGAAATTCCCGCGTTGCTGGTGCAGTTGGTCGAGGCAGGAAACCGCCACGAGGTCGTCACCCGCCTGATCACGGACATCGCAGACACGGCGACCCGTCGGCTGTTGACCCTTGCGGAAGAAGCGCTTGGTCCACCGCCTGTTCCCTACCTCTGGCTCGCTTGCGGCAGTCAGGGACGGCAAGAGCAGACCGGAGTGTCGGACCAAGACAACTGCCTGATCCTGTCGGACGCGATGACCGAAATTGACCGCCCCTATTTTGAAGCGCTTGCCAAATATGTCAGCGACGGGCTCGACACCTGCGGCTATTTCTATTGTCCCGGCGACATGATGGCGACCAACCCACGCTGGTGTCAGCCGCTTTCGGTCTGGCGCAGCTACTTTGAGGGCTGGATCGCCAAACCCAATCCCGAGGCGCAAATGCTGGCGTCCGTCATGTTCGATCTGCGCCCAATTGGGGGTGATATGAGCCTCTTTGCAGACCTGCAGGAAAGCACGCTTCAGAAAGCATCAAAGAATTCAATCTTCACCGCCCACATGATCTCCAATTCGCTTAAGCACCAACCGCCTCTTGGACTTCTGCGGGGGCTTGCGACCATCCGGTCTGGCGAACACCGCAACCGGCTTGACCTGAAGCACAACGGCGTGGTGCCTGTCGTTGACCTTGGCCGCATCTACACGCTTCAAGGCCGCTTGACCCCGGTGAACACCCGCGCCCGGCTGGAAGCCGCGATTGAGGCAGGCGTGGTATCCAGGACTGGCGGCGCAGACCTGCTGGATGCCTACGATCTCATCGCAGGCATGCGCCTTGGCCATCAGGCCGCACAGGTAAAAGCGGGGGAGGCACCAACGAATTACCTCGACCCCTCCACCCTTTCCGACTTTGAACGCAGCCACCTGCGCGACGCCTTTGTCGTCGTCAAAACCATGCAATCCGCTGTGGGGTCTGGCAAAGGTACGCTAGGATGATCCCATGTTTGTAGAACTGATTGCCACCGTCTTCGCCGGGATTGCATGCGCGGGCATCGCCATGCTGCTCAACATCATCACAGGCCGTCGCCTGCCGAAATGGGTGATGCCCGTGGCCGCCGGTGCCGGGATGATCGCAATGACCATCTCAAACGAATACACATGGTTTGGCCGCACGGCAGAGCGTCTGCCCGAGGGGGTCGAGATTGCCATGACCGTGGACGAGCAAAGCTGGTGGCGTCCCTGGACGCAAATGTGGCCATATACCAAGCGTTTTGCCGCCGTGGACACCGGCACCTCGCGCAGCAATGCAAACCTGCCAGATCAGCGTTTGGCCGACATCTACTTCTTTGGCCGCTGGTCCCCGGTCAATCAAGCCCCGATGATCTTTGACTGCGCGTCTGCAAAGTCCGCTCTGCTGATCGATGGGGCCGACTTCGCATCGGACGGCAGCGTCGCGAACGCGGACTGGCAAGTCATGCCAGCAGATGATCCCATTCTGAAACTGGTGTGCGAGAGCTGAGATGTTCACCCGCCTCTCCCTGCGCCTGCGGATCTTTCTATTTTTTTGCCTGATGGCGGCAGGCGGGGCGGCGCTGGCAGGCGGCGCGCTTTATCTGGGTTGGTCACGAGGGGAGGCGGGGTTGCCCTCGGCCCCCTTTGTCACTGCCTTTTCGGCTTTCGCCTTTCTGAATACGGGACTGGCTTTGCTGATCTGGCTGCTTTTTGACGAACATGTCGCCAAACCGATCACTAGGCTGGCCGCTGATCTGCGCCTGCGCGCGCATTCGGGTGTAGAACGCGCTGTCGATATCGATGCCGCCAAATACCTCGGTGATCTTGCCCCGGCAGCAAATGCTGTTTCGGCCACTCTTAACTCCACAGTTGTCGACACCGCCGCGCAGATCGCAAAAGAAACCCAGCGCCTGAAGTCCGAAAGCGAGCGTCTGACCGCATTGCTGACAGAAATCCCGGTGGCGACCATCCTGCTGAACCCGGCGCTTGAGATTGTGCTTTATGACGGACAGGCGGCTGATGTGCTGTCGCAGATCGCACAGCCACGCCTGAAAGCACCGATTGCCGATTACTTCGAGATTGGGCCGGTTTCTGGAGCCGTGCAGAGCCTGACGAAAGATACAGCTGAAGTCACTCTTACCCTAAAGGACTATCGCCACCGGTTCACGTTCAAGTCCCGCCTGAAAGCATTGGGCAATGACTGCTACATGCTGGTGATTGATGAGACGCCAACACCCGCGCGTACAACAGAGCAGCGGCCACTGGTCTTCGATTTCGGCCTTATCGACGTTGCCGAAAAGTCCGAGATCAGACAGACCGCGCTACTAGACCTTTGCTTTGTCGCCTTCGACACCGAAACCACGGGGCTCAGTGTGGAGGACGACGATATCGTCCAAATCGGCGCAGTCCGCATCCTCAACGGGCGCATTGTCGAAGGCGAGGTGGTCAATACCCATGTCAATCCGGGCAGACCGATCCCACCTGCCTCAACCCGTATTCATAAAGTGACTGATGCTGATGTCGCGGGGGCCCCAGACATTGGCAGGGCAGGGCGGGCCTTTCATCATTTCGCACGCGATGCTGTGCTGATCGCGCACAACGCGCCCTTTGACATCGGGCTCCTGCGCAAGTCCGAAAAGGACATGGATGCGGTATGGGATCACCCGGTTCTCGACACCGTTCTGTTGTCTGCCGTTGTCTTTGGCACGACCGAGACGCATTCGCTTGATGCGCTTTGTGACAGATTGTCGATCGCGATCCCACCCGATTTGCGACACACAGCGCTTGGAGATGCGCAGGCGACGGCAGAAGCCTTTGTGAGATTGCTGCCATTGCTGGAAGGCAGGGGGCTGCGGACCTTCGGCGACGTTGTGGAAGAATGCCGAAAGCACAACCGCCTGCTGCAGGACCTGAACGGCTGAGGCTTGCCATGCCGCACCCCCAGAAGTTCCGCACCGCCCAACGATTGGACAGATGTTTCGCCAGTTGCTCAATTTGCAGGCATGTCCCGACGGCAAGCCACGCCCGGATTGCCGCCCGCGTTTCCCTCTACCTTTCAGCCCCGTAACGAGAGGCCGTGATACAAGACCAACGCATACTGGTTGTCGAAGCCGACGCCGAGAAAGCCCGCGGCATCATCGAAGCGTTGACCGAGGCCGGGTGGCACAATGTCCGTGCCCTTGGCGCGATCTCTGGCCTGCAGCGCTCCATTGATGAGTTTGCGCCCGATATCGTGCTGATTGACATGGCCAACCCTGATCGTGACACGCTGGAACATGTATTTCTGGTGGCGGACACAACTGCGCGCGCCGTCGCCATGTTTGTTGACCAAACCGATGAGGCGCTCACGCAGGCGGCCCTTTCGGCGGGGGTCAGCGCCTATGTGGTCGATGGCCTTCAAATGAACCGGATCAAACCCGTGCTCGACACGGCCATCGCGCGGTTTCAGGTCATGCGTCAGATGCGATCCGAACTCGATGCGGCCAAACAGGCGCTGGAAGACCGCAAGACCATTGAGCGCGCCAAGGGCATCCTGATGCGCCAGCGCGGCATGGCGGAGGATGACGCCTATAAACTCCTGCGCCAGAAAGCGATGGATCAGGGGCGCAAGATCATTGATGTCGCGCAAGCGCTGGTCACCGCGGCGGAGCTGCTGGAATGAGCGGGACAGTTCTGAATTGCGGCTATGTCCCGTTGGTCGATTGCGCGCCCCTCGTTATCGCCGCCGAGTTGGGTTTTGCAGCGGATGAGGGGCTCACGCTCAACCTTGTAAAGCAGCCGTCATGGTCTGCCCTGCGCGATATGCTGGCGCTTGGACATTTGGACGTCGCACAAATGCTCTCGCCTCTGCCCATCGCCATGACGCTTGGGCTCAGCGGGATGCAGACGGCAATTGACTGTCTGATGGTGCTGTCGGTGAACGGCACGGTTTTTGGTGTCTCGAATGACATTGCATCTGCACTGGGAGAGGTTCCCTTTGGCGAGGCGGCGGCACTACGGGATCGCCTGGCTGGCCTTGATCAGGCGCCGCTGCGCATTGGCGTGCCATTCCCCTTCTCAATGCACCGCCTGCTTTTGAGCTATTGGGCGGGGTCAAACCCCAACGTGAAGTTTGAGGCAGTGACGATCCCACCACCGCGCATGGCAGATGCCGTCTCGGAAGGGCAGGTGGATGCCTTCTGGGTCGGAGAACCCTGGGGGTCCGCGATTGTCCACCGTGGTTTGGGCCGCATTCTGATGACAGGCCGTGATGTCTGGGGGTTTGCCCCTGAAAAGGTTCTGGCCGCCCGGCATGACTGGGTCGAAGCGCATGCTGATGAGACGCGTCGGCTGATGCGGGCGATTTTTCATGCCGCGCGCTGGCTTGATGCCGACAAGAACAAACCTCTGGCCGTCGAAATCCTTGGCCGCAGCGAACACCTGAACCTGACAGCTGACATCATTGACCCGGCCGTCACCGGCTTCATAACCCCTGCGCAAAGTGAGCCGCCCATACCGGTCGACAGGTTTCTGGTATTCCACGCCCATGCGGCGTCCTTTCCCTGGCGCAGTCAAGCTGCACTCATTGCCGATCAGCTTGGCGCAGACAGTGCGGGGGTCGCGCGTGCCAAACAATGCTTCCGCGCTGATCTCTTCCGCGCGAATCTCGGACCCATTGGTGTCGATCTACCGGGGGCTTCAGAAAAAATTGAGGGTTCTATGCGATACGAGACGGCTGTGGCGTCAACGCGGGGGCATATGATTCTTGCGCAGGATGCTTTCTTTGACGGCAAAACCCATGATTTCGCAAAGGATCGTGCCGAATAATTAGGCAGGTCGCTGCATCGCCGCGTATTTCAATGCGGCATTGCAGAAATTGCTTGAGATTGTCCACCACTCCGAAAATGATGAGGTCAACACCAAGGGCAACGATGCCCGCCCGCTGAAAGCCATCGACGGCACTCAGCACATCTAAGAGCAAAGCCGCTCGCATTGACCACGGATCCTCCTCCCCCGTGTGATTTGCGTGCGGCTTTTTTTGTTTCGCTGGCCCGGCCAGCACAGTCAAAGGATATCATGATGAGAAAACCCCTGTCCCTGATGCTCGCTGCGACAACGTTCCTTGCAGGCACGGCATCTGCCGAGCTGCTTGACCTGGAAAAGGACGAGCTGACGCTGGGCTTTATCAAGCTCACCGACATGGCTCCGCTTGCCGTTGCCTATGAGAACGGCTACTTCGAAGACGAAGGCCTTTTCGTGACGCTTGAGGCGCAGGCCAACTGGAAAGTGCTGCTGGACGGTGTGATCAGTGGCCAGCTGGACGGTGCGCATATGCTGGCAGGCCAGCCGTTGGCGGCCACCATCGGCTTTGGGACAGAGGCGCATATCATCACGCCGTTCTCCATGGACCTGAACGGCAACGCGATCACCGTCTCCAATGAAATCTGGGAGCAGATGAAGCCAAACGTGCCTTTGATGGACGATGGCCGCCCACAGCATCCCATCAGCGCCAAAGCTTTGAAGCCGGTGGTTGAAGACTATGCGGACCGGGGCGAGCCCTTTAACATGGGTATGGTTTTCCCAGTCTCCACACACAACTACGAAATCCGCTACTGGCTGGCAGCCGGTGGACTTGAGCCGGGCTACTACTCCCCCGAGGACGTGACAGGCACCATTGGTGCAGATGTGCTGCTGTCCGTGACGCCACCGCCGCAGATGCCGGCCACGATGGAAGCGGGCACGATCTATGGCTATGCGGTGGGCGAGCCTTGGAACCAGCAGGCGGTCTTCAAGGGCATCGGCGTACCGGTCATCACTGATTATGACATGTGGAAAAACAACCCCGAGAAGGTCTTTGGCATCACCAAGGAGTTCGCGGACGAGAACCCCAATACCACGCTGGCCCTGACCAAGGCGCTGATCCGTGCGGCGATCTGGCTGGACGAGAACGACAACGCCAACCGTGAAGAAGCGGTCGA
>CAYUSM010000162.1:0-7247 GCA_964447345.1 uncultured Sulfitobacter sp. | reverse complement strand
TCGGCTATGACAACGCCACCAAGGTCGCCAAGACCGCGCACAAGAACGGCACGACACTGAAAGAAGAAGCGATTGCGCTGGGCTTTGTCGATGAGGAGACGTTCGACAAGGTTGTACGCCCTGAGCAGATGATCGGCCCCAAGTGAGCACGCCCATCAACCTCAACAAAGTCCGCAAGGACCGCGCGCGCGCCGAAGCCAAGGTGCGCGCGGACCGCAATGCGGTAGCCTTTGGTCGGACAAAGGCGGAAAAGGACGCGGCAAAGATCCGTGCAGAGAAAGCGGCGCGCGATCTTGAAGGCCACAAGCGCGAGACATGAGCGGTCGGCCCGTCAAACATTCCGTCACGCTGAAAGGGCATCGGACATCTGTGTCGCTGGAAGATGAATTCTGGGACGAATTTCGCGCCCTGGCCGCCGAAAGAAGCATGCCAATCAACGCCTTGGTGGCCGAAATTGATGCAGAACGCGGCTTGGAGATCGGGCTGGCTTCGGCAATCAGGCTCTACGTGCTGCGGGCATTAAAGGATCGTTTGCCAACGCCGGAATAGACTCAGGCAATGGGTTCTTCAGCCTCGCCTCTGACAACCCAAGTGTGGATCATTGACCTCTTTAGTTCGCATGCGGCCGCGTCAGGCGGGGTGGTGCGGCGAAAGGAAAGGGACATCGAACGCTATGTCAGCTTGCGCGAATTCAAACATGAGCTGAACCGCAGGGGGTTCATGCCCTCGAAAACGGCGGCCAGGTCGTGATCTTCTGCAATCAGGAACCTATACGACGGGTTTGAAGATCGTTTTCTTTGAAAGAAGACGCGCGGAAACTTTGAACGTTTCCGATCCCATCTAAGCTACTGACGCATCGTAAATCTTGTCGATGTTCGCCCCCAGCGCCGCCTCAAACTCCGCATCCGACATCTTCACGTTCAGCCCTTCGGTCAGCGCCCGTGAGAAGCTCGCGATCATTTTCCCGTTCTGTGCCAGCCGCGCGCTCGCCTCATCCGTCGAATACCCCCCCGAAAGGGCGACAACCCGCAGCACATTTGCATGATCCGCCAGCGCATCATACAACCCCGGCTTTTCCGGAATGGTCAGCTTCAGCATCACCAACTCATCCGCACCCAACCCCTCGATATGGCGCATCAGCGAAGCGGCAAGCAGTTCTTCCGCCTCTGCCTTGGTTTCGGAATGGATGTTCACTTCCGGCTCGATGATCGGCACCAGTCCGGCAGCACAGACCGTCTTTGCCACTTCAACCTGCTGGGCAACAACCGCTTCGATCCCAGCTTCATTCGCCTCATGGATGACCGAACGTTCCTTGGTGCCAAAGATGCCCTTGCCCTTCGCGCGCGCCAAAAGCTGCTCCAGCCCCGGCATCGGTTTCATCACCTGCGCGCCCTGAGCTTCGTCTTCCAAGCCTTTGTCAATCTTTAGAAAAGGGACAACGCCGTTATCTTCCCACAACACATCTGCAACCGGCTTGCCGTCAATCTCACCATCCATGGTCCGCTCGAACAAGATCGCGCCAATCACCTTCTGGCCAGAGAAGACATCTGCGCTGATGATCCGAGTGCGCATCGCATGCATCGCGGCAAACATCTCTTCATCACCGCTGTAGTCCGATGGATCAACACCATAAAGGCCAAGCGCCTTAGGGGTGGAGCCGCCCGATTGATCCAACGCTGCGATAAAGCCTTTGCCGCTTTCCATCTGTGTCCGTTGTGCTGCGTTCATCAATCCGTCCCCGTCATTCTGATTCCGTTGATGCGTTTGATAAGTCAAAGCGGGGCGGGATGGTAGAACCTACCGCCGTTCCAGATGCAGCCAGATACCATCCGCCGACCGGACCGTGAGGTGGGCAACCGGCACTGGAACCCGTTGCGGATCAGCCGTCACGCGATAATCCCGAAGGATGCGCGACAGGATCAGCGGCCCTTCCACCATGGCAAAGCCTGCGCCTGTACAAACACGACTTCCGGCAGAGAAGGGAATGAAAGCTTCCCGTTGGCACTTCTGGCCATTCTCGGTCTGCCAGCGTGTCGGATCAAATCCGTCTGGGTTGTCCCAAAGCCTTTCGTGACGGTGCAGATGCCATGGGCTCAACACCACTTGTGCGCCTGTTTTCACATCACGTTCCCTGAACCGTTCAGGGCAGGTCGTCTCGCGAACCATCATCGGCACCGGCGGATAGAGCCTTAGGGCTTCGCGGAACACATCCCGGCTTAGTTTCAGCTTGGACATCACCGCAAAATCCGGGCCATCCAGCGCCTGCGCTTCTTGGGCCAGTCTCTCCTGCCACTCCGGATGCGTCGCCATCAGGTAAAGGGTCCAGGCCAAAGCCGAGGCGCTGGTCTCATGCCCCGCCAGAAAAAAGATCGCGACCTGATCCACCATCTCAGCTTCGTCAAAACGCTCGCCGGTGACCGGATCGGCCGTCGTCATGATCTTGGTTGCCAGATCATCGGGTGCCGATCCATCCTGAATCGCCCCCATCCGCTGATGCGTGAGTTCTGCAATCAGTTTCCGGATCTTCTGCGCGCTCGCCTTGGTCCCGCGCCTAAAGAACCGGGGCATCCAGCGTGGTACGGGCACAAAGGCGGCCAGGTTCAACAGGGGTTGAGACCGCTGGTAGACCCGAAACTCGTCAAAGACGGCCCGCGCCAAATGATGTTCGATGGGGATCGAGAAAAGCGTCCGGAAGATCACATCTGCCGCCGCATGGCTCGTCTCTGCCTCTATTTCGACGGTCTGGTCCACGTGATGCTCTAATCGAGCCGCAGCGGCCTCTGCTGCGTCCCACATCGCCGGGAAGGTCTCTCGCAGGCGCCCCCCTTCGAAAGCCGGGTCGATGATCCGCCGCTGCCGCTTCCACGTCTCACCATTGGTCAGAAACACCGAATTGCCCAGCAGAGGCCGAAGCCCCTCGCCTATCCGGTCCGACTTAGGAAAATCGTCAGGACGCTCCTTCAACACCTCACGGACCAGTTCGGGCTGATTCATCAGGTAGCTACGAAAGAAAGGCGTTCGGAGTTCCGCCATCCAGGCGCGATAGAGCCGTGCAGGCTGTGCCGACAGGATGTCCTGTCGAAAGAGCCGCGCGTACCGCCAAAGCGACACCTTGTCCGGCCTGCTGGGCGGCTTGGGCGGCGTGATCATGCGGCGATGGACGTGTATTTGCTGACCGCCCGGTCAATGCGCGAGCGCGACGGCGCACGACCGGCGTATCTGTCACCGAGGGTCTGTGGCCCTGCAGTGATTTGGAAGTAATCGTAGTCCTTGGGCCGGTCGAAGGCGCAAAGGTACTGGAAATGCAGCCTGAAGAAACGCCAGCGGAGTTCCTTCCACCGTGCGGGGCTCAGCGTCTGGGTGAAGGCCGCGGAGAAGACCAATGGCCATTTTTTGCCCTCGGGCGCCACGCCTGACACCGACACCGGGTCACACAGCGCAAATGCACAGCCGTCGCCCGGCGCCGTCACATCCACCCAGGTGATCTCATCCCGCATTGAGAGGTACTTGAGGTCTGCGCGCAACCGATGCGCTTCTGAGAGGAAGGACACCATCGGCACCACCTGTCCCAGCGACAGGAAGGATAGCGCCGGTCCCCCGTTGGGCACCCTGCCCTCCCGGATCAAATCGGCAAGGATTGATACACCCAGATGCGCACCCGATGAGTGGCCGACCACCAGCACTTCGTCAACGTCAGTTCGCAGCGCTTCGGCAATGGTTACAGTAAACGTCGCAATCCGTGCTTCCAGTTCAGGCGGGTTCGCGCCCCGCGATGAAGCTGAATAGGAGTAGTCATGCATGAGGTAATAGGCAAAGAACTTGCCGTCTTTCCGCTTGAACCACCGCAGCAGCGCCACGCCACTCAGCAACCCTGCCGAGGCCGCAACGGCGGCGGCGCCAAGTGCTGCATCTTCTGGCCCCGTGATCTGTCCAATCCCCCAAGCGGTCCCCGCTTTTACAAACTGTGCGACCAACAGCCCGAAGAGAACAGCAATACCAAGCTGCGCAAGCAACATCCCAACCGGATAGAGGGCCGCAATGACCGGCCCCTTGCGCAGTTTCATCAACCGCCAGAGCGCACCAGACGAAATATAGACCCAAGCGGTGCGCACCAATTGCAGATATGTCGCCGGGATTGAGGTGCTCATGCTGTCGCGAACGATATCCGACCAGACGAGCACTTCGACATCCGCTTCGACCTGTTCGCCGTCGATCTTGGACTGGACTGACCAACCGTAGTTCCCGCCCTTGGCCTTCTTCGGCTTCAGACCAATCTCATAGCCTGATATCTCTGCCTGAGCAGCTCCCTCCTTGCGATAGAGCTCTCGGTAGCGCCGCGGATGAATAGGGTCATAGCCGGGGATATAGAACACCCGGCGCGTCTTGACCTGTTTTGACGAAGTTCTGCTCATATCGCCCTCTTATCCGCAGCATAGCTGCGTTTTTGGGCGAGAGTAAGGCGTCTGCTACCCCAGCGCGCCAAGCACCGGGAAGGTTTCCAACAGCCAGAAGGCAAAAGTGGAAAACGCCCCCGTGACCATGGCCAGTCCGACAAGGATCAACAGCCCCCCCATCACGCGCTCAATCAGCTTCATATGGCGTTTGATGCGGTTCATCATGCCCATCGCCCGGGTGATGAACATCGCGGCCAGCAGGAAGGGAATGCCAAGCCCGGCAGCGTATATGCCCAGCAACAGGGTGCCTTTGGACACGGACGCTTCCGAGGCCGCCAAAGACAGGATCGCGCCCAATTGCGGGCCGATGCAAGGGGTCCAGCCAAATGCGAAGGCGAGGCCAAGGACATAGGCGCCAAAGCTGCTGCCCCCTTTGTCACCTGCATCAATGCGCGCTTCCTGATCCAGGAACGGAATGCGAAAGAGCCCCACAAAATGCAGCCCGAAAACGATGATCACCACACCTGAAACCTGCGCAAAAAGCACCTGATTTTGCAGGAAAAATGCTCCAAAGGCCGAGGCTGTGAATCCAAGGATCAGAAAGACCGTGCTGAGCCCCAGAACAAAGAACAATGCCGAGATCGTAGCCTTGCGCCGCGCGTCGTGCTGATCAGACATGTCATTCAGCGACACCCCGCTCATGTAAGCCAGATAGGGCGGCACAATCGGCAGCACGCACGGGCTCAAAAAACTGATGACCCCGGCCACCAGCGCCACAAGCATGGCAGGCAACAGGCCTGCATCGATGATTTCGATCCCGAACATGGCCCACATCTAGTCGCGATTGTCCGTGCCGTCACCTGCCCAATTGTCACAACCCCGTTGATGCGGTGAAACAACTGGCCTATCTGGCGGTGATGACCACACATGAACTTGATGCAACAGGGCTTCTGTGCCCCCTGCCCGTTCTGAAACTGCGCAAACGCCTTGGCACGCTGCAGCCCGGTGACGTGATGCGTCTGCGCGCCGATGACCCGGCAGCCATCATCGATGTGCCACACTTCTGTACAGAAGCCGGGCATACGCTGGTTGAGACTGTCGATGAAGGTTCAAGCCAGATCTACATTGTCCGCAAAGGTACGTGATAAAGCAAAAGGCGGGCCACGATGGACCCGCCTCTTTCAATTGCTCTCGCGGTGCTTTAGCGGCCCAGTGACCACCACCCTTTGCGCTTGGATTTCTTCGGTTCATCCTTAGCCGGTTCAACCTCAGCAGCCGGGCCTTCCGCTGCCACAGGTTCCGGCTGAGGCGTCTCTTCCTTGGGGACCTCTGCCACTTTTTCTTCCGGCTTCTCTTCCGCCTTGGGCTTTGGCTTTGCACGGCTGCGTGTGGTCTTCTTCGGCTTTTCGTCCGCCTTGGCCTCCTCCGCAGGCGCATCGGCCTTGGCATCAGCCGTCTTGGTCTCCTCGACCTTAGGTTCATCCTTCTTCGCAGCAGTGGACTTCTTGGAGGTCGAGGACCGAGACCGCGTGGTCGGTTTCTTCTTGGGCTTCTCTTCCTCTACAGGTGCCTCTGCAGAATCCACAGGCTCCGCCGTCTTGGCATCTGCATCGCTTGCGGCCTCAGCCGCTTCGACTTTGGATTTGGACTTGGAGCTGCTGGACCGCGACCGACTGCTGGTTGAATTCTTCGGTTTCGCTTCAGCCTCCTTTTCGGTGGCTGCATCTGCACTTGCGGCGTCCGTCTCTTTTGCCGTCTCTGCTTGATCGGGTACTTCTTCAGTCACATCGATTTTGGCATCGTCCTGAGCATCAGCGTCTTTGTCATCAGACTGATCCGCGCCTGTCTCTTCGCCCTGGCTATCACCACTCTTGCTACGGCCACGACCACCACGGCTGCGACGCCTCCGACGACGTTTCTTTGGCTTACCGTCGCCATCGCCATTGTCGCCATGATCGCGGCTGTCGCGCGCTTCTTCCTCTTCGGCGGCGGCGGCTTCGGCCTCATCCTCGTCGATCTGGTCCATCAAAGAGGTATCGACCGATACGACATTGTCTCCGACCTGGCTGATGTTCCGTGTCGCGGTTTTGAACTTCTCCATCGAGAAATCCGGGCTGACCAGTGTGGGATCACCTTCGATCCGTACGGCCATACCATACCGCGCCTCGATCTGCGCCACATGTTCACGCTTGGCGTTCATCAGGAAGTTGGCGATGCCGACAGGGGCCTTGATCAGAACTTCCCGTGTCCGCCGACGCGTGCCCTCTTCTTCCATCTGCCGGATGATCGACAGCGCAAGATTGTCATCCGAGCGGATAAGGCCCGTGCCGTGGCAGGCCTGACACGGCTGCGTCGTGGCCTCGATCATGCCAGGGCGCAGGCGCTGGCGGGACATTTCCATCAGGCCAAAGCCACTGATCCGACCCACCTGGATGCGCGCGCGATCCGTTTTGAGCTTGTCCTTCATCCGCTTCTCAACGGAAGAGTTGTTCTTGCGCTCGTCCATGTCGATAAAATCGATCACGATCAGGCCAGCAAGGTCACGCAGCCGCAGTTGTCGCGCCACTTCGTCCGCTGCCTCAAGGTTGGTCTTAAGCGCGGTCTGCTCAATGGATCCTTCCTTGGTCGCCCTGCCCGAGTTCACGTCAATGGCGACCAAGGCTTCCGTCACGCCGATGACAATATAACCACCAGAGGGCAGCTGTACCGTCGGGTTGAACATCCCCGCCAGATACCCCTCGACCTGGTAGCGCGCGAAGAGCGGCAAGGTTTCCTCATAGCGTTTCACGTTCTTGGCATGGGACGGCATGATCATCTTCATGAAGTCCTTGGCGATGCGGTAGCCGCGCTCGC
>CAYUSM010000161.1:0-7265 GCA_964447345.1 uncultured Sulfitobacter sp. | reverse complement strand
GCAGCGGCGAACAGGTGGTGGTTGACGTTGATGTGGTCGAACAGCCCACCGGCTCGTTGAACTTTGGTGGATCGTTCTCCAACAACGACGGTTTTGGCCTTGCGATCACCTTTGCCGAGGACAATTTCCTTGGCCGGGGACAGCGCCTGTCGCTGGCGGTCTCCACTGCCGAGGATGCGACGCGCTATGGTGTGACGTTCATCGAGCCCGCACTTCTTGGCCGTGATCTCGCCTTCGGTCTGAACCTTGACTACGCCGAGACGAATTCGTCCTTCACGTCCTACGACACCAACCGTTTCGTCTTTCAGCCGTCGCTGACTTTCCCGGTCAGTGAAAACGGCCGCTTGTCTCTGCGCTATACCGCGGAAGAGATCGAAATGCTGGCCCGCGACCCGGTTGAGAACGGCCCGACAGTTGCCGGTGACATCGCAGCGGGGCCGCAGTGGTCTTCCGCTTTGGGGTATGAATATACGTACGATACGCGCCGCACTGGGTTGAACCCCAATGCCGGTGTGCTTTTCCAGTTCAGTCAGGACTTCGCGACGCTGGGCGGGGACAGCAAGTTCATCAAGACGGTGGCCAAGGTGACCGGCGAACGGCGGGTCTTCAACGAAGATGTGACACTGCGTGCGACGCTTGAAGGTGGCGCGCTCGCCTGGCAGGAAGGCACCAACCGCGTTGTGGACCGTTTCCTGTTGGGTCCGAACGTCATCCGTGGCTTTGAGCCCGGTGGCATCGGCCCACGCGACATCAGTGGCGACACCAATGACCCGCTGGGCGGCAACCTCTATGTGGCGGCACGGTTCGAAGCGGAGTTTCCGCTGGGCCTGCCAGAGGAGTACGGTATCACTGGCGGTGTCTTCTATGACATCGGTAACCTGTGGGACCTGGACGACGTAAACTTCAATGGCGGCAATATCGTCGGTGAAGGCGGCTCTTTCCGCCATGTGGTTGGTCTTTCTGTTTTCTGGGAGACACCTCTTGGCCCGCTTCAGTTCAACGTCTCCAAGGCCCTGAAAAGCGAAGACTTTGACGAAGAGCAATCCTTCGAAGTCACGTTGCGGACGCAGTTCTAACGGACCCACGGGCGTCTGATGCGCCAGCTTCAGCGCAACGCGTGTCCAACCAACATGAACGGGGTACCAGTGCGGTTGTCCTTTATCATCCTGCGCCGCTGGATGGCGGTCAGTGTCGCCACAATACTGGCTGTCACTGCGTTGTCCGGTGCTGCTATGGCCCAGCAAACCGGTTCCACTTCGGAGCTGGGGCGCGGGACAGTGATCAGCCCGATCCTCACCATCGATTCAGAACGGCTCTTCCTCGAAAGCGCTTTCGGCAAACGCGTGGCAGCAGAGATCGAACAGAAGGGCGCTGAGCTGACTGCCGAAAATCGCAAGATCGAAGCTGCTTTGGAGGCTGAGGAACGCGAGCTGACCGAGATGCGGGCGGATATGTCAGCGGAAGCGTTTCGCGAACTGGCCAATACCTTTGATCAGAAGGTGCAGACGACGCGACAGGAACAGGCGGCCAAGGGGCGTGCGCTTAATGAACTCCTGGATCAGGAACGCGACGTTTTCCTGACCGCCGCCGCACCCGTTCTGGAACGCTTGATGCGGGAAGCCGACGCAGCAGTTATTCTGGAGCGCCGCTCCGTTTTTGTCAGCGCATCGGCCATCGAAATCACGGATGATGCCATTGCGTTACTGGATGAAACACTGGGCAGTGGCGCGGACTGAGCATCGCTTGCCCGGTCGGGGTTAAATTGATAGCTCTGACAGACGATCTCCAGTCAAAGGAACCCGCATGAGCACTGAGACCAAACGCGCTGACATCCAGATGATCCAGCGTATCCTGCCACATCGTTATCCTTTCCTGCTGGTGGACAAGGTCGAAGAGATCACAGGCACCGAAAGTGCCGTTGGCTACAAGAACGTGACCATGAACGAGCCCCATTTTCAGGGGCACTTCCCCGGCACGCCCATCATGCCCGGCGTCACCATCGTTGAAGCCATGGCGCAGACCGCGGGCGTGATGATTGGTGTTGCCCTCGATCAGATGGACAAGGAGATGCTGATCTATTTCATGTCCATCGATAACTGCAAATTCCGCCGTAAGGTGGTGCCGGGCGATGTGCTGCGCATGGACCTCAAGACCCTGCGGGGCAAAGCCGGCGGCAAGGTCTGGCGCTTCTCTGGTGTGGCCACTGTAGATGGCGAAATGGCCGCGGAAGCGGAGTTCATGGCCATGCTGGATCTGCCGAAATGAGCAACATTCACCCCTCCGCGGTGATCGAAGAGGGTGCTCAGATCGCCCCCTCTGCCACCGTGGGGCCGTTCTGCGTGGTGGGCCCGGACGTGGTGCTGCATGCGGACGTGGAGTTGAAGTCACACGCCATCGTGACCGGTCGTACAGAGGTCGGAGAAGGAACAGTTGTCTTCTCTTTCGCCGTGGTTGGTGAGATCCCCCAAGACCTGAAATTCAAGGGCGAGGCGAGCCGGTTGGTGATCGGCAAACGCAACCGCATCCGCGAGCATGTCACGATGAACTGCGGCACCGAAGGCGGCGGTGGTGTGACAAAGATTGGCGATGATTGTCTGCTCATGGCGGGCTGCCACATCGCGCATGACGCGCAGCTGGGCGACAGGGTGATCGTGGTGAACTCTGCTGCTGTGGCCGGGCACTGCATCATTGAAGACGATGTGATCATTGGCGGGCTATCGGGCATCCACCAGTTCGTGCGCATTGGGCGCGGGGCCATTATCGGGGCTGTTACGATGGTGACCAACGATGTGATTCCATATGGGTTGGTGCAGGCACCACGTGGTGAACTGGACGGGCTGAACCTTGTAGGCCTCAAACGGCGCGGCGTAGCGCGCGCGGACATCACAGCCCTGCGTGCCGCGTTTCAGATGCTGGCACAGGGTGAAGGGACCTTCCAGAACCGCGCTCAGCGGTTGGGGGACGAGACGGAGAGCGACTACGTGCGGCAGATCACGGACTTCGTCATGGCCGACACCGGCCGCCACTTCCTGACGCCGAAATGACCCTCGCGCTGATCGCAGGACGCGGGCGTCTGCCCGCCGAAGTGGCCGCAGCGCAAGAGACGGCACCATTGGTTTGCGGCTACGAAGGGGTCACGGTCGAGGGGCTGACACCGGACCTGACGTTCCGGTTGGAAACCCTCGGCACGCTGCTTGTCAAACTGGGTGAAGAAGGCGTCACAAAGGTTTGTTTTTGTGGTGGTATTGATCGACCGCAGTTGGACCCCTCCAAGCTCGATGCAGAGACCATGGCGCTGGTTCCGCTCTTTCAGAAGGCGCTGGCTGCAGGTGACAATGGCGCTTTGCAAATCCTCAAGGAGATCTTTGAGCAGACCGGGTTCGAGGTGCTTGGGGCGGATGAGCTGTTGCCCGAACTGGTGGCCGAACAGGGCGTGCTTTCCGAGGCCTGGCCGGACGCCCAGATGCGCAAGGATGCCGCACGTGGTGAGGCAGTTTTGGCAGGCCTGGCCCCGTTGGACATTGGGCAGGCCTGCGTGATCGGCGCAGAACAGGTGCTGGGGGTAGAGGCCATGGGCGGCACAGACCATCTGCTCGCGACACTGCCCACGCGCGCCCGGGAAATGCGCGCGATCCTCTGCAAAGGCCCCAAGGAAGGGCAGATCAGAGAGATCGACATGCCCACCATCGGCCCCGCGACCATCGAGGCTGCCCATAAGGCAGGTCTCGCAGGGGTGATCGTGGACGCAGGTGACGTCATTGTTCTTGAGGCTGAGCGCTGTGCAGCACTGGCTGATGAATACGGGCTGGTCCTCTGGTCCCGAAGCGGAGGCGGGGAATGAAGGTCTTCATCCTTGCCGGTGAGCCCTCTGGCGATAAGCTGGGCGGCGCGCTGATGGCGGGGTTAAAGGCGCTGAGGCCGGAGGTGACCTTCGACGGTATCGGCGGGCCAGAGATGATGGCAGAGGGGCTGGAAAGCCTCTTTGACATGTCGGAACTGAGCGTCATGGGTCTGGCCGAAATCCTGCCGAAGTACCGTGCGTTGATGGCCCGGATCAATCAGACTGCACAGGCTGTTATCGAGATGCAGCCGGATGTGCTGATCACCATCGACAGCCCCGACTTTTCCTTGCGCGTTGCGCGCCGGGTAAAGGCGGCAAGTACCATTCGGACAGTGCACTACGTCGCGCCCACCGTCTGGGCCTGGCGGCCCGGACGCGCCGAGAAGATGGCACGCTACGTCGATCATGTCCTGGCGCTGTTTCCATTTGAGCCGCCTTATATGGAAGAAGCGGGCATGCGGTGTGATTTCGTGGGACATCCGGTTGTCGCCGAAAAACAAGCTACGGTTGAGGAGGCGGAAATGTTTCGCGCGCGAAACAAACTCGGCGAAGCGCCGCTTCTTCTCGTCCTGCCGGGCTCACGTCAGAGCGAGGTTGCGCGGCTTGGACCGATCTTCCAGCAAGTGGTCGCCCGGCTGCTGTTGGAACGCCCTGACATGCGGGTGGTGATCCCGGCAGCGGCCCCTGTTGTCGGAGCGGTGCGACGGCTGACGCAGAACTGGAAACCACAGCCATTGATCCTCAACCCGCTGGCCGAAGACGTCAGTGATCCGGCATCCGAAAAACGCGCCGCTTTCCGCGCCGCCGATGTGGCGCTCGCAGCGTCGGGTACTGTGTCACTCGAACTGGCGGCAAGTGAGACGCCGATGGTGATCGCCTATGACATGAATTGGCTCAGCCGCCAGATCATCGGGCGGATGGTCAAGGTGGACACGGTCACCCTTGTCAATCTTGTGTCGGAGACCCGCGCGGTGCCGGAGTTTATCGGAGCCAATTGCCGCCCCGGTCCAATTGCGGATGGGGTGCTGCGCGTGCTGGAAAAGCCTGGAGCGCAGAAAGAGGCGATGGCCGTGACCATGGAGCGCTTGGGGCAGGGCGGCGAGGCACCGGGGCTCAGGGCCGCAAAGGCGGTGCTGGCGGGGATGTCAGCGGCTTGAGGGCGCTGCCCTCAAACTCCCGGGAATTGATTTGGCCAAAAAGAGGAAGGGCGGATCAACCCTTATGGATCCAGCCGCCGCCAAAGATGCGGGTGCTTTCAGGATCGTAGAACACGCAGGCCTGACCCGGAGAGACGCCTTCTTCGGGTGTCAGCAGCTCAACCTCTGCCGTGGTCTCTGACAAAGGCCGCAGGATCGCCTCGCGTGGCGGGCGGGTCGAGCGGACCTTGACCGCGATGGGCCATTCTTTCTTGGACATCAGAGGAGTGTCGCCGAGCCAGTTGATTTCTTTCACCGGAATGGTGCGGGTGGCGAGCATCTCTTTCGGGCCGACAACAACTTCTTTGCGGTCGGCGTCAAGCTTGACGACGTAAAGTGGGTCGGTGAGGCCGCCGATGCCCAACCCCCGGCGTTGGCCGATGGTGTAGTGAATGATCCCTTCGTGCTGTGCCAGCACGCGCCCTTCGGTGTCCACGATGTTGCCTGGGTCCGCCGCTTCGGGGCGCAGCTTGCGGATCACGCTGGCATAGTCGCCGTTGGGCACGAAACAGATGTCCTGGCTATCGGGTTTCATCGCCACGCTCAGGCCGTACTTTTCGGCCAATGCGCGGGTATCGTCCTTGGAGGGCAGGTGACCCAGAGGGAAGCGCAGGTAGTTGAGCTGTTCGGGGGTGGTTGAAAAGAGGAAGTAGCTTTGGTCGCGCGCGCTGTCGGCGGCGCAATGAAGCTCAGCCCCATGCGCGCCCATCTTGCGCTGGATGTAATGGCCCGTGGCCATGCAGTCGGCCTCAAGGTCCTTGGCCGTCTCCAGCAGGTCTTTGAACTTCACCCGCTCGTTACAGCGGATGCAGGGAACCGGTGTTGCTCCACCGAGATAGCTTTCCGCGAATTCGTCGATGACCGCATCCTGAAAGATGTTTTCATAGTCCAGCACGTAGTGTGGGAAGCCCATTTCTTCAGCCACGCGGCGGGCATCATGGATATCGATGCCCGCACAGCACGCACCCTTCTTGGCCAGCGCCGCGCCGTGGTCATAAAGCTGCAGAGTGACGCCCACCACGTCATAGCCTTCTTCGGCCAGCATCGCGGCAACGACGGAGCTGTCGACGCCACCCGACATTGCCACGACAACCCGCGTGTCAGTGGGCGCCTTGGCAAAGCCCAAGGAATTCAGCGGTGGTGTCTGATCAAGCGGCATTGACGTCTCCGGGAGGTATTCAGGGGCAATATAGGAAAATCCTAATTACTCACAAGAGGCGGCTTCATGTGGTGTTAAGGGCGATTTGGCAAGGTCAGGCGGAACACAGCAATGGACACCTGCGATGTATCTCAAGAAAGTGGATGGTCCCCGGTCCGTGACACTGGCCGATGGCAGCGTGATGAGCCAGGCGGATCTGCCGCCCGCGAACACGCGCCGCTGGGTCGCGTCACGCAAGGCGGCTGTGGTGCGCGGCGTGGTCTACGGGCTGATTTCGCAGGCCGATGCGCTGACGCGATACCAAATCAGCGAAGACGAGTTTCTGGAGTGGGTAAGAGCAGTGACGGAGCATGGTGAAGCGGCGCTGAAGGCGACAGCGTTACAAAAGTATAGACAACCTTAAGTTGTTTGTGTAATTTAACATATATGGTAACGGGTGGTTAACCTTTTTTGTTCACGATCCAGTCCCAATAAGACGTTGATCTTTGGAGAATGTGTATGCGTGTACTGCTTGTTGAAGACGATCCCACGACCTCTCGCAGCATCGAACTGATGCTGACCCATGCCAATCTGAATGTGTATGCCACGGACCTGGGGGAAGAAGGGATCGACCTTGCCAAGCTCTATGACTACGACCTTATTCTTCTGGACCTTGACCTGCCAGACATGAACGGACACGAGGTTTTGCGGCAATTGCGCCTTAGCCGGATCGAGACACCGATCCTGATCTTGTCAGGCTCTGATGACACCGAAAACAAGATCAAGGGCTTTGGCTTTGGCGCGGATGACTACCTGACCAAACCATTCCACCGGGAAGAACTTGTTGCGCGTATTCATGCCATCATCAGACGGTCCAAGGGGCATTCCCAATCGGTCATTGAGACGGGCCAGATCGCGGTCAATCTGGATGCCAAAACGGTGAGTGTGGACAACCAGGCCGTGCATTTGACCGGGAAGGAGTACCAGATGCTGGAACTGCTGTCCCTGCGCAAGGGCACCACCCTGACCAAGGAAATGTTCCTCAATCATCTCTATGGCGGGATGGATGAGCCGGAGCTGAAAATCATCG
>CAYUSM010000160.1:0-7269 GCA_964447345.1 uncultured Sulfitobacter sp. | reverse complement strand
TTCAGACCGCTGCGGATGATGATGTCTACAATGGCAAAGAACACGGCGGTCAGGGCAGACAGGATGAACACCATCACCGATGTCAGCATCACCTCACGACGGGTCGGCCAAACAACTTTGCCAACCTCGGCACGCACCTGCTGAATAAACTGCAGTGGATTGGTCATCGCCATGTCGTTGTCCCTGTCACAATGTCTGCCAAAGGCATCTAACGGCTGCGCAGAGTGGTTTCAACCCTGCAGAAAGCGACCGAGGTCCGCTCCCTTAGACCTCGCCTTCACGCAAGGAAGACAGACGGCGATCCAACGCTTCATCATGTCGCGCATCTGCTGTGGCCAGCTCCCCAAAATCCGGCAGATAGAGGCCGTCTACGGTGCCTTCTGGAAAGCGATCCAGAAACGCGTCCCATTTCATCGCAAAGTCGTCAAGCTTGCGGTGGAGTTCGACGGCCCGCGAGGGCCTGCGCCGGGCATACCACCGGGCAATCCCCATCGCCTTCTTCCAGAACCCATCATAGCCGAGGATCAGAAAGATACCGATGAAAACAAAAAGCGTCAGAAGCAGAATTCCGATCACCAACCAGGGGCGAAGCAGGACAACCAGCGCACATGCCGCAATGATCAGGTGCTTGGGCGTCGGCCGGTAGCCGGTGATGCGCGCCTTGATCCGCTCCAGGCGACCAGGTGCCGCAACCTCTTCCTCAAAATCTGAGGCCGGTGCGATGTGGGGCATCGCCGCCGCTGCTCGTTCGACGGGGCGGGTCGCGGCCGGAGGCACTGGTGCCTCCTCCAACGGCGCAGGATCGATAGTCACCTTTGCTGCGGGTGCCGCTTCAGACGCCGCTTTGGGCGCGGGCGCGGGGGCATCTTCACCTTCGGACTTCAGCAAATCGCGAATCGCGGCCATAGCCTGCGGGTCAAGATCGGGTGCTTCCGAAGGCGCAGGCTCCTCAGCCCGCTGGCTCTTCATCTCTGTTGTCATCGTCGTCACTCAATCACGGTTTACAGATCGGGATACCCCGCATTTCCGACCGTTGAGCGGCAGAATTGTGGCGAAACTATGGTCCGCCCCTATCCATCTTTTGCCGCAGCAGGGCGGCGTCCGCCGATCTGCGACCACATCACCGCACCAAAAATGACTACCCCGCCAAGCAAGACTTCGACGCTCGGTCGCTCTGTCAGCACAAGGTACGCAAGGATCGGGGCAAGCGGCATTTCAAGGATCGACAACAATGCTGTCTCTGCCGGGGGCAACCTGCGCGCGCCTTCTGAAAGGGTCACTGACGCAACAGCGAACACCAAACCGAAAAAGATCAGCAAAGGCATCTCCCCCATGGGAACGGCAAAAGGATCCCCAAAGAGGTAAGCCACCGGCAGCAAAATGACCGAAGAAAGCGCTGCGGGCAAAGCTGCGGTGGTTTGCGGGAACGCGCGGTAGATCACCATGGTCGCCGCCAGCATCAACGTCATGAAAACCGCCAGAAGGTCACCCCGCCATGCCAGTGTCCGGAGCGAACCAGAAACGATGAGTAAGACACCCCCAAACGCTGCGAGGCTGGCCGCCGCCACAAGTGCACTGGGCCTTTCGCGCAGAAAAACCCACGCCATCGCAGCGGCAAAAAATGGTGCGGCGCCGTAGATCAGCACAACATTGGCCACATGGCTTAGCTTGAACGCGGGAATGAAGGCCGCCGTGCCCAAACCCATAATGACCGTCACCACAAGCGCAGTCCGACCAAAGGCGCGCACTTCGGCGGCCAAATCCCCCTTCGCCCAAAGGTAGACCATCGTAAAACTAGCCGCAGCGACCCCGCGCCAAAAGATGATGTCCCATGCCCCGGCATTGATACTTTTGGTAAAGACACCAGCCGTGCTGAAGACCACAGCCGAAATCACAACCAGCAATACCCCTGTTTCCCTGCGCCCCATCCCGATCTCCTCCGACAGCTTTGAGAAGAGGGATAGCGAAGCGCTGCTGACATCTATGTGTCAGCAGTCTTATGGTTAAATGTGCTGAACCAGCCCCAAGGGTCCTGCCATGCCAAAGTCATCCCGCCTATTCGAAATCATCCAGATGCTGCGTGCCGCCAAGGCACCGCTGCTCGCTCAGCAGATGGCCGATAGTCTTGAGGTCTCAAAACGCACGATCTATCGCGACATCGCGACCCTGCAGGCCATGCAAACCCCGATTTATGGCGAGGCAGGCGTGGGCTATGTGATGCGCAAAGGCTACGATCTGCCTCCGCTCAACCTTGATGCAGATGAGGCAGAGGCGATTGCCATCGGGCTCAGCCTGATCGCCCGCACAGGCGATCAAAGCCTTTGGCGTGCAGCGGGGAGGGCGTCTCGCAAGCTCAATGCAGTCGCGCCCGGCACCAGGCGCCTCATCGCCTCAAGCTGGGGCGGCGCGGCGCTGCAACAGACCGACCTTGGACCACTGCGCAGCGCCATTCGGGACGAACAGAAAATCAACATGCGCTACCGCGACGTCGAAGGCAGGGTGACCGAGCGACGGGTATGGCCGCTGGTGCTGATCTACTATGTCGACACATCCATGATTGCCGCCTGGTGCGAGCTGCGCGAGGGGTTGCGCCACTTTCGTCTGGACCGGATAGAAAGCTGGTCACCTGACAGAGAGACCTTTGCCGGCCAGGGCGACGCATTGCGCACCGACTGGGAAGCAACCCTGAAAGACGCGACCGTTACGACGCAGGATTTCTGATGTTGTGAAGGTGGCAGGGGCTGAGGGACTCGAACCCACGACCCTCGGTTTTGGAGACCGATGCTCTACCAACTGAGCTAAACCCCTATGCCGAGCCGTTGGGTAGTCGCAAATCCCGCCGCGATCAAGAGCAGATCGTCGCACCTCCCAGATTTTAGGAACATTCAGACCCGAGGCACGTTGGATCGGCAACGGAAACATATGATCCAAAGGAGATGCAACATGGCACTTCATAGCCTCAAAGACGTTTATCACGATCAACTTCAAGACCTCTACAGCGCCTGCAAGCAGTCACTGGAAGCCACCACCGCACTGGGCCGCGCGGCCACTGACAAGGACCTGAGCGAAGCGCTGATCGCAGGGGCAAACGGCATCAGCACCGGCATGGACAAGCTGAAATCCATCTGTGCGGAACATAACATCGATCCCGAAGGCGAGCACTGCAAAGGCATGGAAGGCCTTGTGAAAGAAGTGCACGACCATGTGCTGGACGCCGAGTTTGGCGACGACGCAACACGCGACGCCATGATCATCACCCAGTATCAGCGGATGGTGCATTATGCGCTGGCGGGCTACGGCTGTCTCGTGGCCTTCGCCAACCGCCTTGGCCAAGACGGTGACGCGGCGATTTTGGAAAAGCAGCTGGATGAAACCTATGACGGCGACCGCCGCATGACCGACATCGCAACAGGCGGGGTGAACCGCAAAGCGGCCTAAACACCTTCTGCCTGCCGATCAAAGCCTCCGCATTCTGCGGGGGCTTTTTCTTGTTTCAGGGACAGGTCAAGCAACGTCACGCGAAACGGCAAAGTTCGGGCTCTGAACGATGCCAGTATCAAACAGTTGCGCGATCTCCGTGTCGTCCATTCCGACAACATCACCCAGTATCTCTTCCGTGTGCGCCCCAAGTACCGGTGCCTTGGCCGCCGGTTTTCTCGCATGGCCAGAGAAGGTCACAGGCGTCCCCGGCACGGGAAATGTCCCCAGTCCGGGCTGATGCAGCTTTTCGAACATCGGGTTCTCAGGAGACAAATCTACATCCTCAGTGACAGCTTCCTTGATTGTGCGGAAGTGGGACCAGGTTGCCCCGGCCTCGTCCAGTTTCCGGCCAACGATGGCGGACGACTGTGCGGCAAACCACGGTTTGAAAATCTCCGTGATGCGGTGACGCAACTCCCACCGAACGCCTTCATCCCGAAGATTCATTCCCGTCTCGGATGCCAGCGCCTCAATCGCCGCTGCCGATTCAGTAACTTTTACCAATGCCGCCCATTGCCGCCCCGTCAGCCCGATGACCATAACCCGCCTGTCATCCGCACAAATGAAGTCCTGACCATAGGCACCGTAAAGCGCATTGCCCGACTTGCCCCGTGCGGTATCATTCAGTACCGCGTCGCCGATCATGCCCAGATGCCCCAACGTCGCCGCTGCCACATCCTTCAATGACAGTTCAACATCCTGCCCTTCGCCCGTGCGCAACCGGTGCCGTTCTGCTGCCAAAAGGGCGGACACCACCATGTTGCCTGCAACAAGGTCCCAAGCGGGCAACGCATTGGCAACGGGGTTCGCATAGCCTTCAGGCCCCGTGATGTCAGGAATGCCCAAGGCCGGATTGACTGTGTAGTCGACCTGCGGGCGGCCATGCCTGTCTCCCATCAGCGTGACCATGATCAGATCGCGGCGATGCTGGCTCAACGTCTCATGGTCCATCCAACCCCGCACGCGCAGGTTGGTCAGAAACATGCCCGCATCGTCACCGGGGGCGGTGATGATCCGCGTGATCAGCTCCTGCCCCTCGGGTGATTTCATATCCACCGCGATGGATCGCTTGCCCTTGTTCATCCCCGCCCAGAAAAGGCTCTGGCCCGAGGGGGCCACCGGCCAGCGGCCTGCATCAAGCCCACCGCCAATGCGGTCAAAACGGATCACATCCGCCCCCATCTGGGCCAGCGTCATACCTGCCAGCGGTACCGCGACAAAGGCTGAGCCTTCAACAACACGCATTCCATTCAAAATCTGGCTCATCGCTTAAATCTCCCACATGGCATTGGCTTGCATGGTCTGCCGCGCGCCATCCGCATTCACGCTAAGCGACCATTCCGATGTTGAGGATTTGACTGCCCTCAGATCGACGGCATCACGGACAAAAAGCGGATGCACCCCGCGATAAGAGAACAACTGCGGCGCGCTGCCACGCTGCCGCGTTGCCATGTCCATCAGCAATTGCGCCTGCAGCGGTCCATGCACCACAAGATCAGGATAATGTTCCACCTGCTGCGTATAAGGCAGATCATAGTGGATGCGGTGGGCGTTGAAGGTGATCGCGGAGTACCGGAAGAGCAGCGGTGTGCTCACATCGACCGCTTCCACCACGGCTGCCGCGTCAGGCGACGGCGTCACTTTTGGTGGCGCGTAATGGTCCGGGATCTGCAAATAGACAACGTTTTGGCGCTCGATCACAGCCAGCCCGCTGGTGCCGTGCACCTCGTGGTCCAGCCCGATGATGACCATATCCCCTGCGGCACCCGATTTCTCGGATATGCTGGCGATGGTCGTGCGTTTGCGCAGCGGCTCACCCACCCGCAGAGGTGCGCGGAACTCCAGACTGCCCCCGGCCCACATACGCCGGTTCAAACGCACAGGCGGCATGAAGTCCCCCAGCCGCGGATGGCCATCCTCGCCAAGACCGTCCATGCCAGCAGTCGGCGGAAAGGCATACCAATGCCACAGATGCGGCAGCATCTCACCGTCTGCGGGGGCTGCCGTTCCGGGTAGCCCAAGGGTGGCATGGATCAGCTTTGACTGCTGGGCAGAAATGCCACCCTCGACAGTGTCGCTGCGGTCAATCCAAGCGCCCAAGTTGACCTGATCCATGTGCGTTCCTCCCTGCATTCTCAGTTCTGAGTCGCAGGGTTTTCTGAAAATATCAAATGATTTTAATAACTTAACGGTAGACCATCGTATACAATCGATCAATGCTGCGCATGCAAAATGGCCGATTGCCCCTGATACCGTTGAACGTTTTGCCCGCCCTTTTGCAGGTGCAGCAAAAGGCGGCCAGCGGCAACTTTTTCAGCATACTTTGGTATCCCGCCTAAGAAGTGGGCGAAATCGCCTCCAGCGCATCGAGATCACGGCCCATGATCTCGGCCTCAGAGGCCAGAATCGTCTCAATCGGCCAGTCCCACCAGGCAATCCGGGCGAGCCGTTCGGCATCTGCGGCGCTCACCCTTTCGCGCACAACGCGTGCGGGATTGCCTGCCACAATCGTGTAGTCGCGCACCTCCCCTCGCACGACCGCGCCAGCGCCGATGATTGCCCCATTCCCAATACGCGCGCCCGGCAGCACCGTGGCATCCTTCCCCAGCCAGACATCATGGCCGATCACCGTATCCGGTCCCGGATCAGGCATGGAGGGACGCTCCTCCATAGGACCGCCTCCGAAGATCGCAAAGGGATAGGATGACATCCCGTCATATCGATGATTGGCTGACGCGGTGACAAAGGTGACCCCGTCAGCAATCTGACAAAACTTCCCGATTGTCAGCTTCTCAGGGCTGAACTCAAAAAGGTACGGGGCCAGCCGTCCCGCCCAGTTATCCGGCGGGTCAAAGGCGCTGGCATAGGTATAGGCGCCAACCTCCATCCTGGGATGATTGACCGCTGGTCGCAGAAAAACGGTACTCAGCATGGGCGAGCCATCGGCATTCTGCAGCGGATGGACGGTGTCCGGATCGGCAAAGGGGCGGGACATGATTCAAGGTCCTTCACGCTTGACGCTGCACCGGACCCTTCCGGTGCACAATGGAAAGCTTACTCCTGCCGCGTCAGCAGCGTGTTGATCTCGCGCTCCGGCACACCGTTGCGCAGACGTCTGAAAACAAGGTCCAGCCCGTCATCCACCAGCGTCCGGTGGAACTCCTGTATCTCGTAGCCGCCCACTTCGTTGATGAAGAGCGAGAAGACCGAGAACGTGTCATTCTCAAACCGCGCCCAGACAAAGGGCTCACCCTTCAAAGGATCAAGGGGCGTGGCCTTGCCAAAGAGATTGGTCTGCATCGCGGCCTGAAAGATATGCTCCCGCGCGCTTGGCACGAACTCGATATCGTATTTCGCGGTCTTCACGCGCCCATCCGGCCTGTACGTCGTCGAGGTCCAGCTTAACATGAACCCCTCTTTTGAGGGCTCAATCGTTACACTCATGTCGCGTTTGACCGGCTCGCCGTTAATCTCAACCTCCGTCTCGCCGGTATAGACGCCCGCAAATCGGTCAATGTCAGCGGCAAGGGCCATCAGAGGCAGGATGCAAAGCATGCCCACCAGCAATGGCATGAAAAGGCGATGTGTGAGTCCCATGTGGATATTCTAGCCAGCCGGGAAGGGGTTGTCAGTGCTTTTCGGCATCTGGCGGCGGCGGATGCAAGAATGGTCGCAGCGTAACCTCCCTGCCTTATCCCCGTAAGATGGATGCTTGCACCCATCATGCCAGTCAGATGCAAAAAGGCCGCCCCTTGTGGGGGCGGCCTTTCGTGTCTCTCGCAGTTGGCG
>CAYUSM010000159.1:0-7282 GCA_964447345.1 uncultured Sulfitobacter sp. | reverse complement strand
ACGACGCATGGCTGATCAACATCATGGAGGGGGATCAGTTCACCTCCGGCTTTGTCTCCGCCAACCCCAACTCCAAGATCCCGGCGATGATGGATCACTCCGGTGACAAACCGCAGCGCGTCTTTGAAAGCGCCTCCATCATGCTGCACCTCGCCGAAACCTTTGACGCCTTCATCCCCAAGGACGCAGGTCAGCGGACCGAGATGATGAGCTGGCTTTTCTGGCAAATGGGCAGCGCACCTTACCTTGGCGGGGGCTTTGGCCATTTCTACGCCTACGCGCCACACAAGGACGAATACGCCATCAACCGCTTCACCATGGAAGCCAAGCGCCAGATGGACGTGCTTGACCGTCACCTGGCCGAGAATGAGTGGATGGCAGGCGAATACTCCATCGCCGATATGGCCATCTGGGCGTGGTACGGCCAGTTGGTGCTGGGGCGTCTCTACAACGCGGCTGAGTTCCTCGATGTGACCTCCTACAAGAACCTGCTGGCCTGGGCGGAAAAGATCGACGCCCGGCCCGCCGTCACGCGCGGACGCATGGTCAACCGCGCGTTTGGCGATGACCTCTCGATGCAGCTGCATGAACGCCACGACGCATCAGATTTCGAGACCAAGACCCAGGACAAGATGCCGACCGAGAAAGTCACGCCGGTCTGATCGGACCTTCAAGGGCCCTCGGTCAAGGATCGTATGGGTACAAAGTCGCCGTAGACGCGGCCAGAACCATGGCTCAAAACAAAAGGGCGCGCGGATTTGTGCGCCCTTTTTGTCCGAGCAGTTCCATGCACCCAGATTTTGACCCACAGCCTGTACTAAGCGGCTCCAGGCTGCACTTGCGCCCCCTACACGCAACCGACCTCGAACCGCTGTTCGCGGTAGCAAGCGACCCTCTGATTTGGGCCGGACATCCCGCGAAAAACCGACACCAACGCGCGGTCTTTGAGCCCTATTTCGCCACTCTCCTCGCCAGCGGCGGCACGCTCGCCATCTGCGCGACTGACGGCGACCAGATCATCGGCTGTTCCCGCTACTACACCCCGCCAGAGGACCCGCATGGGGTAGCCATCGGCTACACCTTTCTGGGACGCGACTGGTGGGGCGGTGTCACCAACGTCGCAATGAAGAAACTGATGCTGGATCATGCCTTTCAAACGGTCGATGCAGTCTGGCTGCACATCGACCCAACCAACCTCAGATCGCAACGCGCAACGGCGAAACTTGGGGCAATCATGGTGTCAGAAGGCAGCCTCATCCTTGGTGGCCGACAAGACGTCTGGCAAAGCTGGCGGATTGAAAAGGCCACTTGGGAAACGAGGGCCTGACCCCGCGCCCTACTTGCCCCGCCCGACCTGGCGGCAAATCAGGATCACAGGCAGCAAACCCATCGCCACAATCACCAGCGACGGCACTGCCGCCCCATCCAGCCGCTCGTCCGAGGCCAGCCGGTAGGCCTGTACCGCAAGCGTGTCAAAGTTGAAGGGCCGCATGATCAGCGTCGCGGGCAGCTCTTTCATCACATCCACAAAGACAATCAGCAGCGCCGTCAAAAGCGACGGTGCCAAGATTGGCAGATGCACCCGGCGCAGCGTGCCAAGCGGGGTCTGACCCAGCGAACGGGCAGCGGCGTCCATGTTCTGATGCACCATCGCCTGCCCTCCTTCATAGGCCCCCAAAGCCGCGGCGAGGAAGCGCACCAGATATGCCGCAATCAGAAGCCAGATCGACCCGGTGATCAGCAGCCCGGTCGAGATATCAAAGGTCTCGCGCATCCAGGCATCCAGCGCATTGTCAAATGCCGCAAAGGGCACCAGCAGACCCACAGCGATCACACCACCCGGCACGGCATAACCCAGTCGCGCGATGTATCCGGCCCCCCGCGACAAGCGCCCTGGACTCAACCTTTGGTAGAATCCAATCGCAACGGCTGCAGTCACCGTGACCAGTGCCGCGATCCCCGCAAGTGTGACGGAATTGCGGATGAACCCCAGATACCGAGGGCTCAGCAAGTCCTGCTCTGACCCCAGCCCCATCTCGAAAAGCACCACAATCGGCAGCAGCGCGCCAAACACCACCGGGATGCCGCAGGCAATCACGGCAAAGGCCGCACTCCAGCCCCGCAGTTCCATGGGTGGCATCGCCTGGGCACGCCGTGCGGGATCATGGTACTTCGCCCGCCCCCGCTGGATGCGCTCCAGCATCGCGATGAGCAGCGCGAAGCTCAGCAAACAAAGCGCCAGCTGCGCTGCCCCCACACGGTCGAAGAGCGAGAACCAGGATGTATAGATGCCCGTGGCAAAGGTCTGAACGCCGAAGTAGGCCACCGTGCCAAAATCCGCGATTGTTTCCATCACCGCCAGCAACACGCCCCCCGCAATCGCAGGCCGCGCCAGCGGCAGGCTGACCTTGAAGAATGCCGCCCAGGCAGAGGACCCCAGCGCGCGGGCCGCCAGAAAGGTCGTCCCGCTTTGCTGCAGGAATGCCGCCCGCGCCAACAGATAGACATAAGGATACAGCACCAGTGTCAGCATCAGGGCAGCACCGCCAAGTGACCTGATCTCCGGAAACCAATAATCGCGCGGGCCCCATCCTGTGACATCCCGCAGCGTCGTCTGCACAATACCCGGATGGTCCAACAGCGATGTATAGGCATAGGCCAGCACATAGGCCGGAAAGGCCAGTGGCAGCACCAGTGCGATCTCCAGAAAACGCACACCGGGAAAGCGCGTCATCGTCACCAGCCAGGCGGCTCCCACTCCCAGCGCAAAGGTCCCGATGGACACCAGCAGCACCAGCAGCAGGGTCGTCCGGGTGTATTCGCCCAGCACTGTTGAGAGCAAATGCTGAACTGTCTCGGTCCCACCACTCAGTGCAGCAATCAGCACGGCCACCATGGGCAAGGCGCAGATCAATGCTGCCACCAACGCCACCACGGATACACCGCGCAGCCCGTCACGGGTCACGGATTTACCTGGCATGGGGGCAGTGGGATAGGTCATGCCCCTATTTCGATCATTTCAGTCAGGAATACCAGTCCGCGGCGTGCCGCTTTAACCTCAGAACAGGATCAGGATCAGCAGAAAGACAATGCAGCCGATCAGGATCACCGGGATGGGAGAGCGTTTTGGCAAGTCGGGCGGGACGTGTTCCAGCGTCGGTACATGCCGAAGATCGGACTTGCTGTCAGCAGCAGATGTCTTCTCGGCAACCTTCGCATCCGCCGTCGCCAATACACCGCCCGTATCGCCTCCAATCGCGGCACTGCGACTCCCCATACCGGGGCTCGCATCAATTTTCTTCAGACTCAGACCCGGCTCTGCCACCGCCTTTGCCCGCTTGCCCTGCTTTAGCCGCATTGTTGATCTCCGCACACCGCGCGACCATACAACCTAAGGGGGATTAGGCAATGTCATATGACATGCAAATCGCAAAATCCCCGGATAATGGCTCGTTTCTAAAGAGACAGGCAAAACAGAGGGGGCGAACGCCTAAATGTTAATCGTATGTACGCTGATCCTCGATCACCAAACCGTCTTTCGGCAGGGACCCCGGGTCAACGACAATCACTTCGCCTTTGAGCTTCAGCAAATCGGCCACCGATTTGGCATAGGCGTCCTTGTCGCCCCCCGCGCTCTCGATATGCACGGTCATGACATCCTGTTCACCTGCGCGGCTGGCCACCACGCGGGCCTTGCTGATCTCGTCATGGTGCGCGACCAGCGCCGCCACCTGTTCGGGCCGCACGAACATGCCCTTGATCTTGGTGGTCTGGTCCGCACGCCCCATCCAGCCCTTGATGCGCGTATTGGTCCGTCCGCAGGGTGATGTGCCCTCCATGATGGCACTGAGATCACCGGTGGCAAATCGGATCAGCGGGTAGTCCGGGTTCAGCGCCGTCACAACGACCTCACCCACCTCACCCGGTGCAACGGGATCACCGGTTCCGGGCGTGACGATCTCAACAATCACCCCCTCATCGATGATCATCCCTTCCATCGCCGGGCTTTCGTAGGCGATGTTGCCGATGTCCGCCGTTGCGTAACACTGCAGGCAGGAAATGCCCCGGTCCGCATAGTACTGGCGCAAGGAGGGGAAGAGCGCACCACCGCCAACCGCCGCCTTGGTGATCCCCAGCGACACGCCCATCTCATCCGCCTTTTCAAGAATGATCTTGAGGTAGTCCGGCGTGCCCGCATAGGCGGTTGTGCCCACGTCCCGCGCCGCAGTGACCTGCAATTCGGTCTGGCCCACACCGGCAGGCAGCACCCTGGCACCCACGGCCCTTGCGCCGCTTTCAAACATGTGCCCCGCAGGCGTCAGATGATAGCCAAAGCAGTTCTGCACAATATCATCCGCCCCAAGGCCCGCCGCATGCAGGAAGCGGCCCATCCGAAACCAGTCGTGGCTTGAGCCGCCGGGCTCATAGATCGGCCCGGGTGACTGGAAGACATGGGTGATGTTCTGCACCTCGATCCCACCGAACGGGGGGCGGGCCTTCTGCCATTCCACCAGGTCTGACTTCCGCAGCACAGGCAGTTTGGGCAGGTCCTCAACCCGACGCACCTCAGCCGCCGCTGCGCGCCAGTCTGCCGGGGCCACACTGATCGCCGCCAGACGCTCTTGCAGGGCCGCGGTCTGTGCCGCCTCCCGCGCATCGGCGGTTCGTGTCTCCAGGTCATCGAAAAAGGGCGAGTCCGCCATGACTTTGCTCCGTCCATAACGGGTGCAAGCACCCATCCTACATCTGATACGTCGGGTCCGTCGGATGGGTGCTTGCACCCATCGCAACTACGTCAGGACAGCCACCGTTTGCGCCGACGGTAAGAGCGCACATCGCGGAAGGACTTCCGCCCCTCATCCGACATGCCCAGATAGAATTCCTTCACATCCTGGTTCTCACGCAGATCCGCCGCAGGGCCGTCCATCACCACGCGACCGGACTCCAGAATGTAGCCGTAATGCGCAAAACGCAGCGCCACGTTGGTGTTCTGCTCCGCCAGCAGAAAGGTCACGCCTTCCTTTTCGTTGATCGTCTTCACGATCTCGAAAATCTGTTCCACCAGCTGCGGCGCCAACCCCATTGAGGGCTCATCCAGCAGGATGGTCTCGGGCTTGGACATCAGCGCCCGGCCCACAGCGCACATCTGCTGCTCGCCACCAGAGGTATATCCGGCCTGGCTTTTCCGCCGCTCTTTCAGGCGTGGAAAGTAATCATAGACCATCTCAAGGTCTTGCTGAATCGCCGCTGAACCGTCGGTGCGCGTATAGGCCCCGGTCAGCAGGTTCTCCTCAACGGTCAGGTGCTCAAAACAGTGACGGCCTTCCATCACCTGCACAACACCCTTCTTCACGGTCTCCGCCGGGTCCGCATGGGCGATGTCCTCGCCCCGATACTTGATCGACCCCTTGGTCACCTCGCCACGCTCAGAGGCCAGCAGCCCCGAGATCGCCTTGAGCGTCGTGGTCTTGCCCGCCCCATTGCCCCCCAGAAGGGCTGTGATCCCGCCTTTCGGCACATTCAGGCTCACCCCCTTCAGCACAAGGATCACGTGGTTGTAGATCACCTCGATATTGTTGACCTCAAGGACGTTCTCGACCTGCGCGTCCGACTGGGAATTGGGTGCTGCGTCAAGCATCTTCATCTTTCCAATACAATTCAAATTCCCCGGCCGCAGCACGCGCCACGGCCGGGGAAAGGTCACATCAAGAACAATTGCCTTCGATGTTGTTCTCAGCCGCATACGCAGCGGAGTCTTCCTCGATCAGCGGCCCGATCACATCCATGTCGGTCTCCGCAAAGTCAGAGATCAGCGACCATGTCTTGGAGGACGCATCCCACTGGGTCACACCCACAAGGCCGGTACCGCCGTGGTTCTCGCAGGAGACCGAGAAGGTCGGACCGAAGTTCGGCAGGCCAAGGGCCGCCATCTTCTCTTCGGTGATCTCCAGGGCTTCCATGCCGTCGCGCATCTGGCTTGGCGTGATGTCAGCCGTGCCGTGGATTTCCTGCGCCGTCTTCACGGCTTCCGCCGCCAGCATCGCCGCATAAAGCCCGCGGTTGTAAAGCACCGTACCGATCTGATCGCCTGCACCTGCAGCCAGACCCTTGTCGACCACATGTGTCTGGATGTCGTCAAAGACCGGGAAGTCGCTGCCCACACCGTGGAACGTCAGCGCCTTGTACCCATTGGCCGCGTCACCCGCTGCCAGCACGTCGTTCTCGGAACCCGACCACCAGATGCCGATGAAGTTCTCCATCGGGAAACGGATGTTCGCGGCTTCCTGAACAGCCACCTGGTTCATCACGCCCCAGCCATACATGATGACATAGTCAGGACGGTCACGGCGGATCTGCAGCCACTGGGACTTCTGCTCCTGACCGGGGTGGTCAACAGGCACTTCCTTGAACTCAAAGCCGTGCTTTTTGGACAGCTCCTGCAGCGTCCGGATGGGCTCCTTGCCGTAGGCAGAGTTGTGATAGACCAGCGCAATCTTCTTGCCGTTCAGATCACCGCCGTTTTCGCCCAGCAGATAGTTGATGGCACCAGACGCACCATTCCAGTAGTTCGCAGGATAGTTGAACGTGTGGCTGAACACATCGCCGTTCGCGGCCGAGGTCCGACCATAGCCCATGGTGTGCATGGGGATGTCATCGGCTGTCGTCTTGGGGATCAGCTGATAGGTGATGCCGGTGGAAAGCGGCTGATACACCAGCGAGCCTTCGCCCTTCGTCGCCTCATAGCATTCCACACCTTTCTCGGTGTTGTACCCGGTTTCGCATTCCACAAGGCGTGTCATCACGCCGCCAATGCCCCCATCACGCTCGTTCAGCATGGTGAAGTAATCCGCATAGCCATCCGCAAACGGGATGCCACCCGCCGCATAAGGCCCGGTGCGGTAGCTCAGCGACGGGAACACAAGGTCCGCCATCACGGGGCTTGCTGCCATCAGGGCCGCTGTGGCCCAGCTTGCCAGTTTCAAGTTCATCGGTGTTTCCTCCCTTGGATTTTATCCGATCTTTCTTGCTTCCAGACGGCACCACGCCGCCAACGTAGGATGGGTGCTGGCACCCATCTTGGCCCACCCGTCAGTGCGGGAAAGGCCACAATCTCAACTTCTCCTTGGCCACGCGCCACAGCTGCGCCAGCCCATGCGGCTCCAGGATCAGGAACATGACAATCAGGCCGCCAACGATCACCAGCTGCAGATGCGCCACGATGTCAGTAGGCCAGCCCAGCCAGTCAACACCGACGATCTTCAACAGCACTGGCAAGAGCACA
>CAYUSM010000158.1:0-7337 GCA_964447345.1 uncultured Sulfitobacter sp. | reverse complement strand
ATTCGTCCCTCAGAAATAAATTAAAGCGCGTGAAGGCCACGCGCTTTTGAGGTTTGACATAGTCTTTCAGAACAACGACCGACGGGATTTTCAGGGTCATGGTCGGGCTTCGCACCACATCGTCATATTCAGCAACAATGTCGACCCGCTCCAGCCACTTGGCCTTGATGGCATCCTGCCAGGGCCAAAGCGAGAGCGGATAGTAACTCAACGGTCGGTAATCCGCATTCAGCACCAGCGCGGGCCTGTGTCTGAGCCCCGCCGGTTGCCTGGTAAACTCGGTCCTGAAATCGCCGTCCATTGCTCGCGTCCCTAACCCGTTTTATTCGACTATATCTCGTGGTTTTCGGCTTGCAAGCCAAAGCTTTGCACAAGATGTCGCGGCAAGAAGTGACGCCTGAATGTTACGCTTTCACGACGCTTCGCTCAAAGCCCCAGCTTGTCGCGCATAAAGGCCAGCGCGACGCTCAACCCGTCAGGCGCGATCCCATGCGCTGTACCTTTCATCACATGGGCATAGACGTCCTGCCACCCCGCCTCCTGCAGCGCTTCGGCCGCCTGCGGCAACGATTGCGGCGGCACCACATCGTCCTGATCCCCGTGGACCAGCAGGACCGGCGGGCGCACCACAACTTCGTCCTTCAGCGTCTCAGGGCTCAGCAGACGGCCTGAGAAGGCCACAATGCCCGCCACCTCATCCTCCCGGCGCGGAGCGACGTGCAGCGCCATCATCGTGCCTTGCGAAAAGCCGAAGAGGACCACCTGTTCGGGCAGCACATCCTCATCCACCATCAACGCATCCAGAAAGGCGTTGAGGTCATCAATCGCCTGCCGCATGCCGCGTTCTGATTCTTCCTCGGACGATCCGTCGATCCAGGGGATCGGGAACCACTGGAAACCGTTTGGCATGCCCGGCACATTCTCCGGCGCATCCGGGGCCACGAACATCGTATCCGGCAGATGCTCTCCCAACGGATCGGCCAGCCCCAGCAGGTCCGCGCCATTCGCCCCATAGCCATGCAAAAAGACGACAATCGACCGGGTCTCGCCCGATTGCGCCGCGCGACGCTCTGCATTCAATACCCGTGTCATCCCAGCCCTTCCCTGTTCTTCAACACCCGGTAGTAGGCAAAGAGCGTCCGGGCCGCAACCGACCGCCAGGGTGACCACGCCTTTGCCATCTCTGCCAGCGCCTCCGGCTTTGGGCGCTCCGGCAACTCAAAAAGCCCCTCAGCCGCCACCTGAAGCGCCAAATCGCCCGGCGGAAAGGCATCCGCACGCCCCATGCAAAACATCAGATAGACCTGTGCCGTCCAGGGACCAATGCCAGTTACTGCAGTCAACCGCGCAAGAACTTCCTCGTTCGGCAAATCATGCAGCCCGGCATAATCCAGACCTTCGGCAGCCAGTATGCGCAGGTACCGCGCCTTCGGACGGCTCAACCCCACAGCGCGCAGCGCCTCTTCATCCACCGCCCGCACCGCATCTTCCGAGGTGAACCCCGCTTCATTGACCCGCGCCCGGATGGCCGCAGCCGACGCCACGCTCACCTGCTGACTGATGATGATATCAAGAAGCCCCGCAAACCCGTCGGGTCGCAACCGCAGGGGCAACGGCCCCGTCTGCTCCAGCGCATAGGCAAAACGCGGCTCAACCGCCGCCAGCCATGCCGCGCCTTCCGCCACATCGGCGTCACCCTTTATGATCCGCTGCATCACAGCGCATCCACCCAGGCCATGACCTCATCCACCGTCCGCACAATCTGCAGACCCTCCGGCTTGGCAGGTCGGTCAATCAGGATGACTGGCAACCCCATCGCCTTTGCCGCTTCCAGCTTGGGACGGCTCGGCACCCCACCAAGGTTGCGGCAGATCAACAGCTCAATGCCCAATCGCTCAAAGAGCGCCCTTTCGCCTTCTGCGGTGAAAGGGGCGTCTCCAAAGACAAGCTCCACAAAGTCATAAGGCGGCTGCCGGTCATGCGCTGTTGTCTGCCGCAGGTACAACCGCGCGCCCCGAAACGCTGCAAAGTCGGGCAGGCTCCCCCACCCGGTCGCTGCAAAAACCCGTGCGTCCTCAGGAATCATCGCATTGGTCGCCGCCACATCCCGCGCCGCACGCCAATGGACATCCTCACTGATGTCCCAGGCATCCCGCGTTACCGACAGCACCGGCAGGCCCGCTGCCTGTGCCGCCGCAAAACCAGCCGACGTCATCGCGCTGTCAAATCCGTGACTGGCATCAATCACGGCATCCACCTCTGCCGTCCGCGCCGCAAGCACATCTGCGGTCACAGCATCCAAGACCTCATAAGCCACCGGCATGGGCGTCATCCCGCGCGGTGCCTCCGACATCACAGTTTCCAGCGCGATCCCGCGCGCACCACAGGCCAGCGCGATCTGACGCGCCTCTGTCGTTCCTGCCAGCAAGAGGATTTTCGTGACGTTTCCCATCCGCGCGACCTTAAGCCTGCCATTCCCGATCACAAGTCCAAAGCCGCGTCCGCGAGGGCTTGCCCCTCCCGCACAGGACCGATACCCCTGCGGCCAAGAGGACGCAGACATGATCGACGACACCCGCGCCAAGCGCAACGTAGCCGTGCTGGTCGCAGCACAGGCCTTCCTGGGCAGCCAAATCACCATGATCTTCGTGATCGGCGGCCTCGCCGGTCAGCAGCTTTCACCAAATGTCTGCCTTGCGACGCTGCCGATCTCCATGATCGTCTTCGGCTCCATGACCACGGCCCCCTGGCTGTCGACCGTGATGCAAACCTTCGGACGCCGCGCAGGCTTTCTGGTCGGTGCCATTGGCGGTCTCATCGGTGCTGTGATCTGCGCCTATGCGCTGACGATCTCAAATTTCTGGGTCTTCCTGTTGGGCAGCTACCTGACCGGTATCTATATGTCATCACAGGGTTTTTTCCGTTTCGCAGCGGCTGACACGGCCTCTGAAGTATTTCGTCCGAAAGCGATTTCCTACGTCATGGCAGGCGGCCTCATCTCCGCCGTGATCGGCCCACAGCTGGTCTCCATCCTGTCCAGCGGTCCGGACGCCACTGTCATGCGTTTCTTCCCGGTCTACATCGCCGCGATGGTCCTCAATGTGCTGGGCATGGCGCTCTTCTTCCTGCTCGACATCCCCAAGCCACCAAAGCCGACTGTGGACAGCCCCCATGGCCGCACCCGCTGGGAGCTTTTGACCACGCCCCGCATCGCAGTTGCCGTGATCTGCGCCATGGTGTCCTACGCGCTGATGAACCTCGTGATGACCTCCACACCGCTTGCCGTTGTGGGCTGCGGCTTCGCCGTCGCGGACGCCTCCAACATCGTCACCGGACACGTGCTGGCCATGTTCGCGCCCTCCTTCTTCACGGGCCATCTGATTGCCCGCTTCGGGGTTGAGCGCATCATGGGCCTTGGCATCGCCATTCTCGGTGCCGCAGGCATCGTCGCCCTGCAGGGCGTGGAGCTGACGAACTTCTACGTCGCCCTGATCCTGTTGGGCCTCGGCTGGAACTTCGGCTTCATCGGGGCAACCACCATGCTCGCAGGCTCCCATACCCCCGAAGAACGCGGCCGCATGCAGGGCCTCAATGACCTTCTGGTCTTTGGTGGCGTGACACTGGCATCCCTCGCCTCTGGCGGCCTGATGAACTGCTCCGGCGGGGATGCCGCAACGGGCTGGGCTGCCGTGAATATGGCGATGATCCCCTTCCTGGTGCTGGCAGGTGGCTCGCTGATCTGGCTGGTGATGCGGCCGAAATCGGCGGCGGCCTAGGCCCGACGTTGAGCACAACCTGCACCGGGCAGCGCCTGCCCCTGCGGAGGCGCCCTGACCTCTGAGCGATCGTACTTTATGGCAGTCGTGTCATCTTCGCTCTGACCTAAGCACCCAGCATAGCCAAAGCGCCTGCCCGCTGAAGGGGCAGGCGCTACCCGGTGGCCGCAAGCGGCCATTGATTCCGGGCGTTTGCCAAAGTCCAAGAGCCGATCTCCGGTCTTCACCACCGCCCGCTCAACACCCGCCACCACAGCCCTCGATCCGATGCAACCGGATCAGGCAAACGCCCTTCTGCAACGCTGCGGGGCTCCCTCACCGCCGCTTGCAACACAATGTCCGCTTGCCCCACATGCAACATCGCGGGCCGCGCCGCTTTGGACACCTTGCGCCTGTTGCGCCGCGCGCTGGCGAGCCGCTCCATCGCTCCCCGCGCCAGAGATGCCACACCCTCAGCCGTCCCATCCATCAGCGGCACGCGTCCACGCGCTTCCAACTCCGGGATCGCCCTCAACCAGGCCGCCACGCCAGCAGCGTGGGCCGCGTCGCGCACCACGCCTTCGTCCGCCTCGCCCAAGGCCTGCGCCGCCACCCAAGTCAGATGTCCCGCCGTCTGGTCCATGTAGCGCTCAAAATGCGCCTCATCCTCAAAGGCCTCCTTGTAGACATCCCACCGCCGCGCCGCGACCAGTTCGTCCAGCAGCCGCGCCTGCTCCGGCCCAATCACCGCCGCCAGCGGCGTGGCCACCTCATGCCGCCGCACAGGGCGCCCTTCGGCGATCTCCTCACAGACATCCCGCCACCACTGCAGCCGCATCTCCGCGATCATCGCCTCCTGCGTGACCCAGGGCGCGCGGGCCACCTCAACGTTGAAGGCATAAAGCGGGAACAGCACCCGCCGTGCTGCCACCGGCGCCGCCATCACCGCGCGAAAGCGTCCCGGATCGGCCCGTTCGACCAGCGCCGCGCAGGCGGTGAGGTCCGCGTCAAAGCTCATACGGGCCGCGCGACCACCAGCAGATACCCGTATTCATCCCGGTGCGCGCGCCAACACGCGGCTTCTTCCTCGGCCTCATCCAGAACCGCCGCCAGCGCGGCATCCGCCCCCGGTCGCAGCGCTGCGATCCGCGCATCCAGCGGCCCGAAATAGGCCTCCCAGCCTGCATCAGCCACCCGCCGGGTGCCCAGCACCACATACCCGGCCTCGGCAACCTGCGCCAAAACCCCGGCCTCATCGGTCATATCGGGATATTCCCGCGCCCACATCTCCCGCGCCCTGTCAGAGCGGGTGTCGCTGAACCAGCAAGCTTGCGAAAATGCCACCACCCCACCCTTGCGCAAAGACTTTCGCCAAGCCCGCAACGCCTCGGTCACGCCCAGAAAATAGATCGCGCCCGCGCACCATATCAGGTCATAATCGTTCATGATCCGCGCCATGTCCGCGTTCAGCGCCGTCACCCGCGCATCCCCCTCATACCGCTCGCGTGCGGCGGCCACGAAATCCGCCGTCGTGTCGAGTGCGGTCACATGTCCCTCCGGTGCCACCTCCAGCAAGGCTGCAATATCCGCACCCGGACCGCATCCCACATCCGCCATCTGGGCATCGCGGGGCGTTCCCGCCAAACCTGCGGCCCAATGGATATCCGCCGGTTCCCCCGGCCCCTCACGGGGCAGGTCCGAGTGCAGTTTGAAAAACGCTTCCATCGGATCGCTCACGCCGCACCCTCCTGCAAATCCCGCACCAGCTTCCAGCGGATCGCATCCAGCAGCGCCTCGAAAGACGCATCCACTATGTTGGCCGAGACGCCCACGGTGGACCACCGGTGCCCCTGCCCGTCCTCGCTGTCGATGATGACGCGCGTCACAGCTTCCGTGCCGCCCTGCGTGATCCGCACTTTGAAGTCCACCAGACGCATGTCTTCCAGCATGGCCGAATACTGCCCAAGGTCCTTCGACAAGGCCTTGGCCAGCGCGTTCACCGGCCCCCGGTCACCGCCCGCCTCGTCCATGCTTTCGCTGACCGACAGACGTTTCTCGCCATCCACCTTCACCACAACAACGGCTTCGGAGACGCTGACCGTCTTGTTGTACTTGTTCTTGCGCCGCTCCACCGTCACCCGGTAACGCTTGACCTCAAAGAACTCCGGCAGCTGCCCCAGCGCTTCGCGCGCCAGCAGCTCAAACGATGCCTGCGCGGTGTCATAAGCATAGCCTTCCGCCTCGCGCGCCTTGACGTCTTCAAGAATACGCCCCAGTGCGGGATCGCCTTTCTCAACCTTCAGCCCCGCTTCAGCCAACCGCTTGCGCAGGTTCGACTGCCCCGCCTGATTGGACATCGGAATGATCCGCGCATTGCCCACCAACGCGGGATCAATGTGCTCATAGGTCGAAGGGTCCTTGGCAATAGCACTCGCATGCAGCCCAGCCTTATGCGCAAAGGCCGAAGCGCCGACGAAAGCCGCCTGTTTGCGCGGGACCCGGTTAAGGATTTCGTCCAGCATGCGGCTTGTCCGCACGAGCCCCTTCAGCGCGTCCTTGCTGACCCCGGTCTCGAACCGGCTGGCATAGGGTTCCTTCAGCAGCAGGATCGGAATAAGCGCCGTCAGATTTGCGTTACCGCAACGCTCGCCCAACCCGTTGAGCGTGCCTTGGATCTGCCGCGCGCCCGCGTCCACAGCGGCCAGCGTACAGGCCACGGCGTTCTCAGTATCGTCATGGGTATGGATGCCCAGAGCCTCGCCCGGAATGCCGCTCTCAATCACCGCACGCGTGATCTCACTGACTTCGGCAGGCAGCGTCCCGCCGTTGGTGTCGCACAGCACAACCCACCGCGCGCCCGCATCATGCACCGTTTTGAGACAGGCCAGCGCGTAGTCCGGATTGGCCTTGTACCCATCAAAGAAATGTTCCGCGTCGAACAGCGCCTCGCGGCCCGAGGCCACGATATGCGCGATGCTCTCGCGCAAAAGGCCGAGGTTCTCGTCAAGGGTGATCCCCAGCGCGCGCTCCACATGGAAATCATGGGTCTTTCCCACGATACAGACCGACCCCGTGCCTGCGTTCAGCACAGCCGCCAGCACGTCATCGTTCTGCGCCGACATGCCCGGACGTTTGGTCATGCCAAAGGCGGTCATTTTCGCGGCTGTCTTGGGGGCCGCGTCAAAGAAGGCATTGTCCGTCGGGTTCGCCCCCGGCCAGCCGCCTTCGATGTAGTCGACGCCCAGTTCGTCCAGCGCCCGCGCAATCTGTTGTTTCTCTTCGGTGGAGAACTGCACATCCTGCGTTTGCTGCCCGTCGCGCAGGGTGGTGTCGTAAAGACAGAGGCGTTCGCGGCTCATCGACACGCCCTCCCGTTAACCCTTTGTTTACACAAATGTTTCGCGCGCGAAACATTTGGAGGTGTGGCATGTCCCATCAGAGCACCCCTTCCAACTGTGCACGGTCAAAGCCGGGGGGCGCGGTAAGCTTCACCCCGTCCTTGCTCATCTGCACCTCGATACCCGCAGCGACCAGCGCGGCCTTGATCCGGTCAACCTCGGCAAAGTCCTTGGTCTCCATCGC
>CAYUSM010000157.1:6843-7339 GCA_964447345.1 uncultured Sulfitobacter sp. | reverse complement strand
CAGATGGGTTATCGCGTCGCCGTCGTGGGCGCCACTGGCAATGTGGGCCGCGAAATGCTGAACATCCTGGCCGAGCGCCAGTTCCCCACGGACGAGGTTGTGGCTCTGGCCAGCCGTCGTTCGCTGGGCACGGAAGTCAGCTTTGGGGACACGACACTCAAATGCAAAGACCTCGACACGTTTGATTTCACTGGCTGGGACATGGCGCTTTTTGCCGTTGGCTCTGAGGCGACCAAAAAGTACGCGCCGGGTGCTGCCAAGGCGGGCTGCGTGGTGATCGACAACTCCTCGCTCTATCGCTACGACCCCGACATCCCGCTGATCGTGCCGGAAGTGAACCCGGATGCGATTCACAACGTGAAAAACAAGAACATCATCGCCAATCCGAATTGTTCCACCGCACAGATGGTGGTGGCCCTGAAGCCGCTTCACGACCGCGCGACGATCAAACGCGTGGTGGTCAGCACCTACCAGTCCGTCTCTGGCGCGGGCAAGG
>CAYUSM010000157.1:0-6833 GCA_964447345.1 uncultured Sulfitobacter sp. | reverse complement strand
CTTTGGGATCAGACCAAGGCCATCTACAACCCCACGTCCGAGGTTGAGCCCTCCAAGTTCACCAAGCAGATCGCGTTCAACGTGATCCCGCATATCGATGTGTTCATGGAAGACGGCTCCACCAAGGAAGAGTGGAAGATGGTCGCGGAGACGAAAAAGATCGTCGATCCCAAGATCAAGGTCACAGCCACCTGCGTGCGCGTGCCGGTCTTTGTCGGCCACTCAGAAGCCGTGAACATCGAGTTCGAAGATCATCTGGACGAAGACGAGGCCCGCGACATCCTGCGCGAGGCACCCGGTGTCATGGTGATCGACAAACGCGAGGACGGGGGCTACGTCACGCCGGTGGAATGCGTCGGCGATTTCGCCACCTTCATCAGCCGCATCCGCCAGGACAGCACGATCGACAACGGTCTCAACCTCTGGTGCGTCAGTGACAACCTGCGCAAGGGGGCCGCGCTCAACGCGGTCCAAATCGCTGAGTTGCTGGGCCGCGAAGTCCTCAAGAAAGGCTAAGGTCTCCCCCCGTCGCGGCTTACCTGCGGCGGGGAGTTACCCGCTGTCCCAGCTTGGTTTCGGAGCCGCCCTTGCGTGGCACCGGGCGGGCGGGGGGATGGCGCTTGGTCAAGACAAATCGTCGAGGGCCCCGCTTGCGGGATACGGCTATTTGTCTTGACCAAGGGTCAGCGCCCCGCCAGACAGGAGACGCGCAAGGGTGGGGCCGAAACCGAGGTTGGTTTAGGAGAGACCCGCAGCGCTGCCTACCTTAACGTCAGTCTCAATAACGTCGAAGTTCATCTCTTCCACTGCATGTGGCACCCAATCCGCACCATGTGGATGACCGGGCATCGGGGCCCCATACCTTTTGACCAACGCGCGATAGCGGTAGCCCACCGTGGCAGTGTTGCAGATATAGCGGCCGTGCGGCGTGGAGTAGACGGCCAGCCCCCTGCCCTGTGGCCGCAAGTGGTAGCTGCGTCTTGCCAGATGGGTGATCAGACTGCCCCAGTCCTTAGAAGTTTTAAAGACCGGCTCCAGCGCGCGTTGCAAGCGGCCCTTTTCGGTCGTGCTCAACGATCTGCTTTCGGGATGGTATTCGGGAAAGTCCTCGCCCAGCGTGCCATGGGGATGATCCGGCATGGCGGCGCGAAAGCGGCGGACGAGGGTGCGATAGGCAAAGCCAAGTTCGGATCCTTTGCAGACCCGAGTGCCACAAGAGAGTTTATGGAGGGCGATCCCACCACCTGCCGGGTGCAGCGTGTACCCATGACGGGACAATCGATCACTGAGATCATCCCAGCTTGTGGCCTCGGCCATGTCTCGCGCGAGGAGCGCTTGCAAAGCGGCGACGAGCCCCTCATCCGCCCTGTTGGGCGTTTTCGGGTTGAGGCGGCGTTCGACCTCTTTGGCCAGCAATACCCGCACCAGATGGCCGATGGTCACATCCTGCGCTGACGCCACGCGCGCCGCATCACGCAATAACTTGTCGGGCAGTTTCAGGGTCACGCGTTCCATGCCTGCAACACTCAGGCGGAATCGGTTAACACCGGTTTAAAACCGCTCCGCCCTCAGCACCTCGCAGTCCACCACGGAAACCACGCCGATGTGCCGCTCCACCACGGCGAAGGCGCCCGCCAGCAGGTCATCAAGACGGTCTGGCTTGATGATGCAAACCACCTGCACCATGCCGGAGGCACGGCTGACCTGGCCCGACCGGCTCCATTCGCCGGACCGCCCGGAGCCGCCGAACACCGGCAAAATGGTATAGCCTGTTACCCCTGCCTTTTTCAGCGCATCGGTCAGACGCGACTGCATGACCGCTTCAATCGTGATCTCAACGCGTTTGGCTTGATGTGTCTGCATTCTTCAGCCTCCACTCAGGGCTTGCGCGACCGCCACATAAAGCGGGATGCCAAGCGTCAGGTTAAACGGAAATGTCACGCCCAACGACAATGTAAGGTAAAGTGACGGATTGGCTTCGGGCAAGGCCACGCGCATGGCAGCGGGCACAGCGATGTAGGAGGCCGAGGCAGAGAGCACCATCAGGAGCGCCACGCCACCGGTCGAAAGACCCAGCATCAGCCCAAAGCCAAGTCCGCAGACCGAGCCGATCAGGGGCATGATCACGCCAAAGCCGAAGACGCCCGGGCTCAAGATCTTGCCGCCCTGGCGCAGGCCGCGACCGGCCACCAGGCCCATATCCAACAGGAAAAGACACAGTGCGCCCTTGAAGGGCGAAACGATGAAAGGCGCGATTTCCTTCAGGCCCTCTTCGCCGGTGGCCCAGCCAATGAAGAAACTGCCGACAAGCAGCACGATGGAGCCATTCAGCATGATCTCCCGCAGGAGGGCACCGTCCATCCCCTTGCTGCCATTGCCACCGCCCTTGGCCACCAGCCAGAGTGCGGAGAGGATCGCAGGCGCCTCCATGGCCGCCGCCACGGCGACCATGTAACCTTCTGAATCGATCCCCCGGCTTTCCAGCACCGATGTTGCCGCCACAAAAGTCACAATCGAGATCGACCCGTAGTGCGCCGCAACCGCCGCCGCATCGAGCCGGTCCATCCGCGTCATCACGCGCAAAAGCGCGAATGCAATCATCGGCAAAGCGGCCGACAGGACGATGCCCGCCAGCAGCGCCAGTCCGAGCGTGCCGTCGATGCCGTGGGCCGCCACGCTGACCCCGCCTTTGAAGCCAATGGCGAAGAGCAGGTAAATCGACAGCCCCTTGGCCACCGCTTCCGGGATGCTCAGATCAGACCGCGCCAGCGATGCCGCCACCCCCAGGACAAAAGACAGGATGATGGGCGAGATCAGGTTCTCCGCCGCCAGCGAGAGCAGTTGGTCCATGGGCTGTGCCTTTTATACCGGGGAAAACGAATCCGTCTGGGGGTTGTAGTGTTCCAGCCCCCCTTCGCCAATGTCGTTCCACAGACCATGCAGCGTCAACGTGCCTGCACTCACAGCCTCTTCGATCCAGGGGAAGGTCATCAAGTTCTCCAGCGAGGTGACGATCGCCTGTTTTTCCATCGCGTGCTGCTGGGCATCTTCATCCTTGATGTCGGCCACCCGTTCGAACCGGGGCCGCAGGATGTCCATCCAGCGGCCAACAAAGCTGCCCTTTTCCTCAAGATCGGGCGCGTTGCCCTTGCACATGTCGATGCAGCCCTTGATCCCGCCGCAGCCGGAATGGCCCATCACCATCAGGTTGGAGACCTTGAGCACCCGCACGGCGTATTCAACAGCAGCAGAAGTGCCGTGGTGATCACCATCTGGCTGAAAGGGCGGCACCAGGTTGGCGATGTTGCGGTGGATGAACAGCTCGCCCTGATCGGCCCCGAACATCGGAATGACATTTACCCGGCTGTCACAGCAGGCAATGACCATGGCGCGCGGGTGCTGACCATCGGTCGCCAGCCGCTTGTAAAAGGACTTGTTGTCGGCATAGCCCGTGGCTTTCCAGCCGTGATAGCGTTGCACCAGATAGTTTGGCAGTGGCCGGACCCTGTACATGTTTCCCCTCGTCACCGTTTCCTGCGGCGCAGGCCTATCCCAAATTTTTCACAGTTTCGAGAGAAAAGGCATGCCTGCCTCAACCATTTCATCATCTCTATGGGCCAAATTGCGCTCTGGCCGTGGGGGTCTTGAAGGGTGAGTGGTGATGCAGGTTTTGCAAATCAAACCGTTGGAGGCTGTCCATGTCGATCAGGATCGGCTGGGGGCGCTGTACTCTCAACTGGGGGAGGCGGGGGCAGAAGATGTTGTCTGTCGCGCGCTTGAAGAACTGGCGATGCGGCTGTCGCATTGCGAGCAGCTGTTCCGGGACGGGGCCTGGGCGGACCTGCGCAAGAACAGCCGGTCGCTGATCGCCATCGCCGAACAGGTTGGCATGTCCGCGTTGAGCCAGGTTGCACGTGATGTCACCCTCTGCATCGACCGCGGCGACACAACTGCGGTGGCGGCCACCCTGTCGCGTCTGATCCGGGTGGGGGAGCGTTCGCTCATGCTGGTCTGGGACATTCAGGACTTCACCATCTAAGGCGTTGCGGGCACAGATCGATGCGCTAGGCTGCGGACAAACGCCCCATCCGAAAGGTCCGCAATGCCCCTCTCCTTCGCCGACGCCACCGATGACGCAATTCCGCTGCATGTGGTTGCCGAAGATGACCTGCAAGACTGGCTGGCAGATCAACCTGACACAGCGCGGACCTGGATCGAGGCGCAGGGCTTTACCGGCAGGTTGGGACAGGCGGTCGCCGTACCCGGTGCGGACGGCCTGCCCCTATTGGCTGCCGCAGGCTATGGCAGCGCCAAAAGCCGCCGACGGGCGCGGTTTCACCTTGCCGCTGCCGCTCCGAAATTGCCGAAGGGCACCTATGGCCTCGCCAGCGGTCTGAGTGCCGAGGGTGCATCAAGCGAAGCTTTGGGCTGGCTGCTGGCGGGCTACCGGTTTGATCGCTACCGCAAGCAGAGTGCGCTTGAGGCACAACTGGTTGCCCCCGAAGGTGTAGATGCCGCCAGACTGGAAGCTCTTGCCGCGGGCGAGGCACTGACGCGCGATCTGATCAACACGCCTGCATCTGACATGGGACCTCCCGACCTTGAAAAAGCCGCGCGGGCGCTGGCAGAGCAGCATGGCGCCACGATTGATGTGATCACCGGCGCGGCCCTGCTGGAGCAGAACTTCCCCATGATCCACACGGTCGGCCGCGCGGCCGACCACCTGCCACGGTTTATTGATGTGCGCTGGGGTCAGACGGGACCCAAATTGACGCTTGTGGGCAAGGGAGTGTGTTTCGACACCGGCGGGCTCAACCTCAAACCCGGGGCCTCCATGGCGCTGATGAAGAAAGATATGGGCGGGGCCGCCGCGGTTCTGGGTCTGGCACATATGATCATGGCAACCGACATGAAACTGCAACTGCGTGTGCTCATTCCAGCCGTGGAAAACAGCGTCTCGGGCAATGCCTTCCGCCCCGGCGACATTCTGACATCCCGCAAGGGGCTGACGGTCGAGATCAACAACACCGACGCCGAGGGGCGGCTGGTGCTGGCAGACGCGTTGGCGCTGGCAGATGAGGAAGAACCGGATCAGATCATCTCCATGGCGACCCTGACCGGGGCCGCGCGCGTGGCCGTTGGGCCAGACCTTGCACCCTATTTCTCGGATGATCCCGCCTTTGTCGCCGCTCTTGAAGAGGCCGCAGCGGCGCAATGTGATCCGGTCTGGCGCATGCCATTTCACGACGCGTATGAGCAGATGATCGAGCCAGGCATCGCCGATCTGGATAATGCGCCGAAAGGCGGTTTTGCGGGCTGCATCACCGCCGCATTGTTCCTGCGGCGCTTCGTGACAGAAAGCGCTTACGCACATTTCGACATTTACGGCTGGCAACCCAGCGATGCCCCGGCCCGGCCAAAGGGGGGTGTCGGGCAAGGCACACGCGCGCTTTATGCGGCACTGCCTGACCTTCTGAAACTATGAGTGATCCGCGCACCACACCCGATCCCGCGCAGATCAAGCGCCGCGCAACTGCGCAGATGACTGCGCCTGTCACTGACCTTTGCCGACAAGCCAACGGGCCACGTGACCGGCAATTGCTTTACGGGGATGCGATCACTGTCTTTGGGGATGAGGACGGCTGGTCCTATGTTCAGGCGGAAAAGGACGGCTATTGTGGCTATGTGCCGAGCGGCTGCCATGGGGTGTCCACCATCCCGACGCATCGGGTGGCAGCCCCGGCGACCCATGCCTATGCCAAACCGGACCTCAAATCTGCCGAGCGTGTCAGCCTGAGCCACGGCAGCCGCCTGACGGTTTCGGGTGAGAGTGGAAGCTTTGCGCAAACCCCATTGGGATTTGTGCCGCGCGTCCATCTCGCCCCTGTGACCCAGGTCTCAGATGATCCGGCGCAGATCGCTCAGCTCTACCTCGGCACTCCCTACCTTTGGGGTGGCAACAGCCGCTGGGGCATTGATTGCTCGGGCCTTGTTCAGGCCGCGCTGCTGGCCTGCGGCATCCCCTGCCCCGGAGACAGCGACATGCAGCAAGCGCTTGGAGGTGCCACGAATGCCCCCTACCAACGCAATGATCTGCTCTTCTGGAAAGGCCATGTGGCACTTGTCACCGATGCCGATATGCTGATCCACGCCACTGCACATGCCATGGCTGTCACCTTTGAGCCCATCGCCGATGCCATTGCCCGCATCGACGCACAGGGCGACGGACCGGTCACCGCGCACCGCCGCCTTTCACCTCTTTTTGGCTCCATAAATTCCCCGCCGGAGGCATAAAATCTCTTCTGGCGGAACGCCTGGATCACTCCACCGCGCGGATGAGCTTACGCTCCAGCACCCGCAGCACCGATTTCAGGTCATGCCCCCGGCGCAAGACCTGTCCCCCTTCGCCAATCACCGCATACATGCCTTGCTTGTTGCGCAGCTTGGGGCGTTTCTCGATCCGGTAAAGCGGCATTTCAGCCGTGCGCCGGAAGACCGAGAACACCGCCACATCCTTGAGGCAGGAAATACCGTAGTCGCGCCATTCACCGGCGGCGACCATGCGCCCGTAGAGCGACAGGATCACGGAAAGCTCGGTGCGGTGGTAGGACACCTGCTCGGGCGGGCGTTCGAAAGGTGTGATTTTCGGGGGGAGATGCATCGTCATGCCTCACAGTTGCGCCCTTGGGCGCGCAAATCAAGAGGGGAGGAAAATCATCCTGTTGAAAGCGTTACAGATCGGTGGCAATGTCCGCGATTATGAAACATGAAGGCCTGCCCCGATGACCCCCGAGAAGCGCGCGCAGCGATGCGCCGAGGTGATGTTTGCCAAT
>CAYUSM010000156.1:0-7421 GCA_964447345.1 uncultured Sulfitobacter sp. | reverse complement strand
CAACCGCGCCACCGCTGTCTGAAAAGGCTCCCTTCGGGGGGCCTTTTTCGCGTTTGGGGGGAGGGCCTCTTTCAGGGGTTGTAGGGTGCGCATTCATTGCGCACCGATGTGTGTATGGTGACGTGGATGGTGCGCATGAATGCGCATCCTACGGTGGGGGGTACGGATTGCCGCCCAATTGCCTCATGTGGTCACGGGAACTAACGTGCCGCCATGAACTATGCGCAGCACCCTGACGGGCCGATCCAAAACCTGCGCCCCGCGGAGGTCAGGCACCTTGTGCAGGGCGCTGCTCTTTTCATGCGTGACCCTCGGCAGACGCCAGTCGTGGTGACGACCACCGATGCGGCGACAGCGTCATTTACGGTCAGGGTCGAGGCGTTCGAGGATGAAGGCGCTGTCTGGTCTTTCGCGCTTTGGGACGTTGAGAAGTTCGCTGTCAAAGCGGAGGCCCCGGTGCTGGCGGATGATGTGGTCGAGGCACTCGCGTCTCGGGTTTCGGTGTTAAATCGCCAGATAGAGATTTCCTGTGATCCTGCGGTGAGGGCTGAAACGGATTTGCAAATCTTTGAGAGGCAGAAAGCCATCGCTGATGTTCTCCAAGGCAGAGGGCTGACCCTATCCACGAAGGCATCAACCCCGGCCACGCGGGGAGCACATGACCCGCAAACGAGCAGTGCGCTTGAAGCGGTGCTTAAAGCGCGGGGTTTGTGGCAGATTGAACAGGCCTTTGTGGAGGCCTATGCCAGCAACCCGCATGCAGGCGAGATGGTCAAGGCGCATCGGATGGTGTTGGCCGAGCTGGGGCTGTGCCCTTATGCCGGTGAGCCCTTGCGGGACGCGGCGTTGCTTGAGCCGCCTTGGAGCGGAGACGTGCGGCGGGAGCACATCCTGACCCGTCTTGCCTTCATGCGGCTGATGTTTGCGCAGATGGGCCAGGCGCAGGTGATGCTCTATCGCGCGGTCTATTCAGCGGGTGGGCTGACCGCGCCCCGGAACACGGGGTTTGTCTCGACGACTTTCCGCCAAGAGGTGGCCATGGCTTTGTTCGAGGCAGGGGAAAAGACCGGCAACGCGGCGCTCTACCTGCAGCGCGTCCCGGTGGAGCGTGTGTTTATGACCTGTCTTGAAACGCCGGGTTTGAGTACCCGTTACGATGAGGCTGAGGCGCTGTTGTTGTTTGATCCTGACCAACGGCTGTTTTGATGGTGCCGTTGTGCCGAAGGGTGCGCATTTGTTGCGCACCGGTGTGCGGACCGGAGAGGTGAACGGTGCGCAATAAATGCGCACCCTACGGGCTCTGTTTGTTCAGAAAGTCCAGCAACGCTTTTGCGGTTTCCTGTGGGTGTTCGTCGATAAAGAAATGGCCGCCGGGCATGCCTTTGCTTTGCATGTTTTCCAACCGGTCCGCCCAGGTGCCGGGCACGTCATAGGCTTTGCCCATCGGACCGTCGGCCCCGTACATCACCAGCGCGGGGCAGCTCAGGCGCTTGTCCAGATCGGCAGCATCTAGGTCGAAGTCGACGTCCAATGCCGCGCGGTAGTCGGCGCACATGCCGCGGATCGTGTCGGGGTCACGCCAGGCAGCGCGGTAGGCGTCAAGCGCGGCAGCGTCATAGGCGGAGAGGGGGGTGGAGCCCCAGCCGGTCAGGCAGGATTCGAAAAAGGCGTCGGGGTCATGGCCGATCATCGTTTCCGGGAAGGGATAGGGCTGTGGCAGGAAGAACCAATGGTAGTAGCCGCGCGCCACATGGCGGTTGAGTTGGTCCAGCAACAGATGCGTGGGGACGATGTCCATTACAGTCAGGGAGATCACGGCAGAGGTGTGATCCAGCGCCAGCCTGTGCGCTGTGCGCCCACCGCGATCATGGCCGATGAGGTGGAAATTCTCAAACCCCAGGTGCTGCATCAGCGCGTGCTGGTCAGCGGCCATGTCGCGGAAGGAATAGTTCTCGGTGCCCTCCGGTTTGCTGCTGGCCCCGTAGCCGCGCAGGTCGGCAGCGATAACGGTGAACTGCTGGGCGAGTACAGGGGCCACCGCGTGCCACATGGCGTGGGTTTGAGGAAAGCCGTGCAGTAGCAGAACGGGGGGTCCTTCACCACCCTTGGCGTAGGTGATGCGCTGGCCGTTGACCTCTGCCATGCCCTCTTCAAACCCGGTGATGATGCTCATGATACGTGCCTCTCCCTTTGATCACTTTCGGCCTAACAATCGCCAGCCGTGGCGTGTAGGAGGACGCATGAATGCCGCGACTGTCAACTCCGCCCGGCTGGGGATCTTTGCCATGCTGGCGGGCATGTTCTTTATCTCCATGAACGACATGCTGGTGAAGTCGCTTTCGGGCGGCTACCCGCTGCACCAGCTGATCCTGTTCCGGTCGATTGTGGCCATTGGCTTTACGGTCGTGCTGCTGATGTATGAGGGCGGTTTCAAGCTTTTGAACACCGGGCGCTGGGGGCTGCATGCCGCGCGTGCGTTGTTCATCCTGATCGCCAATACCTCGCTTTATGCTGCCATCGCCTCGATGCCCCTGGCCACCGCCACAGCACTTTACTTTGTCGCCCCGCTTTTCGTGACGCTGTTGTCGATCCCGGTGTTGGGAGAGACTGTTGGGCCGCGCCGTTTCTTCGCGATTGCCTTGGGTTTTGCCGGGGTGCTGGTGATGATGTGGCCGCAGTTTGGGCAGGGGGAAGGCTCCCTTGGCTGGGTCGTGGTGCTGCCCGTGGTTGCGGCGGCCTTCTATGCCTCGATGTCGGTGCTGACGCGCAAGCTGGGGCAGACCTCGCGCGCCTCTGCGCTGGCGCTGCACATGCAGTTTGCCTTCATCTCCGTCTCAGCTTTAGTGGGGTTGATCGCAGGAGACGGGCGATTTGCCACTGAAGCCAGCAATCCATCGGTACAGTTCCTGCTGCGCGCCTGGGTCTGGCCCGCGCCTGCGGACTGGCTGCCAATCCTCGGGTTGGGGGTGATGTCGGCGATCATCGGGTACTTGATGACACAGGCTTACCGGTTGAGCCGCGCATCAGTGGTGGCCCCATTTGAATATGTATTGCTGATCTTTTCGCTCTTCTGGGGCTGGACCGTCTTTGGCGAATGGCCGCAGTCGAGTGTGTTCGTCGGTGCGGCAATTGTGATCGGGTCAGGGGTTTATGTCTTTGTCCGAGAGGGTCAGGTCAAAGGCGACGCGGCCTAGCGGTCGACCTTGTTCTGGGATGCTGCGGGATTTCTGCGCCAGCGATCTGTTGATCCGAATTGCCGGGCGGCCGCTTCGGCCATGTCGGGAGAGCTGCGCGACAGTTCCGCAATGCCGCGCGCAATGCTGCGCCGGGTCGGGCCCGGTGCCACGCGGTACTGGATGGCGAGCGCCTGAAGAAGTTTCTCCCGCGCGCCCCACAAGAGCGTTGGGTCGGTCAGGTGATTGTCGAGAATATGTGCGACGCCCGCCTGTCCGTCCAGTTCCACCAGTGCGGTTGCATAGGCGCCCAGATGGGGGACATCGCGGGGAACGGCTGCAGCTAATTCGGACTGGAGTAGCGCGCTGTAAGTGGCGTCGCCGGACAGGCCTGCCAGCAGGATGCGGATGGGTTTGAGGTCTCCATCGCCGCTGACGATATCCTGTCCAAGGGTGCGGATCATCGGCACCCGTGCGTCCCGCAGATCGCTGTAGCTCACACGGTCGAGTTCCTGCAGGGCAAGACGGCGCACATCCGGGTTGGGGTCGTTCACGAGCTTTGCAAAGAAGGAAAGCCGTTCAGCCTCATTGCCGTTAAGCCAGGCCGACTGACGCGCGATCACGTGATCCATCACCGCGCGATAGCGGGGGTCGAGAACCGCGATTTGCAGCCAGGGGCCATAAGCCCCATCACGTGCCAATAGGACGGTGCTGTCAGCATTGGCGGCAAGGCGCCTTTGGGTCGCGGTATCCACAGTGACCGGAATGTCAGAGAGCGGCGGACCGGCAAGGGTTTCTACCGGGGCGAGCCGGTTTGGGTCAGAGCTGGCAGGGCGGGCAATGACTATCTGTTCGGTGCCCAGCAACACATCCACAGCGGTCGGGTTCGGCGTATATCCGTGGAAGGCGCAGGCAAGGGCCGCCTGCACCGGTGCCAGGGTCGCGATGCTGCTCCAGACCCATGCTGTGATACGTTTTCTGGTCCGCATGCGTCGCCTCCTGAGCTTGGCAGCGAGGTAGGGGTAGACTTGATTGCGCGATCCTCGGTGCTGGTCGCTTTGCCTGTCCCTGACCATAAAACCTGCGCGACCGGGATGTAAGTAACGATTGCGGAATCTGATAAGTGTGGCGGTGCTTAGCCAAGACATCAGTTAGGAAGTTTCCAAAGTATTATTGACGACGCAGTTTTGATGCATTACTTAGGCGTATGGCTAAGTTTGATAACACTCTCGATCTTTGCTTTTCTGCCTTGGGTGATCCGACGCGGCGGATGATCCTTCAGCGCCTTGCGCGCGGTCCCGCCAGCGTCAGCGAGTTAGCCCAGCCGCATGACATGGCGCTTCCGTCTTTCATGGGCCATCTGAAAAAGCTGCAGGATGCCGGACTTGTGACGTCTGGCAAGAAGGGCAGGACACGCATCTGTGCTCTGGCACCGGATGCGTTTGCCCCGGCGCAGGACTGGTTGAGCGCCCAACGAGAGACCTGGGAAGGGCGGCTGGACCAGTTTGATGACTACGTGACCAACCTTGTGAAGGAGCGCGACAATGAACCTTAATCCCGAAACCGATCTGAGCTTTACCCGCACCCTCAAGGCACCGCGCGCCCTGTTGTGGGAGTGCTGGACCACACCAGAACACATCATGCATTTCTTCATGCCGAAACCGCACAGCCTGGATGCCTGTGAGATGGATGTGCGGGTGGGGGGCAGGTTCAACACCATCATGAACGTAGAAGGCAATCAGATGGAAAATACAGGCGTTTTCCTGGAAGTCTTGGAGCGCGAACGGCTGGTCTTCACGGATACCTACAGTGAAGGCTGGGTGCCTGCTGCTGATCCGTTCATGACCGCAATCATCGACTTTGAGGATGATGGGCAGGGCGGCACCATCTATACGGCCACGGTCCGCCACCGGACACCGGAGGCGCGACAGACCCATGAGGACATGGGGTTCTTCGACGGATGGGGCACGGTGGCCACCCAGCTTGAGGCCTACGCGCAGTCGCTTGCCTGACGGCAAGCGACCTCCACTGCTTTCGGCTCAGGTCAGCGCGTCCAGTATCCGCGCCCAAGACCGGATGCCTTTGTGGAAGCTTTCCATGTCGTATTTCTCGTTCGGGGAATGAAGCTGATCATCGTCCTTGCCAAAGCCGATAAGCATGGGCTCGGTGCCGAGGATTTGCTGGAAGTGACCGGCAATCGGGATGGAGCCGCCGCAGCCGATGTAGGCGGCGGGGATTTGCCATTCGTCTGTCAGTGCCTGACGGGCTTTCTCGAACATCGGATCGGAGAAATCAGCGCCAGACGCGCCGCTGGCCCCGTGCGGTGCGAAGCTGACCTCGCAATCGGCGGGCACCATATCTGACACCATGGTGCGGAAGTTTTCGCGGATGGCCAGCGGATCTTGCGTGCCGACAAGGCGGAAGCTGATCTTGGCGTTTGCCTCGGAGGGCAGGACGGTCTTGAAACCGTCGCCGGTGTAGCCACCCCAGATCCCGTTGACCTCGCAGGTGGGACGGGACCAGATCATCTCAAGGGGCGTGCGGTTCTGCTCGCCTGCGGGCAGCGACAGGCCTACGTCTTCGAGGAATTGCTGGTGGTTGAAGGCCAGACCCTGCCATTGGGCTTCAAGTTCGTCGGAGAGTTCTGGCACGCCGTCGTAGAAACCGGGGATGGTGATGCGGCCCGTCTCGTCATGCAGAGAGGCGATGATGCGGCTGAGGACGCGGATGGGGTTCATGGCGATGCCGCCATACATGCCCGAATGCAGGTCCTTGTTGGGACCGGTGATCTTGATCTCTTCGCCCAGCAGGCCGCGCAGCATGGTGACGATGGCGGGGGTCTTGGATTCGAAAAGGCCGGTGTCGCAGATCAGGGCAATGTCTGTTTTCAGCTCTTCGGCGTTTTCCTGCATGAAGGGCACAAGGGACGGGGAGCCCGATTCCTCTTCCCCTTCCAGAAAGAAGGTGATGCGGCAGGGCCAGTCGCCCTTGACCGCCTTCCAGGCGCGCAGGGCTTCGACAAAGGTCATCAACTGGCCCTTGTCGTCAGAGGAGCCACGGCCCCGGATGACCTTGCCCTTGGCCGTGTCCTCGATTTGCGGGTCGAACGGGTCATTGTCCCAAAGCTCAAGCGGGTCAACCGGTTGGACATCATAGTGGCCGTAGAACAGCAGGTGTGGCCCGCTGTCGCCCAGATGGCCCACCACCATCGGATGACCGGGCGTGGGACGTTTTGAGGCGTCGATGCCCAGTCCTTGCAGGTCCGCCACCAGCCAGTCGGCCGCGGCATCGCAGTGTTCCTTGTACGCGGGATCGGTCGAAATTGACGGGATGCGCAGCAACTCCAGCAAGCGGTCTGTGGCGGCGGGCAGATCGTCGTCGATGCGGGCAAGGACTGCGTCAAGGGACATGGGGCTACTCCGGTTTGAGGGGATTTGGCGCGAACGTATCAGGCGGCGGGGTGGTGTCCAGAGGACATTGCAGGCAACGGTGAGGTCAGGAATTCCCGCATGGCGGGAGAGGGCCGGTTGGCCCTAGACTATGGAACGCGCAGGGACGCCAAACGGACAGATGTTGCCAATAGGAAACCCGAAATCGCGCAACCTGTTGATTCAGATCAAGGCTGCGACAAGTCGCACACCTCTATGAAGTTGAAGCCGTTGATATGTTTCTATATCGACACTTAGAAGAACTCTAAGGATGGCCTTCCATCCTGATTGCTGCCGAAGGATAAAGTGCATGGATTATACCGCAAAGCTCGACGAGGCGATTGAGCGCCTGCACGACGAAGGCCGCTATCGCACATTTATCGATATTGAGCGGCGCAAGGGACAATTCCCGCATGCGGTATGGACCCGGCCCGACGGGACAGAGCAGGACATCACCGTCTGGTGTGGCAACGATTATCTGGGCATGGGTCAGAATCCGGTTGTGCTGGAAGCCATGGAAGAGGCGCTGCGGGCCACCGGAGCAGGCTCTGGCGGGACACGGAACATCTCTGGCACGACCGTCTATCACAAGCGGCTTGAGGCGGAACTGGCTGATCTGCATGGCAAGGAAGCGGCACTCCTCTTTACCTCGGCCTACATCGCCAATGACGCGACGTTGTCGACGCTGCCAAAGCTATTCCCGGGTCTGATCATCTATTCCGACGCGCTGAACCATGCCTCGATGATTGAAGGCGTGCGGCGAAATGGCGGTGCCAAGCGCATCTTCCGCCACAATGACGTGGCGCATCTGCGCGCGTTG
>CAYUSM010000155.1:0-7470 GCA_964447345.1 uncultured Sulfitobacter sp. | reverse complement strand
CATCAGCGCCACATCCACCAGCCGGTGCGCATAACCCATCTCATTGTCATACCAGGCGTAGACCTTCACCTGTGTGCCATTGATCACCATGGTCGACAACGCATCGACAATACTGGAGCGCTCGTCATTGGTGTAATCCGTCGAAACCAGCGGACGTTCCTCATAACCAAGAATACCCTGAAGTTCCCCCTCCGCCGCCGCCTTGAAGAGCGCGTTGATCTCCTCTGCCGTCGTCTCCCGCTCCACCTCGAACACGCAATCCGTCAGTGAAGCATTCAGCAGCGGCACCCGCACGGCATGACCATTCAGGCGCCCCTTCAGTTCGGGATAGATCAGCGTGATCGCGGTCGCACTGCCCGTGGTTGTCGGGATCAGGGAATTGAGCGCCGACCGTGCGCGGCGCAGGTCCTTGGCTGGACGATCCACGATGGTCTGCGTGTTGGTGACGTCGTGGATCGTGGTGATGGAGCCATGTTTGATTCCAAGGTTCTCATGGATCACCTTGACCACAGGAGCGAGGCAGTTGGTTGTGCAGCTTGCAGCGGTGACGATGCGGTGCTCGGATGGGTCATAGATGCCTTCGTTGACCCCAAAGACGATGTTGGCCGCATTCCCATCCTTCACCGGGGCAGAGATCACCACTTTCTTCACGCCAGCGTCGAAATACGGCGTCAGCTTCTCTTCGGTCTTGAACACACCCGTACAGTCAATCACCACATCAACGCCTTCCAACGGCAGCGCAGCAATGTCGCGCGTGCCAACGAACGGCAGTCGAACGCCGTCAATGCTCACGCTCTCCGCATCGTGTTCAAAACGCGCATCCCACCGGCCATGCACCGTGTCGAACTCAAACAGATGCGCATGCATCTCCGGATCGCCCACAGCATCATTGATCCAGGCGATCTTGGCCCCCCTTTCCAACAACGGCCTTAACGCCAGCTTTCCGATCCGGCCCAAGCCGTTGAGGGCATAAACCGTCATGCCAATTCTCCTGTGGTTGTCTGGCCGATCTCATCGACGGCATGCTGCAATGATATCCTGTCGAGCGTCTCAATCGGGAGGGCAGCGAAAGCGATGATCCGGTTTCGCAAAGCACCATAGGCGTGCTGGAAAGCAAGGCTCTTTTCCGCCTCGGAACCCTCTGTCTTTACCGGATCAGGCATGCCCCAATGCGCGCTGACCGGCTGGCCGCCCCACGCCGGGCAATCCTCATTGGCGGCCTGATCGCAAACCGTAAAGACAAAGTCGAACTGCGGCGCGTCCTCTGTCTGAAACTCCGCAAGGTTCTTGGCGCGCAGAACAGATACGTCGTGACCCTTCTGCGCCAGTACATCCAAGGCAAAAGGGTTCAACTCCGACCGCGGCTTGGTACCGGCCGAATAGGCTTCAAACCGATCCCCTGCTTCCTTGTGCAAGATCGATTCTGCAAAGATTGAACGCGCCGAATTGCCGGTGCAGATGAACAGGACATTGTACTTACGGTCGGTCATGGCAGGAACTCCGTGAAGCAATTGATATGAAAGGGGAGAGCAGATTTCCGGACGGCCTCGGCAGCAATCCAGCAAGAGGTAGTCAAACGTCCCACGTACCGCTTCCATCCTGATGGCATAGCGCAGAGACGTGCCGACACGCTCCTGCTCGACAAGGCCCGCCTGCATCAGCGCCCCGATGTAGGTCGATAGGGTGTTCGGTTTCAGATCAAGCGCGCGCGCCAGTTCTGTCGCCGGGACCCGATCCGGGTAGCGCCGCATCAACAATCGGAACACGGCCAACCGCTGAGGATGGCCCAATGTCGCGAGTCGCTTTGGGATATCTAATTCCATAATTCATGAATACTTGAATTATTAAAATCGGCAAGCGCGATTTTGAGGATGGCTGATGTTCAGCAGTCCCTTCACTCAAACCCAAACTTTTCGACCCGAAGAGTGGTTAACAATCCAGTGTCTGGTTCCGCTCCCAATCGGTCAGATGCTGGGTGAACTGATCCCACTCCCGCTGCCGCAGCTTCACAAAAGCATCGGAGAACTCAGAGCCCATAGCACCCGTGAGCGTCTTGTTTTTCTTAAACTCACGGATCGCATCCAGCATGTTGAGGGGCAGCTGCTTGGCCCCTCGCACCTTGTGACCCTCGGTGTACATATCGATGTCCAGACGCTTGCCCGGATCGCGCTTGTTCTCGATCCCGTCCAGACCCGCAGCCAGCAACACCGCCTGCAGCAAATAGGGGTTCGCCGCCCCGTCAGCCAGACGGAACTCCAGCCGCCCGCCGTCCGGGATGCGCACCATATGCGTGCGGTTGTTGCCACCATATGTGACCGAGGATGGCGACCACGTCGCGCCTGACAGTGTTTCGGGCGCGTTGATGCGCTTGTAGCTGTTCACTGTCGGATTGGTGATCGCACACATCGACGCCCCATGGGCCATCAAACCGCCAAGGAAATGATAGGCGGTTTCCGACAGACCCATCTCATCGTCTCCGTCAAAGACACAGGTCTTGCCATCCGGGCTCCAAAGCGAGTGATGCACATGGCAGCCATTGCCCGTCAGCGTCGAGAACGGTTTGGGCATGAAGGTTGCGCGCAACCCATGCTTCTCGGCAATCGCCTTGACCATGAACTTGAAGAACGCATGGCGATCCGCCGTTTCCAGACAATCGCCGAAATCCCAGTTGATCTCGAACTGGCCGTTCGCATCTTCGTGGTCGTTTTGATAGGGTCCCCAGCCCAAGGCCGTCATCGTGGTGCAAATCTCGGCAATCACATCAAACCGCCGCAGCAGGGCAGATTGGTCATAGCAAGGCTTTTCCTGTGTGTCGCGGTCGTCCGAAATGGCACTGCCGTCCGCGTTGATCAGATGAAACTCCGGCTCCACACCCGATTTCATCATCAGGCCCATCTCTGCCGCGCGGCCGATCTGCGCTTTCAACACATTGCGCGGGGCTTGGGCAACGGGCTCACCCTCCATCCACGGATCACCCGCAACCCAGGCCACTTCCGGCTTCCAGGGCAGTTGAATGACCGTTTCCGCATCCGGCATCACAAACATGTCCGGGTGCGCCGGTGTCATGTCCAGCCAACTGGCAAACCCGGCAAATCCCGCACCGGATTTCTGCATGTCGCCAACAGCCTCACTCGGCACCAGTTTGGCCCGTTGCACGCCAAAGAGGTCGGTGAAGTTGAACAGGAAAAACTTAACGCCGGTGTCGCTGGCGAATTGTGCAAGATCGGTGGTCATTCAGGTGTCCCCTCTCAGTCTGTGGTGCCGGTGCCCGGTATCCAGTTGGTGCCCGCCAGGGGCACACCCGCCATGGCGGCCGCTTCAATGCTCAGTGCGCAAAGGTCCTCGGGTTCCAAATTATGGACGTGGCTCTTGCCGCACGCCCGCGCGATGGTTTGCGCCTCAAGCGTCATCACCTTGAGGTAATTGGCCAGCCTGCGCCCCGCTGCAACCGGGTCCAGACGGGCCGCAAGCTCAGGGTCCTGCGTGGTAATGCCCGCCGGGTCGTTGCCTTCGTGCCAATCGTCATAGGCCCCCGCCGTGGTGCCAAGCTTCTGGTACTCTTCTTCGTACTTTGGATCATTGTCACCAATCGCAATCAGCGCCGCTGTCCCGATAGAGACCGCATCGGCGCCCAAGGCCAAAGCTTTGGCCACATCCGCCCCGGTCCGAATGCCCCCGGATAAGACCAGCTGCACTTTCCGGTGCAGCCCCAGGTCTTGCAGCGCCTTCACCGCAGGCCGAATACAGGCCAGCGTGGGTTGCCCCACATGTTCGATGAACACATCCTGCGTGGCCGCCGTACCACCCTGCATCCCGTCCAGCACCACGACATCCGCGCCTGCCTTGACTGCCAACGTCGTATCAAAATAGGGCCGTGCGCCTCCGACCTTCACGTAGATCGGCACCTTCCAACCGGTGATTTCGCGCAACTCCAATATCTTGATTTCCAGATCATCGGGCCCCGTCCAGTCCGGATGGCGGCAAGCGGAGCGCTGGTCGATCCCCTTCGGCAGCGTGCGCATCTCGGCCACGCGATCCGAAATCTTTTGCCCCAGCAGCATACCGCCGCCGCCGGGCTTCGCCCCCTGCCCCACGACAATCTCAATGGCATCCGCCTTGCGCAGGTCATCCGGGTTCATCCCATAGCGCGAGGGGAGGTACTGATAGACCAGCTTGTTGGAATGCTCCCGCTCTTCCGCGGTCATGCCACCATCGCCGGTGGTCGTGGACGTACCCGCCGCATTCGCGCCACGGCCCAGCGCCTCTTTCGCCTGACCCGAAAGCGCGCCAAAGCTCATCCCGGCGATGGTGATGGGAATGTCCAGCTGAATGGGGTTTTTGGCATGCCGATCACCCAGGGTGACGGATGTATCACACCGCTCGCGATAGCCCTCCAGCGGATAGCGCGACACCGACGCCCCGAGAAACAGCAGATCGTCAAAATGCGGTACCCGCCGTTTGGACCCACCGCCGCGAATGTCATAGATGCCCGTCGCCGCCGCCCGGCGGATGTAAGAATTGGTGTAGTCGTCAAACGTCCAGGGTTGCACGGGATGTGTCTTGGGCGTCTGGTCCATCAGTAGGCTCCCGCATTGTCGACGTCGAAGTTGTAAAGCTTGCGCGCCGAGCCATAGCGGCGGAACTCTTCCGGCTTGGCATCGGCCTCAGCCTCTGCCAGCAGCCTTGTGAGCGTCTCGACATGTTCAGGCCGCATCTCCTTTTCAATGCAATCCGCGCCCAAAGACTTCACTTCGCCACGCACGAAAATCTGCGCCTCATAAAGGCTGTCGCCCAGCGCATCCCCCGCATCCCCCAGCACCACAAGGTTTCCCGCCTGCGCCATGAAGGCACTCATGTGTCCGATACTTCCATGCACAACGATATCGACGCCTTTCATCGAAATCCCGCAGCGGCTGGATGCATTGCCCTTGATCACCAAGAGCCCCCCATGCGCCGTGGCCCCGGCATACTGGCTTGCGTCGCCTTCGATGACGACCTTTCCAGACATCATGTTCTCGGCCACACCCGGCCCGGCAGACCCATCCACCATGATCGTCGCCTGCTGGTTCATACCTGCGCAGTAATACCCGGTTGAGCCCCGCACAATGACGTCAATCGGGGCGTCCAGCCCAACAGCGATGGCATGGGCCCCTCTCGGATTGACGATCTCGAAGGCGTGGTTTGCCCCCGCAGGGACATCCTGCAAGGCGGCGTTGATGCTACGCAGGTCCTGCTGGGCCATATCCAAGGTCTGCATCACTCAATGCTCCCAGAAATAGACTGTTGCGGGCTCAGGCTCCCAAACCTTGGCGGATTTGATCCCGGGCAGGTTCACCAGCGCGCGGTACTCCGATCCAAAGGCGACGTATTGATCTGTCTCCGCAAGAACAGCAGGTTTGCAGGCAATCGGATCGCGCAACACGCCAAAGCCGTTCTTGGTGCCCACGACAAAGGTGTAGAACCCGTCGAGGTCCTCAATCGCCCCTTCCAACGCTTCACCCAGATTGGCCCCTTCTCGCATTTTCCACGTCAGATAGGCGGCACCCACCTCGGTGTCGTTCTCCGTATCGGTGTGGACCCCTTCATAGGCCAGCCTGCGCCGCAACGCGTTGTGGTTGGAGAGCGACCCGTTGTGAACCAGACATTGATCCGCGCCGGTGGAGAACGGATGCGCCCCCAGCGTCGTGACTGCACTCTCGGTCGCCATGCGGGTATGACCGATGCCATGACGCCCCCTGAGTGTGGGCAGGTCGAACCGCTTGGCCACGCTCTCAGGCAGTCCAACTTCCTTGTAGATCTCGATATCCTCGCCCCAGGACATGATCCGCAGGCCGTCCGTGTCCCGGATGATCTTGCGCACTGCCTCTGCCCGCTCGAAGGGGCAAGAGACAATCGCATGGGTGTCGATACGCGTCACCTGCGCGTTCAGGCGGTCCGCCAGGCCTTCGAACTGGGTTTCAGGATCAGGCGACTGGATGGTGATCTTGACCATCTGCTCCGGCGACTGCCGGTAAACAGCAATCCCTGCGCTGTCCGGTCCGCGGTCCGTCATGGTCACCAGCATATCGGTCAGCATTCCTCCCAGATCACCCTGAAGTGCCGGGTCTTTCAGGAACAGGCCAACAATTCCACACATAGAACACCCTCTGTCGCGAACGTGCCAAAGGGTACGATGTGTGAAGCCCGTCGCAAGCCAAGTTGCTCTTGTGGAAAATTTTGTTCCTGTGATGAACTTTAAGGAACGGAAGTTTCCTTGGGGTAACAGATGATCGACAGGTAGCGCGCTGGCAGATCGATCAGCTTTTCCGGCCCATGCGGCGCATCAGAATCAAAGATCAGACTGTCGCCCGGCTCCAGATGATAAATCGTCCGCCCATGCCGATAGTCGATCACGCCTTCGAGCATATGTAGGAACTCCACCCCTTCATGCTGGAAGGCCGGAAAGATGTCCGAAGAGGTGGTCAGGCTGATCAGATAGGGCTCCACAGTGACATCCGCAGACCCTGCAATTTTGCCCAGAAGGTTGTATTGATGCCCCGCCCGTGTTCCGGCACGCACGGCTTCAACACCTTCCCCCGACTTGACGTGCATGGCTTCCCGGTTCTGCTCAAACCCACGAAAGAGCGCCGTCAGCGGCACGTCAAGATGCCGCGACAGCGCTTCGAGCGTGGCGAGCGACGGGGCGGTCTGCCCATTCTCGATCTTGGACAGCATGCCATTGGAAATGCCCATCTCGCCCGCGAGCTGGGCAATCGTCATGCCCTTCTGCAAACGGAACGCCCGCGCCTGACGGCCAAGTGCTGAGCATAGATCGCTTTCCGCAAAGGGAGCCGTGTTGTGTGGGTCCTGCTGATAGCTTTCAGACATACGGCCTCAGCCTTCTTCCGACCATGTCATCAACCACCGGCCAGCCGCCGCATCAGCATGACCTCTGCGCCTTCCGGCAACTCCTGGGACCAGTCGTTACGATAGATCACCCCATCGACGGCGACAGCCACCTGGCCCCGAATGGGTTCGCGCAACCCCGGATACCGTTCTTCAAGCTTGCGCAGAAGCTCCCGGATGGTGCGCGCCTCAACGCGCACCACTTTCTGATTGTCTGCAAGGGGCCGCAACCCGGCCCAAAGCGTGACATCAACCATCAGCCCTGCGCGTCGTTCAGCGCCGCCAGAATACGCGGTGGCGAGACGGGGATATGCGCCATACGCACACCGACCGCGTTCGATACCGCGTTGGCGATGGCCGCAAGCGGCGGCACAATGGAGGTCTCGCCGACCCCACGCACCCCATACGGATGGTTGGGGTTCGGAATTTCGAGGATCTGCGTGTCGATCATCGGCAGGTCCGAACACACCGGTATGCGGTAGTCGAGGAAGCCGGGGTTTTGCAGGCGCCCGTCCTCGCCGTAGATATACTCCTCGTTCAGCGCCCAGCCGATGCCCTGTGCCGCACCGCCCTGATACTGCCCTT
>CAYUSM010000154.1:0-7484 GCA_964447345.1 uncultured Sulfitobacter sp. | reverse complement strand
CAGGGGACTTCCACGCGATCACCTCCGCGCATTCGCTGCTGTCGGCCATGATCGACAATCACATCTACTGGGGCAACGAGCTGGAGATCGACACCCGCCGCGTCGTCTGGCGCCGCGTGGTGGACATGAACGACCGCGCTCTGCGCCAGATCACTGCCAGCTTGGGTGGTGTGGCCAACGGCTTCCCCCGTGAGGCTGGCTTTGACATCACCGTGGCCTCCGAGGTCATGGCGATCCTTTGTCTGGCCAAGGACCTGTCGGACCTGCAAAAGCGTCTGGGTGACATGATCGTCGCCTACACCCGCGAGCGCAAACCCATCTTCGCCCGTGATATCAAGGCAGACGGTGCGATGACCGTGCTCTTGAAAGACGCGATGCAGCCCAACCTTGTGCAAACGCTTGAGAACAACCCGGCCTTCGTGCACGGCGGCCCCTTCGCCAACATCGCACACGGCTGCAACTCCGTTATCGCGACCACCACAGCGCTGAAACTGGCTGACTACGTGGTGACCGAGGCGGGCTTCGGTGCAGACCTTGGGGCTGAGAAGTTCCTCAACATCAAGTGCCGCAAGGCGGGCCTCGCCCCTTCTGCCGTGGTCGTCGTGGCCACTGTGCGTGCGATGAAGATGAACGGCGGCGTGGCCAAGGCCGATCTGGGTGAAGAAAACGTCGACGCGGTCAACGCGGGCTGCGCGAACCTGGGCCGTCACATCGAAAATGTAAAAAGCTTTGGCGTGCCGGTTGTCGTCGCGATCAACCATTTCGTCACGGACACCGATGCGGAGGTGCAGGCGGTCAAGGACTATGTGGCCGGTCAGGGTGCCGAAGCGGTCCTGTCACGTCACTGGGAACTGGGCTCTGAAGGGTCCGCCGATCTGGCGACCAAGGTGGTGGAAACCATCGAAAAGGGCGAAGCCAACTTCGCGCCGATCTACCCAGACGACATGCCTTTGGCGGAAAAAATCAACACGATTGCCACCAAGATCTACCGCGCAGACAGCGCGCAGATGGACCAGAAGATCCTCAACCAGTTGAAGGATTGGGAAGACCAGGGCTACGGCAACCTGCCGGTCTGCATGGCCAAGACACAGTACAGCTTCACCACTGATCCCAACGAGCGCGGCGCGCCCACCGGCTTTGACATCCCGGTACGCGAAGTGCGTCTGAGTGCCGGTGCAGGCTTTGTTGTGGCCATCTGCGGTGAGATCATGACCATGCCGGGCCTGCCCCGCGTGCCATCGGCCGAGAACATCAAGCTGAACGCAGACGGTGACGTCGAAGGGCTGTTCTAAACACACGAGACAGGGGGCCACGCGCCCCCTGATCTGCTCCGGGGGATGGACATGCTCGACTATACGGGCCGTGCCGCGAAAATCGATGGCAAGGCAATTGCTGCAAAGATGCGGGCTGAGACGGCGGTTGAAGCGCAAAAGCTGGCTGACGCAGGCTGGCAGCCGCGCCTGATCTCTGTCTCCGTCGGTGATACGGCTGCCGCTGAACTATACGTGCGCAACCAGCAAAGCAGCGCGGAAAGCGCAGGCGTGGCTTTTGAGGCGCGCAACTACCCTGCAGATATCTCGATGGAGCAATTGGTGGGTGTCCTGCAGGGCCTCAACGCCGATCCACGGGTGAACGGGATCATCATCCAGCGCCCGCTGCCCGGCCACATATCGGTGAAAGCGCTGCAAAAGGCCGTGCATCCGCTGAAAGATGTCGAAGGCATGCACCCCGCCTCCATCGGCAACATTGTGTACAACGATCTTGCCCTCGGGCCCTGCACGGCGGTGGCGGCGGTAGAGATACTCAAGACCCTGCCGCTTCAGATCGAAGGGCTGGATGTGACCGTGATTGGGCATTCCGAGATTGTCGGCAAGCCGATCGCCTTCCTGCTGATGGGGCTGGGGGCGACTGTGACGGTCTGTCACCACATGACCCGCTCTGTCGCGATGCATTCGCGGGCCGCCGATGCTGTCTTTGTCGCGGTGGGCAAACCCGGGTTGGTTACCGGCGATATGGTCAAACCCGGTGCTGCCCTGATCGACATCGGCATCAACCGGGTGGAGGGGCGGACCGTGGGCGACGCCGACTTTGACAGCTGTGCCGAAGTTGCAGGCTGGATCACACCGGTGCCCGGCGGCGTTGGCCCTGTGACGGTCGCCATCCTGATGAAAAACGCGGTACTTGCCGCCCAGATGCAAAAGGCGCACTACGCCGCCCAATACCACACTGCGGAGAGCTAGAATGACAGCAACGATCATCGACGGTAAGGAATTTGCAGCCCGGGTGCGCGGCCAGGTGGCCGAGCATGTCACCCGCCTGAAGGACGATCATGGCATCACCCCGGGCCTTGCCGTGGTGCTGGTTGGTGAAGATCCCGCCAGCCAGGTCTATGTCCGCTCCAAGGGCAAGATGACCGTCGAAGTCGGCATGAAATCCGTTGAACACAAGCTGGAGGCCGAAACCTCTGAGGCCGACCTGCTGGCGCTGATCGACCAGCTGAACAATGACCCTGAAATCCACGGGATTCTGGTGCAGTTGCCTCTGCCCAAGCATCTGGACGAAGACCTTGTGATCAACTCCATTGATCCTGCCAAGGATGTGGACGGCTTTCACATCTCAAATGTCGGTCTGCTGGGCACCGGGCAGAAAAGCATGGTGCCTTGCACCCCGCTGGGCTGCCTGATGATGCTGCGGGACCACCATGGCTCGATCTCGGGGATGGACGCGGTCGTCATTGGCCGGTCGAACATCGTGGGCAAACCGATGGCGCAGCTCTTGCTCAATGACAGTGCGACGGTGACCATCGCCCATTCGCGCACCAAGGACCTTGCTGATGTCGTCCGCCGCGCTGACATCGTGGTCGCCGCCGTGGGCCGGCCTGAGATGGTGCCGGGTGACTGGATCAAGGAAGGGGCGACGGTCATCGACGTGGGCATCAACCGTCTGGATGCGCCTGAAAAGGGTGAAGGCAAGACCAAACTGGTGGGCGACTGCCACTTTGAAAGCTGCGCGGAACGTGCCGGGGCCATCACACCCGTGCCGGGTGGTGTCGGACCGATGACGATTGCCTGCCTCTTGGCCAATACCGTCACAGCCTGTTGCCGTGCCAATGGGCTGGCAGAGCCCGAAGGGCTAACCGCCTAGGACAATCTGATACATGGTGCGGCCGGGGAAGAAGGTAAAGGCCCCGGCCAGTATCAGGCCGCCGAACACCATGCCCTTCATTGCGGATTGATGTTTGGCGATGTCGCCGCGCCGCGCGGCCCGAACGGCGATGAAAAGCTGAATAAGCACATAGACAGACAGCAGATGGATCGGGCCGAATGGCCCCAGCATCCGCAGTTCTGTGATCCAGAAGCTGCTGAGGGCGACGAGCGCCATGGCGGCCACCCAGATGCGGCCAAGGCTCTTGTGCAGAACCGTGCCGCGTCGGGCGGTAAAGATGGCAAGGGTCAGCAGGATCGCGGCCAGTGCCATGGCGGTGTGTATCTGAACGACCGGATCGGCATCGCGCAGGGGCTGAAGGGTCATAGGGCTCTCCATTGAACATCTCCCCTGCTGCATGCCAGACTTGGTCCGACGCGCGCGATTGGATTTGCGTGAGAAACCAGCGGAATACGTGAATGGCGCAAGACACCCGGCCCCTGCATTTCGCGCTTCGTGAACGGCGCAGGGGTATTCTGCTCGGTGCGCTCTGGCTGCTGATCACGCTGCTTTGTGCCGTCGCCGGACCCTTTGGCACGCATGAGGCCTTGGCGCTGCCGCAAAGGTTCATCTACTGGGGCACGGTCGTGGCGGTGTCTGTGCTGGCCAGTCTCATCCCCGACAGGCTGGCGCGATTTGGGCGCGGGGCTGTGGTCTTGGGATGGGGGCTTTATGTTCTGCTGATCAGCGCGCTGGTCTTAACTCTGAACCGTATGGTGTTTGGCGGCTGGGACGGGCTGCGCGACTATCTCTATCTGGCGATCACGGTGGCAGTGGTGGTGGGCGTCATCAACGCGTTGCTATGGCTTGTTCGGTTCGCGCGCCCAGAGGTCCAACCCCCTGAGACGTCGCCCGAAGCCCGCTTTCTGCGGCGCTTGCCACTGGCAACCCGCGCGCCGCTGGTGCGGATCGAGGCGCAGGATCATTATATCAACGTCGTGACCACCAAAGGCTCTGCAATGATCCTGATGCGTCTGGGGGAAGCGGTGGAGGAACTGCAGGGGGTGGACGGTCTCTTGGTCCATCGGTCCCATTGGGTTGCCTTCTCAGGCGTCAGAGCACATCGCCGCGACAAGGGGCGGGACATTCTGCAAATGTCGGACGGGGCAGAGGTGCCGGTCAGCCGCAGCAATAAGGCGGCAGCGCAGGCGGCGGGCCTATTCTGATCAAACCGGGACGGGCACCATGGTGCCCTGCAAGACAGCGATCAGTGTCTGTTGCCCATCGTGCTCTGCATGCACGTCTGCCGCGACGACACACAGCCGTTTGCCGGGCTTGATGACCCGGCCCGTGGCGATCAGACGGTCGCCTTTGGCCGGGGCCAGCAGGTTGACCTTGATCTCTGCAGTGACAACTTCGTTCTCCAGCGGCATCGTGGTCAATGCGGCGTATCCGGCTGCGGTATCTCCCAAGGAGAAGGTCAGCCCCGCATGGCCAAACCCCTGTTGCTGCATCGCGCCGGGAAGGATGGGCGCGGCAATGCGGACCTGCCCCTTTGCAACATCAATGATTTCGGCCCCGAAGGTCTTCATCATGCTTTGCGCGGCAAAGCTGGCGTGGATGCGGTCGCGGGCGGGATCGTCCATGTCGGGTTACCTTGGCATGGGTACCGCAAGCGCGGTCTTGCCTGTCAACACAGCACAGGCATCCGGGCGCATCAAGGGCGCCAGCGCGGGCGCGCGACAGTCAAGCCCGCCGGTATAGGTGCCATAGGCCGGCAGGATGAGCCGGTTCTGGTCGTGCAGAAACGCCGGCCGGGTGACGGTGCGTCCCCGCAGGGAGATACTGGCTTTGGGGTGATAATGGCCCGAGACCTCGCCCCGGGCGCCGGGCACGGCAATGTGGCGGAACGTGAGGGGGCCCAGCTTCAGTTCTGCCAGATGCGTGCCGCCCAGATCGACCGGACCGGGGTCATGGTTGCCCTCCACCCAGACCCATTGCCGTCCGGCCTGCAACCGGGCGATCCACAGCTTCTCTTCCTCCGGCAGTGCCATGGCCGCGCCGAGGTCATCGAAGCTGTCGCCCAGACAGATGACGGTACGCGCACGGGTTTGATCAAGGTCGGCAGCCAGCCTGGTGAGCGTGTCACGTGTCTCATATGGGGGCAGATGTGTGCCCCCACGGCGGGCGATCCGCTCCGATTTGCCAAGGTGAAGGTCACTTACGCAAAGCAGTGCTTCGCCCGGCCACCAAAGCGCGCCGGAGCCGAGGGCTTTGAGGGGTGTTTCGGCAAGGGTGAGGGCGTATCCGTTCATCCTTTGTTCATGTTTGATGCGCGCTGATTTGGCAAGGGGGCAGATGCGGCTGGCGGTGTTGGGGCGCTGCCCCGTCGCGCCATGGGCGCGACTCCCCGGGAATTGATAGGGCCAAAAAGAGGGAGGACTGTGCGCTTTACCAGCCGACGCGCCATTTGGGTTTGTTTGCGGGAGGCGGGGTGAGTTGGGCCAGGCCTGAGTCCTCCATCAGCCGTGCGGCTTCCTCGGCCAGCAGACGTTCATCGGCGTCACCCTTGATGGGCACGCGGCCCATCTCAAGGAACAGTGGGGCGGCGAGGGGGGTGACGCGGGTGAGGGTGCGATGGTCGATGCGGTCACCCACACGGGTCAGCATTTCCTCGATCCGGCCAAAGTCGACCAGTCCCCGCAGCGCTTCCTCTCGGGTGATCTTGAGCATCAGGTGGTCGGGGTCGTATTTCATCAGCGTGTCATAGAGGATGTCGGAGGAGAAGGTCGCCTGCCGTCCGGATTTGCGGGCGGTTGGTGTGTTGCGCTCGATCAGCCCGGCGATGGTGGCGCTGGCGCGGAAGGTCTTTTTCATCACCGCATTGCCAGCCAGCCAGGTCTCCAGCCCGTCGTAGATGGCCGCCGGGTCGAGCAGCGGGAAGGGGTCCTTGACCGCATCCAGTCCCCAGATCAACAGGGCATAGTCGGTGGCGACAAAACCCATGGGGCTGAGGCCAAGGTCTTCCATGCGCTTGGTCAGCAGCAGGCCCAGGGTCTGCATCCCGTTGCGCCCGGCAAACCCGTAAACGACCGTTTGTTCGCGCCCGTCATGGGGAAAGCTTTCCACAAGCAGTCGTCCGGGTTTTGGCAGTTCGCTGACCTCGCGTTGCAGGTGCAGCCATTCAGCCGTGTGGCGCGGCAGGTCTGGCCAGCTGTCTTGCTGGAACATCCGCTGGATGCGCGTTGACAACTGGGTGGAGGTGGCGAACTTCGTACCCATGAAGGTGGCGATCTTGGGTCTCTTTGCCGCGTCCCGGCTGACCTCAACGGTCATTTCGCGCAGCCCTTCATATTTCACGATCTGGCCGCCGATGAGGAAAGTGTCACCGGGCGTCAGGGAGGCGGCAAAGCCTTCTTCAATCTCGCCCAGGGGTTTGCCGCCGCGGTTCCGCCGCATGCGGACCTTGAGGGTATCGGTGTCCTGAATGGTGCCGATGTTCATGCGGATGCGTTGGGCGGCGCGGGGGTCACGGAGCTGCCAGAGGCCGTCTGCGGTCTGGACCAGTCTTTGCCAGCGGTCATAGGCGCGCAGGGCGTAGCCGCCGGTGGCGCAGAAATCGAGGCAGGCGTCAAAGTCCCCGCGGGGCAGGTGGCTGTAGGCCCCGGCGGAGGTCACCTCGGCATAGAGCGCATCGGCATCGAAGGGGCCTGCGCAGGCGGTGATCAGGATGTGCTGGCAGAGCACGTCGCGGGGGCCGGGGCCGCGCGGGTCGCCATCAAGATCGCCGGCGAGAACAGCATCAAGCGCGGCGACGCATTCCACCACTTCGAACCGGTTGGCGGGCACCAGCAGCGCCTTGGACGGCGCGTTGTAGCGGTGGTTCGCCCGCCCGATGCGCTGCACCAGACGTTTGACGTTCTTCGGCGCACCGATCTGGATCACCAGATCCACATCGCCCCAGTCGATCCCCAGATCAAGGCTGCCCGTGCAGACAATCGCTCGCAGATCCCCCCGCACCATCGCCGCTTCGACCTTTTCGCGCTGCTGCCGGTCGAGCGATCCGTGATGGATGCCGATGGGAAGCGCGTCTTCGTTGGCCAGCCAAAGGTTGTGAAAAAAGATCTCGGCCTGAGCGCGGGTGTTGTGAAAAATCAGCGTCGTCTTGTGCTGTTTGACCTGCTCCAACACCGCCGGAATGCTATATTTCGCCCCACCCCCGGACCACGGCGGCGGCTCATCGGTGACCAGCATGGCGATGTCCGGTTCGGGGCCCGGATCCGCGACGATGATTTCGCAGGGGTCGGGATGGCGCGCGAGCAGCTTTGCAATGGCAGCCG
>CAYUSM010000153.1:0-7509 GCA_964447345.1 uncultured Sulfitobacter sp. | reverse complement strand
TGTTTCGCCATGGTATCGCGTGAAATGCCGAAAACCTTGGCACCCGCAGCCTCAAAATCCTTCAGGCTCTCCGAAAATCCAATGCTTTCCTTGGTGCAGCCCGGCGTGTCATCGCGCGGATAGAAGAACAGGACAACCGGCTGCCCTTTGAGGTCGCTCAGCGTAATGTCGCTGCCACCGGTGACGGGCAAGGTGAAATCAGGTGCAGGATCGTTGATGTCTGGCATGGTTCACGTCTCTTTCACTTGGAAGCTTGATGGTGGCCTGACATATTAGGGCGGAGTTGGCCAGCGCCAAGCCCGCAACCCAAACCGAGGCACGATGACCGACAGCCCGGCTGAACGGCCAAAGACATCCAAAGGCAAACCACGCAAGCGCGTGGTCAAGCACAGCGTCACCTGGATGCTGAACGCGGCCCTTGCAGTTGTCACTGTGACGGTGCTGGTTGTCGGGGCGGCAGTCTTCTACTTCAAAAGCAATCCGCTCACAGCGCCCGACTGGGCGCGTGAGATGATCGAAGAGCGCCTTGCAGAGCTTGTGCCGCAAGCGCGCATATCTTTTGCCGATATGAGCTTTGTGCTGGACGAGGGCTGGCGCCCGCGCATGCGGTTGCGTGACGTTGCCCTGAACGCGCCGAATGGCGGCGAGATTGTCCGTTTCAATGAACTTGAAGCCGTCTTTGCAGCCCAGCCGCTGTTGGACCGGCAAATCCGTCCGCGCGAGATATCGCTTTCCGGCATTGTCGCGCAGCTCAAACGCGCGGGTGACGGCAGCGTGTCGCTTAAAGCAGGTGTGGGCAGCCTCGCGACGGAGCGGCAGGCGGCAACCTTGCCTGAGCTGATTGGTCAAGTTGACGAGATACTGACAAATCCTGCCCTAAGTGCCCTTCGCACTGTGGACATTCGCGCGCTGACCCTGCGCTTTGAGGATGCTGCCTCAGATCGCGCCTGGACCGTTGATGGCGGTCGGCTGCGGCTTGATCGCGATGGGGACGACCTCACACTTGGGGCCGATCTTGCGGTGCTCAGCGGCGGCGCTGGCGTCGCCACACTCTCAGCCAATTACACCAGCCAAATCGGCAGAACGGCGGCTGAATTCGGCGTGTCCTTTGACGACGTCGCGGCAGGTGACATCGCAGCGCAGGGACCAGCCTTTGCCTGGCTTGGCGTCCTGCAGGCGCCCATCTCGGGCTCTGTGCGGTCTGGCCTGAAAGAGGAGGGCACGTTTGAACCCCTGGCAGCAACCTTGCAAATCGGCCAGGGCGCCGTGCAGCCCAATCCCGGGACCAAGCCGATCCCTTTCGAAGGTGCGCGCAGCTATTTCAGCTACGATCCCGAGGAACGGCTGTTGCGCTTTGATGAGCTGTCAGTGCGCAGCAAATGGATCACTGGGCAAGCCACTGGAACTGCCGTTTTGGGCATCGACGCAGAGGGCGGACAATTGCGTGATCTGGTCGGCCAAATAGCGCTTGAGAACCTCTCTGCCAACCCAAGTGATCTGTACGACCAGCCGGTCCGTATCGCCGCTGCGGATGCGGATTTCCGTCTGGAACTGAACCCTTTCCGCGTAACACTTGGCCGCGCTCAGGTCAGCGACATGGGGCAGACGCTGCTTGTCGATGGTGAGGTCCTCGCCGACCCCGCAGGGTGGCGGCTCGCGCTGGACGGGCGCATGGATGCCATCGCCCCGAACCGGTTGCTTGAACTGTGGCCAGAGCGCGCCGTGCCCAACACCCGCAGATGGTTGGTCGAAAACCTGCGTGCAGGAGAAATCGAAAGCATCGACGTTGCCATCCGCCGCGCGCCACAAACCGACCCGCAAACCTATCTCGCCTTCGACTACGATCAGGCAACCGTCCGCTTTGCCAAAACACTGCCACCAGTGACCGAGGGTCGAGGCCATTTCAGCCTTGCGGACAATCGCCTTGTCATCTCCCTTGATGCAGGCAAGGTCACACCGCCCGAAGGTGGGCCGATCGCAATGACGGGTTCATCCTTCATCATCCCGGACGTGAGGGCAAAGGATCCCACGCCGTCGGTTGTAAGGCTCGATACCCGCTCCAGCATCGTCGCGGCTTTGTCTCTTTTGAACATGCCGCCGCTGTCCGTCATGGATAAGGCGAACCTGCCCGTGGAACTGGCCGAGGGCAGGGCCGCGCTGACGGCCACGCTGGCGCTTCCCTTGCAAAAAGGTGTCAGACCCAAAGTCGATTTCCATGCGGATGGCGACTTGCTGAGCCTAAGGTCCGATGTCCTGATAAAGGACCGAACCCTGATCTCCGAAAGGTTGGCGCTTGCGGCGCAGAACGACCTGCTGTCCTTCAGCGGAACGGGAACGGTGGATGCGGTTCCCTTTGATATCACCTACCGCCAGCCACTTGGCCCCGGTGCCCCGCCAAGCGCGCTGTCAGGCGAGATAGCAGTGTCCGAAGAAGCGCTTGAGGCCTTTGGCGTCACCTTGCCTTCGGGCTCGGTCAGTGGCCGGGGAACCGCCGACATTGACGTCACCCTTGCCCGCGGCGCCCCCCCAGAATTCGAGCTGCGCTCCGATCTTGTAGGGCTTCGCGTCAACGTCCCGCAGGTCAGCTGGACCAAATCGGCGCAGCGCGCCGGAGAGTTGCGGGTCGCAGGCTCTTTGGGACCTGTACCGCAGATCGATACGCTGAGCCTCTCTGGTCCGGGCCTGTCCGCGCGGGGCTCTGTACGGTTCAACGACAATCGCACGTTGGAGCGGCTGCGATTTGATAACGTCGACGTCGGCAATTGGCTGGATGTATCTCTTGACCTTATTGGCCGTGGGGCAGGGCGACCCGTTCAGGTCGTGCTGCGCGGTGGCAGTCTGGACCTGCGCCGTGCGGAGTTTGGCCAGGGCACCGCCACCCCCGGCGCCCCGCCAATGGAAGTGGCACTCAACAGGCTGCAGATCACAGATACCATTGCGCTGGAAAACATGCGCGGGCGATTTGAGACAGCGGGAGGCCTCGACGGCAGTTTTCAGGCTTCGCTCAACGGCTCTGCGGCAGTTGAGGGACGCGTGGTGCCGCAAGGCGGTCGCAGCGCCGTCCGCCTGCTGTCTTCGGACGCCGGCAACGTTCTGCGGGCCGCAGGGCTTCTACGGCAGGTACAGGGGGGGGATCTGCAACTTGTCTTGTTGCCCGTGGGTTCCGGCGGGGCGTTTGACGGCCGTCTGACTGTGGATGGCGTCACCATCCGCGATGCTCCCGGCATTGCAGCACTGCTGAATGCCATCTCCGTCGTCGGCCTGGTCAACGAACTTAACGGCGACGGCATCTATTTCGACGACGTGGAAGCGACATTCCGGCTGACGCCAAACCAGCTCACGCTGACCGAGGCAAGCGCGGTCGGGGCCTCCATGGGACTGTCGATGGATGGAACCTATGCGCTCGACAGCAACCAGCTGAATATGCAGGGCGTGATCAGCCCTGTTTATCTCCTGAACGGGATCGGGTCGCTCTTCACGCGCCGCGGTGAGGGGCTGATTGGCTTTAACTACACACTGACTGGTCCAGCCCGGCAACCATCTGTTGGTGTGAATCCTCTATCCGCACTGACACCTGCCATGTTCCGCGAGATTTTCCGCGCACCGCCGCCAGAGTTGCCCGCGGTTGATGGGGTCACAGAAAGCGTTCTGCCAGAGGTCCGGCCAGAGCCGCAAAGACCTGTTGCGCGTGACTTCGAGGGACGATAGGGCGCGGCCCATGAAACTCAGCGATTTTGACTTTGATCTGCCCGAAAAACTGATCGCGACGCGCCCAGCGGTACCGCGCTCATCTGCGCGCCTGCTGGTGGCGGAGGGCGATGCGATTCATGACCAGCAGGTAACTGATCTGGTGGACTGGCTGCGCCCCGGTGATCGGCTTGTCCTTAACGATACGCGCGTGATCCCCGCACGGCTTTTCGGCAAGCGAACCCGCGACTCGGCGCAGGGGCAGGTCGCAGCAAAGATCGAGGTTACGCTGTTGGAGCCCCGGAGCGACGGCACATGGGCCGCGCTCATGAAACCCCTGCGAAAGGTGAAGCTGGGTGAGGAGATCATCTTCAGCGATGATCTGTCAGCTACCTTGGCCGCCACGGAAGAGGGCCAAGGCCATTTGCGTTTCAATTGCGCAGGTGACGATTTTGACGCCGCTCTAAATGCGGCAGGCGCAATGCCATTGCCCCCCTACATCGCTGCCAAGCGACCTGCTGATGCGCAGGACAAGACCGACTATCAGACGGTGTGGGCCAAGAACAAAGGAGCTGTTGCGGCGCCGACGGCGTCCTTGCACTTTGACGAAGCCCTGCTGAAGGCGCTTACCGATAAAGGTGTGCAATTCACTTACGTCACTCTTCATGTCGGAGCGGGAACGTTCCTGCCAGTGAAGGTCGATGATATCTCCGATCACAAGATGCACGCCGAATGGGGGCTGGTGAGTGATCAGGCTGCTGCCGAAATCACCGCAACCAAGACTGCGGGCGGACGCGTCATTCCCGTCGGCACCACCGCCTTGCGTCTGATTGAGACCGCAGGGCAGGGCGGGCATATCCGCCCGTGGGAAGGCGATACCGACATCTTCATCACGCCGGGCTTCAAGTTCAAGGTTGCCGACGCGCTGATGACCAACTTCCACCTGCCAAAATCAACGCTCATGATGCTTGTCTCGGCCTTGATGGGCACAGATAGGATCAAGGCGATCTACACCCACGCCGTAGATCAGCAATACCGCTTCTTTTCCTACGGCGATGCCTCTCTCTTGATCCCAAAACCCTAAATGTTCCGCGCGCGACTTCGATTTGTCGCGGAAAAGACTGACCCGCCGGACCAAGAGGTTCAGGGAGGGAACAGCACAGCAAGGAGCCGCCACGATGATTCAGGTACTCTCTAGCGCATGGGCGTTGCTTCTGGGCATGGGCCTGCTGATGATCGGCAACGGCATGCAGGGCACTCTGCTGGGCATTCGCGGCGCGATCGAGAATTTCTCGACCCTTGAGATGTCCATCGTCATGTCGGCCTACTTCGTAGGATTTCTGGGCGGTTCCCGACTGGCCCCGGGGATGATCCGCCGGGTCGGTCACGTGCGGGTCTTTGCGGCTCTGGCCTCGCTCATTTCAGCTGTGATGATCCTTTATCCCACTTTTCCCAACACCATTGTCTGGTCTTTCGGGCGGGTGCTGATCGGGTTTTGTTTTTCTGCTGTCTACGTGGTTGCCGAAAGCTGGCTGAACAATGCAGCCAACAATTCCAACCGCGGGCAGGCGCTGTCACTTTACATGATCGTGCAGACGCTTGGGATCGTAATCGCGCAGGCCCTGCTGCTGACGGCCGATCCCTCTGGCTTTGTCCTCTTCGTCATTCCATCCGTATTGGTCAGCGTGGCCATCACGCCGATCCTGCTGTCGATCACACCGACCCCGGCCTTTGACACAACCAAACCGATGAGCCTGAAGGAACTCGTCAATTTCTCACCGCTGGGGGCGGTGGGCATGGCCATCGTTGGCGGCATCTTTGCCGCACAATTCGGCATGTCCTCGGTCTACGGCGCAGAAGCGGGCCTGAGCGTGGCCCAAATCTCGATCTTCGTGTCATCCTTTTTTGTCGGGGCCATCGTGCTGCAATACCCCATCGGATATCTTTCCGACCGGATGGAGCGCCGCCAATTGGTCATCGCCGTGTGCTTTATCGGCATCCTCGCCTCGATGCTGGGTTTCTTTCTTGGCGAAAATTTCACCTACCTGCTGATTTCCGCCTTTCTTTTGGGCGGTATGCTGAATCCGCTCTACTCCTTGCTCATAGCGCATACCAACGACTTCCTTGAGCATGAGGACATGGCGGCAGCCTCCAGCGGGCTGATCTTCATCAACGGCCTGGGCGCGGTTCTGGGTCCCGTTGTGGTGGGCTGGATGATGGGCACCGAAATGGGGCCGCCGGCCTTTTATTTCTATACTGCACTGCTCTTTGGGGCGTTGATGGTTTACGCGCTTTATCGCACCACACAGCGCAAGGCGCTGCCCGTGGATGAAACCGGCAGCTACGTGCCGGTCTATCCCACGGCGACCGCAACGGCAGTTGAATATGCGCAAGAAATCGCCATAGAAGCCGCCGAAGAGGCGGAGCAGGGTGTGTGATCCACGCAACCATGACGCTTTTGATACAATTCGTGAGTGGGCAGTTCGCTAGAACTGTCATTAATCTGAAACAGTTAGGCACATACGTCCAAAGGAACGGAACATGACAGGCCCACAGGACATCTTGGAATTCTGGCTCGATGAGATCGGCCCCAAGGGCTGGTATGAAAGCAGCGATGCGCTGGATGCCACAATCCGCGAAAAGTTCATGGACACATGGCAGGCAGCTTGCGAGGGCACGTTTTCGCTCTGGCTGACATATCCGTCCGGCGCACTGGCCTACATCATCCTGATGGACCAGTTCTCGCGCAACATGTTCCGCGATGAGGGCAAGGCTTTCTCAAGCGACCGCATTGCACTGGCAGCGGCCAAGTCCGCCATCGAGCGGGGCTGGGACATGCGCATTGACGAACCTGCCCGGCAGTTCTTTTACCTGCCGCTGATGCATTCGGAAAACCTCTGCGATCAGGACCGCTGCGTGCGCTTGATCTGTGAGCGTATGCCGCAAGCCGGTGCAAGCAACCTGCTGCATGCCCGCGCCCATCGCGAAGTGATCCGCCGGTTCGGCCGCTTCCCGCACCGCAATGCATCGCTTGGCCGCAGCGACACGCCGAATGAGAAGGTCTTCCTTGCCTCCGGCGGTTACGGCGCGATCGTCCGCGAATATCAGGCCGAGGCCAAAGCGGCCTGATCAAGGTTTCCCACGTCAGATTAAACATCAGCAATCCCTCATCCTGATGAGGGGATGCTTCACCCGTTGCGACAGTTGAGTGAGTGGCTTGACCAGTTCTGCGGCTCTGACGTCCAAGGCCGCAAATCCTTCCCAATGCACCCGGACCGCGCCATTGATCTGCGTCAATGTCGCGGTTGTGGCATCTCCATAAGTAGTTTAATGGTAAACTAATTTTCAACGCCCATCTGCGAGGTGCACGACATGGCTGCAAAATCCTTTGATCTGGTTGTTATCGGGGCCGGGCCGGGAGGGTACGTGGCAGCGATCCGCGCGTCGCAACTGGGCATGAATGTTGCCATTGTGGAACGTGAGCATCTGGGCGGCATTTGCCTCAATTGGGGCTGTATCCCGACCAAAGCGATGCTGCGCTCTTCGGAAGTTTTTCACCTGATGCACCGCGCCAAAGAGTTTGGCTTGAAGGCCACGGGCGTGGATTATGACCTTGATGCGGTGGTCAAACGTTCGCGAAAGGTGGCCGGGCAGCTTTCGGGTGGCATCGGGCACCTGATGAAGAAGAACAAGGTCACAGTGTTCATGGGAGAGGCCAAGATCCCTGCCAAGGGCAAGGTCTCGGTCAAAACAGACAAAGGCACTGAAGAGCTGTCGGCCAAAAACATCATTCTGGCTACTGGCGCGCGGGCGCGCGAACTG
>CAYUSM010000152.1:0-7530 GCA_964447345.1 uncultured Sulfitobacter sp. | reverse complement strand
GGATTTGGTGGAGCATAGCGGGATCGAACCGCTGACCTCCTGCATGCCATGCAGGCGCTCTCCCAGCTGAGCTAATGCCCCATTGAGGTGAAACCTCGGGTTGGTGGCGCGTGATTAAGCGCAACGTCGGGCGGGATCAAGTCAAAAACCACTCCCGCCCGCGCAGATTTTAGTTGTCGTCGTCGTCCGATGCCACGTCCGCAAGATCATCCAGCGGAACTGTATCATCATCGTCGTCGTCATCGTCCAGGATATCGTCATCCAGATCGACATCCACATCATCGTCATCGTCCAGGATCACATCCTCGTCGACGTCGTCCTTCTTGGCCTTGGCTGTCGCCGCATCCTCGGCATCCGCCGCAATCATGCGCGATTTGGACGCGTCCACTTCCAGCACTTCACCGGTGTAGGGGCTGACGATGGGATCTTTGTTCAGGTCGTAAAACCGCTTGCCCGTGGTCGGGCACAGGCGCTTTGTTCCCCATTCTTCCTTGGGCATGAAATACCCCTTCTTGAATTAGCGTTTGCGTGTAGATGATTCAGGGCAAGTGCCATATGGAAGGGGGACTGTCAAAGGCTTTAGACTGAACGTGCCGATGAGCCCTTTCTGATGAGCGACACCTATCTGCCCGGTGATCCCCCGATCCCCCTCATCCTGCGCCGTTCCGCGCGGGCCAAGCGCATTTCACTCAGGATATCCCAGTTGGACGGACGTGTAACGCTGACCATGCCGAAACGTCTTGCCCAGCGTGAGGCGCTGGATTTCGCGCGAACCAAGGAGGGATGGATTCGCAAACACCTGTCTGAACGGCAGGAGGACGTTGCGGTGGGTCTCGGGACCGAGCTGCCGCTGGGCGGTCGGATGCTGCAGGTCGTGCCGGGGCAGGGCCGCAAGGTGCAATTGGGCGCCGATGAGATCGCCGTGCCCGGCCCCACAGAGCGGGTCGGCAAGCGCCTTGGTGCCTACCTCAAGGAGGTCGCGCGTGACCGCTTGGCGGGGGCTTGCGATGACTACGCAGCGCGGCTGGGCCGCAGCTACAGCCGCATCACAATGCGCGATACACGCTCGCGCTGGGGCTCCTGCACCAGTGACGGGGCGCTGATGTTTTCCTGGCGGCTGATCATGACCCCGCCAGACGTGCTGGACTATGTGGCAGCGCACGAAGTGGCCCATCTGGCCGAGATGAACCACTCTGCCGCCTTTTGGGAGGGTGTGGAGCGAATATACGGGCCCTACAAAGAGCCCCGCAAATGGCTGCGGACTCACGGCAATGCCCTTCATCGGTACAAGTTCTGAAGATGACTGACGTAATGATACGACGCGCAACACCAGAGGATGCCGACGGGATCGCAGCGGTGATCAATGCCCTGTTTGCTGCCGGTTTACGCCAACAGGGGGCAGATGCGGACTGGGTCCGCGACCGGTACCTGACGGACCCCGACAGTTTGCTTGCACAGGTCGCGGTGGCGGAGGACGGAACCATCCTCGGCCTTCAGTCGCTCAAGCTGGCGACTGCAGGCAACCCTTACAACACGCCCATCGGATGGGGGATCATCGGCACTCATATCTCACCCGATGCCCATCGGCTTGGCCTTGGCCGCCGGTTCTTTGAGGGCAGTCTTGCCGTGGCGAAAGCCCAGCGGTTGCAGGCCATTGAAGCTGGCGTCGGCGTTGATGTCCCGCATGCGCAGGGCTACTACCGTGCGATGGGCTTTAAGAGCTACCGCCGCGAAGGTGACGTTGACTACAAGGCTTATCGGCTAAGCTAACTTCAGCGCTGCAATGCCCGCAGCGATCAGTCCGATTCCCGCAATGCGCATGGGAGTTGCCGCGTCACCAAACAGCATAATGCCGACCAGTGCTGCCCCTACCGCACCAATCCCGACCCAGACGGCATATGCTGTCCCAAGCGGCAAGTCCTTCATCGCCATGGCAAGAAGCCAGAAACTGACGAATGCCGCCACCCCGGTCAGAACGCTTGGCCCAATCTTGGTGAACCCGTCAGAGGCTTTCATGGACGCCGCCCAGACAACTTCAAAAAGCGCCGCCAGTGTAAGTATGATCCAGGGGTTTGACACGTGTGATGGTCCTTTCAGTCCTCAGTCTCAAGCATAAAGAGATCATGGACAGAGACGCCCAACCGATGCGCCAGTTTCAGCGCCAACAGGGTTGATGGGATAAACACATTGTTCTCAACCGTGTTGATTGTCTTGCGCGAAACGCCCACCGCATCCGCCAATTGAGCTTGTGTCAGACCCACAGCCTTGCGGTGCTGGGCCAGTTCATTGGACAGCCCCATCAGCGGCCCCGCAGTTCCAGCGCCACATGTGCCAACAGGTACACTGCAGCCGCGGTCGTCATTGTGATGGCCAAACGCATGTCGCCGCCCAGGTTGGCCAGCCAAAGGACGACACCTGTTGCAAGCGCGCTCCAGAAACCAAGGTTTCCAGCGCGCAACCGATCCAAATGGTAACTCTCATCAAGAGACGCAGCGGTGGCCCGCTTTCCGCCAGCCACTGTCGCAAGGAAAAAGATCGCTGCCGCCAAGATGCCCATGGTGATTGGCAGCCAGTCGGGCAGCAAAGTCAGGCGCACACCGATCAGTGTTGTGATCGCGTAAAGCGCGCTCGTGATCCCGGCAGCGGCAAAGCCAACAAGGCGAATGTTCGTTATGGACTGGCTGGACAGCATGCAAACCTCCCATTCTGTAACCTTGAGGTTACTTATCGTGCGAACGAAGTAACGTCAAGGTTACATTCGTGGAAATTCTTGACCCGATGCCCCTTTGTGATCACAAACAGCGCATGACACTTGCTGCCCGCCCAGCCGAAGCCTCCTCCTTGGCCCATGACCGCGTTTACCGTCACCTGCGCAGCCGGATCATGCATGGTGATCTGCCCCCCGGACAGGCGCTGACCCTCCGTGGGCTGGGTAAGGAATACGAGGTGTCCATGACGCCCGCGCGGGAATCCGTGCGGCGTCTGGTGGCCGAAGGGGCGCTGATCATGTCACCGTCAGGCCGGATTTCCACACCCGAGCTTAGCAATGACCGGATCGAAGAACTCGCCGCCCTGCGCGCCCTGATCGAGGTGGAGCTGGCCAGTCGCGCCTTGCCGCGCGCGCATTTTGCGTTGATCGACCGGATGCAAACGATCAATGCGGCAATTGCCGAAGCCGTCCAGCGGGGTGACGCCGTCAGCTATATCCGCACCAACCTTGAATTCCACCGCACGCTTTATCTGCGCGCGCAGGCTCCGGCGATGCTCGCCATGGCAGAAACGGTCTGGCTGCAAATGGGCCCCACAATGCGGGCGCTCTACGGTCGCCTCCGGCGCACCGAGCCGCCGCAGTTTCACCGCCTGATTATCGCCGCGCTCAAGGCCGGGGATGAGCCCGGCCTGAGGCTCGCCGTCCGCTCGGACGTGACGCAGGGGCTGCGCATGCTGGTCAGTTGACTATCCGGCAAAGCCTTCGGGCGCCGACTTCCGCTCGACCGGGGTCCAATGCTCACCTGCTGAGACCACACAGCTGATGCCGTTGGGCCGGGTCACCAGGATGGTGAACGTTCCACTTTCCTTGGAGGTCCAGATTTCTACCAGAGACTCAGCGTTCTGCAGCCCTGTGGCTGTCAGCGCTTCATCATAAGTACCGGTCAGTTTCTCCACGATCTGTTCTCGCAGTGCGCAGGATGCAGCTTGCACCGGTGGGCCGGTTGCGATCATGCCAAAAACCAGACCCGCAGTCAGAATACGTTTGTACATTTCAGGCTCCTTTCCAACAGGTTGGACAGGGAGCCGGGGTTGGGGGTCAGCGACTCCCTCTCCTATAGATATGGGCATTGACTACTGCCCGTTCAAATCACGCGCCATCACAGAGGGCGGACCAATCCCCCTGGAAGACCACTCTTGCATTGACCATGCGCCCCGCATGAGGCTAGGTCGAGGCATGATGATCCTGACCCATATCGTCTATTACCGCCGCTTCATCTGAACGCGGCTCCATTTCCCAATCCCGTCCCAGACAAAGGCCGCATTCCCTGCGGTTTGTGCCTATGGGCGTGTGGTTTGGAGAACACTCATGACAGACCTGATAATCCGCGTCCTTCGCGCACCCGATCTCCCCGCAGTGCTTGAGATGGTGCAGGCGCTTGCTGCCCATCACGGCGATACCGCCACACTGACACTTGATACATTGGCGCGGGATACGCTGGGCGAGGCGCCTTGGCTCAGAGTTCTCGTGGCAGAGCAGAACAGGCGGCTTGTCGGATATGCCGCACTTTGTCCGATGGCGCGGCTGCAATTCGGCGCGCGCGCGATGGACATGCATCATCTGTTCGTTGCCAAAGATCAGCGTGGCAAGGGCGTGGGCCGGGCATTGATCACCGAGACGCTGGAGGTTTGCCGCGCCCTGGGCTGCGTCGCAGTTACCGTCGGCACGGATCCAGAGAACAAAACGGCTGCCAAGGTCTACAAGGCGGCAGGCTTCACGCCTGTCCCGCCCCCGGGGCCGCGGTTCCGAATTTGGCTGACAGACTAGGCCGCCAGCCCGTTGTTCCCCATGTCGAGGTACTTCTTGCGGCGGTCAGCGACCAACGATTTTGGGTCTTTGCCCTTCAGCTCCTTGAGCATCTCGCTCACCGCGGTCCGCACCGAGGCAATCGCGGCCTCCGCATCGCGGTGCGCGCCACCTTTGGGTTCCGGAATGATCCGATCCGTTACGCCTAGCTTGCGCAGATCCTCGGCGGTCAGTCGCATGGCCTCGGCGGCCTCGCGCATCTTTTCGCTGTCTTTCCACAGGATTGAGGCACAGCCCTCTGGCGTGATCACCGAATAGACGGAATGCTCCATCATCGCGACGCGGTTGGCGGTGGCAAAGGCGACAGCGCCGCCGGAGCCGCCCTCGCCGATGATCACACTGACCAGCGGCACGCCGATCTGCAGACATTTCTCTGTCGAGCGCGCAATCGCTTCCGACTGGCCGCGTTCCTCCGCTCCTTTGCCTGGATAGGCACCGGGTGTGTCGACCAGCGTGATCACAGGCAGGCCGAACTTGTGCGCCAGTTCCATCAATCGCACCGCCTTGCGGTATCCTTCTGGGCGCGCCATGCCAAAGTTCCGCTCAATGCGTGATTTGGTGTCATTGCCCTTCTCGTGGCCAATCACCACAACGGGTTGGTCGTTAAACCGTGCAAGCCCCCCCATCACCGCCAGATCGTCGGCAAAGTTCCGATCCCCCGCCAGCGGCGTGTACTCGGTAAAAAGCGCGTCAATATAGTCCTTGCAATGCGGACGTTCGGGATGCCGCGCGACCTGACATTTCCGCCACGGCGTCAAAGAGCTGTAAAGCTCATCCAGTAGTTTGGCGGCCTTGTCGTCAAGTGCGCGGGCCTCATCGGTGATGTCCATTTCCTCGTTCGCACGGGCCAGCGCCCGCAGCTCTTCAGCCTTGCCTTCAATCTCGGCCAAAGGCTTTTCAAAATCGAGGTATTGGGTCATCGCGTCTCGCTCCGTTGCGTCAGCCCTATATGGCGTGGGGCCGCGCGCATTGCAATCTCGTGTCAGCCGATCTGCAAGAGCGGATAGAGCGAGGCGATGAGCAGCGCCGCCATGGTCCAGTTGAATGTGCGCAGCCGTGCCGGGTTGGTCAGAATGCGGGCCATCTGCTGGCCCAGCACCGTCCAGACAGTGACCGATGGCAGGTTGACCAGTGCAAAAAGAACCGCTGCAGCCACAAGCATCAGCACACCACCGTCGGCCACGTAGACCGTGATGGCCGTCAGCGCCATGGCCCAGGCCTTGGGATTGACCCATTGAAAGGCGGCCGCCTGAAGAAAGGTCATCGGCCGTCCCGCATCGGCCTGTTTTTCCACTGGTGCGGCATTGGCGATCTTCCAGGCCAGAAACATCAGATAGGCCACACTGATCACTTTCAGGATCGTATAGGTCACGGGAAAGCGGTCGAAAACCTGAACCAGCCCGGCCCCTGTCAGCAAGAGCATGACCAGAAACCCGATGGAGATGCCCAGCATATGCGGGATGGTTCGCCAAAACCCAAAGTTCGCACCGGAGGCCATGAGCATCAGGTTGTTTGGCCCCGGTGTGACCGAACTGACAAAAGCGAAAAGCGCAAGCGCGGGAAGTATCTCAATATTCATGCTGCAACATTTGACATATTCTTGGCGCTGGATGATTGTGAAATGACAGTAATTTCAGTCAAACGCGCAATTATTCACGGCAATGGATCAGATATCTCATCAAATATTGCAAGAGCTCAGCCGCGACGGCCGGATCAGCAACATCGAACTGGCGGACCGCGTGGGTCTTTCCCCCTCCGCCTGCCTGCGCCGGGTGCAGGAGCTTGAACGGCGCGGCGTGATCACCGGCTACCGTGCGGTGCTGGACCGTGCAGCGCTGGGCGCGGGCTTTGTGGCCTATGTCGGTGTCGGTCTCAACGATCACTCCAAAGCCAGCCAGGAGGCATTTGAACGCGCTGTTTCCCGTGCGCCCGAGGTGGTGGAATGCCACAACATAACCGGCACCATCGAATACCTGCTACGGGTGGAATGCGCGGATCTGAAAGCCTACAAAACCTTCCACACCGAACACCTCGGCGCTATCCCCCAGGTCAACGCGATCACATCCTACGTGGTGATGGGCTCCCCCAAAGACGAGCGCGCTTGAGACACAAGGGATGCACCTGTTCTTCTCTTTTTGGCCAAATCAATTCCCGGGGAGTCGCGCTTTGCGCGACGGGGCAGAGCCCCTACAATCTCGATGCAAAAACAGGTCTCAAAGACCAAAGAGTATCAAGAACAAAAAAGCGGGGGCAAAGCCCCCGCCGCGGTCGGATCGCGCCAGCGATCCGAAACCTATCCCGCGATCATCTCCGACTGGCGCACGATCACCTCGGCCTGCTTGATGCTGGCGATGTCCACCAGCCGACCTTTATAGACGGTTGCCCCTTCGCCCTTGGCCTTGGCCTCCTCCATCGCGGCGAGGATTTCGCGTGCCTCGGCCACCGCTTCCTCGGAAGGTGTAAAGACCTCGTTGGACAAAGCCACTTGCTTGGGGTGGATCGCCCATTTGCCGACCATGCCCAAGGTGGCCGAGCGGCGCGCCTGCGCGCGGAAGCCTTCATCGTCCGAGAAGTCCCCGAATGGCCCGTCCACGGGCAGCACGCCATGGGTGCGGCAGGCCGCGACGATGGCCGCCTGCGCCCAGTGCCAGGGATCGGACCAATGCTTTTCGCCTTCGCGCAGCATGTAATAGTTTTCCTGCGTGCCCCCGATGCCCGTGGTCTGCATGCCCATGGAGGCCGCGAAGTCCGCCGCGCCAAGGCTCATCGCCTCAAGGCGTGGCGAGGAGGCCGCAATCTCTTCGACATGCGCAATCCCTGCAGCGCTTTCGATGATCACCTCGAACGCAATCTTTTTGCTGCGCCCCTTTGCGGCCTCGATCGACGTCACCAGCGCGTCGACCGCATAGACATCTGCCGCATTGCCGACCTTGGGGATCATGATCTGGTCCAGC
>CAYUSM010000151.1:0-7584 GCA_964447345.1 uncultured Sulfitobacter sp. | reverse complement strand
GGCTGCCCGTCATCGTCGGGCGCATCTGTCTGCGAAGCCGCAGCGTCTGGGGGCGTTTCTTCAACCGGGGCAGGGTCTTCGGCCGCCACGGGGCCTGCCGGCACATCGACTTCGCCAATCACGACGACAGCGATGCCATCCGGCTCGACCGTTTCACCGGGACCCAGAAGCGCGGCAGCAGCCTCAGTCCTGCCAAAGAAGGGCTCGCCCAGATAGGGTTGATCGCCCGGTACGGCGGCAAAGCTGACCGGATGAAAACGATGCTCAACCGCAAAGGCTTCGGCCTCCGCCAGCGTTTCCCTGGCCACCGCCGCGATATGGGTCTGATCGCCATCCGCGCTGATGTCAAAAGCCAGATCGGACACCGCGTAAGGTGTGGCCCCTTCCAGAGCCTCCCGCGCCGCTGCCCGCCGTGCGGCATCATCCATGCCGGGTGTGTCGATGCTCAGAAACTTGATCTGCTCGTTGGGCAGCAGAACCTTGGCACGCACGCCGCCGGGTTCAAGTGCCGAGGCTGTCTTGCGCAGCACCTCCAGCTCACCCGCCATGTCCGCCGCATCCAGCGCCACGTCGCCCACAATGCGCCATCCTCCTGCGGCCCGGTGCAAAAGCCGGATGCCTTCAAAGGACAGTGAGAGGGCGAAACTTGGTTTCATCGCGACGACTCTAACACAAGGAGGGGCGGATAAAAGGTAGCCGCCAACTCGTTAAAGAATAGCGCGTGACCCCGCGCAAGGAAAGTCTTGCGGCGGCGCAACTTCCTGCAGTCCGGTGGATTTTGCTGCGGCAAAAAGGACGAAGGGTCGGTCGCGCCCCGGCCATCGGCGGCGGGGGCGCGGAAGGGTCAGCTTGATGCTTTGCTGAGCGCCTGATCGAGGTCGGCAATCAGGTCGTCGGCATCCTCCGTGCCGATGGACAGGCGGACGACATTGGGGCCTGCACCGGCGGCTTCCTGCTGCTCTGCGGACAATTGCCGGTGGGTGGTGGAGGCAGAGTGGATGACAAGGCTGCGCGCGTCGCCAAGGTTGGCCACATGGCTGAAGATTTCCAGCGCATTGACCAGTTTCACACAGGCCTCGTATCCGCCTTTCACAGCGACGGTGAACAAGGCACCCGCGCCACGCGGGCAGACCTTTTTCACGCGGTCGAAGTAGGGAGAGGATTCGAGCCCGGCGTAGGTCACCTTTTCGATCCGGTCGTCCTTTTCCAGCCATTCGGCAATCTTCCTGGCGTTCTCCACATGCCGCTCCATGCGCAGCGACAGGGTCTCGGTGCCCATGAGCGTGTAATGTGCCGCCTGTGGGTTCATCGTCATGCCCAGATCGCGCAGCCCGATGGCGATGCCATGGAAGGTATAGGCCAAATTGCCAAAGGTCTCATGAAACTTTAGCCCGTGATACGCAGGCTCTGGCTGGCTCAGCGACGGAAACTTGTCATTGGCGGACCAGTCGAAGGTCCCAGAGTCGATCACCGCACCACCGGTCACGGTGCCATTGCCCGTCAGGTATTTCGTTGTGGAATGAACGACCAGTGTTGCGCCATGTTCAATGGGGCGCACGAGGTAGGGCGTGGCTGTCGTGTTGTCGATGATCAGCGGAATCTCTGCCGCATCGGCGATGTCCGCGATGGCACGCACGTCCATGATATAGCCACCCGGGTTCGCAATGGCCTCGCCAAAGACTGCGCGGGTGTCGTCATCGATGGCCGCCTTGACCGCGTCAAGGTCATCAAAGTCGACGAACTTACACTCCCACCCAAAGCGTTTGATCGTATGGGTGAACTGCGTAACCGTGCCGCCGTAAAGACGGGTGGAGGCGACAATGTTCTTGCCCGGGCTCATCAGTGGGAAGAGCGCCATGATCTGGGCCGCGTGACCGGATGAGCAGCACACAGCGCCCACGCCGCCCTCAAGCGTCGCCAGACGTTCTTGCAACACGGCAACCGTTGGATTGGTCAGGCGTGAATAGATGTAACCCACTTCCTGCAGATTGAAGAGCGCTGCGGCGTGATCGGCATCGCGAAAGACATAGGCCGTGGTCTGGTAGATCGGTGTCTGGCGGGCGCCGGTGGCGGGGTCTGGCCGCGCACCTGCGTGGATTTGCAGGGTGTCAAAACCATAGGTGTGGTCGCTCATGGGTGTCTCCTTGTTGTTCCCGGAGGCCGGGTTTGGCACATGGTTACGGGATGCCGCCGGGGCAGACAAGAAGGACGGCGGATTGAGGAAGGATGCGTTCTGCTGCGCGTTCAGAACCGTACGACTGTTCCGAACCTCAGGGGATTGCCGGAAAACCTTTCCCCCATCAGGCGCTTGTCTTCCCCCAAGTCAGATCATACTGCTATGCGCGTGGCCCCGGTCGCCACGGAGTTGCGCGGCAGGTATGACCATCAGCCCCTCATCACAAAAGACGGGCTATGCCGCCGCCTGGAGCATTGTCTTTGTCTGGTCCTCCTGGCTGATTGTCAGTCGTGTGGCCGAAGACAGTGGGCTCACGATCTTTGATCTGGCCGCCATGCGCTACGGTTTGGCCAGCATCGTCGCCCTGCCGCTTTGCCTTCATTACAAGCCATGGCGCGGACTGCCGCTGCTGAGGATGGCGGTCTTGTCCTTTATCCTTGGCCCAATCTATATCCTCTGTGTCTTTGCAGGTTTTCTGTTCGCCCCGGCCGCCCACGGTGGCATCTTCATGAACGGGGTGCTGCCACTTATCACGATCCTGATCGGCTTTGCGATCTTCGCCAACCGTCCCTCCAGGCGGCAACTTATCGGGGCGGTGTTGATCCTGATCTCTGCCATTGTGCTGGCAGGCGACGGGGTTGCGACGGTTGATCCACGGGCCTGGATTGGCGATTTGCTTTTCATCGTCGGGGCGGTGTTCTTTGCCTGCTATGTGCTCTTGTCCGAGCGCTGGCAGCTGGGTGCGATGCAGATCATCTTTTGCGGCACAATCATCAACGCGGCGATCTATCTGCCCGTCTGGCTGTTGTTCCTTCCCTCTGGCATCGCCGAAGCCCCCATGCCCGCGCTGCTGTTGCAGGGTTTTTACCAGGGCTTCGTTCCCAATCTGATCGGTCTGCTTTTCATCGCCCATGCCTCCCGCACCATCGGTAACGCACAGACCTCTTCCATTCTGGCTGCCGTGCCGGGGATGGGGGCGTTGCTTGGTGCTTTGATCCTGGGAGAGAAATTGAGCGTCATTGGCATTGCCGCGCTCTGCATCTTGACCGTCGGTTTGCTGATCGCTGTGCGACAACCCCGGCGGCGCATGGCCTGAACCTGTTCAGCGTATCCAGAATCCATTCTTCTTGATCTGATTGCGGATCATTTGTTCGCGCTTTGGCAAATGGTCCCGGTCAAAAAGCGCCCGGACCTTATGGCCACGGCCCTGATACACCGTACGCTTGATCGCATTTGATCCCTTGAGGACCTTCTTGAGCCTGTTGGGCGCTGTCACGGCTTCCAGCACTTCAACTGCCAAATCACTCTCCCGCGCATAAAGCAGGGGGAAGACCCGGTAGTGGCAGGTTACATCGCCATCCAGCAGCCCGTCCGGCAACGTATCGCGCCCGCCGCCCAAGGCGTGGACCACAAGGGGCAGGGCGATCTGGTCAAGCCACGGATCAAAAACCTGCGCACAAAGCTCGACCGGCGGATCATCCCGAATGGCAAGCGCGTATTCGAGGAACTTGGCCCCAAAGAGCCGGGGACACTTATAAAAAAAGAAACCCGCGTTGAAATAGAGATACCGCCGCCAGTACTCATCGGGATAGCGAGGGTCGAGACTGCTTTCAAAGTCCAGTCCGAACTTGTCATAGAGCGATTTCCAAAGCCCTGTGTATCCTGGGCCATAGGGTTGCGGGATGGGCCAGGTGTCCTCGCGCCGCATCGACGCGGTGGGGCGGTCAAAGTCAAAGGGCACCGTTGTCAGATCACCGGTGATCAATGTGTCGGTGTCAAAAAAGACGAAGGGTTCGCCTTCGGGCAAAACCTTGAGCATCTCAATCTTGTTGCCGTTGGGATAGGACTGGCCAAAATGCCTGTTCTCAAAAGGGACAATCTCAGCGCCAAGCTCTTTCAGCATATCGCGGATCTCGGCATCCTTGATCGTCGGGTTGTTCTCCCACAGCGGCCCGGGCTGGGGTTCAGCGACAATTAACCGGCCGTTGAAATCCGGTGATGAATGGCGCAGGGACGCGGCAAAGATCAGCGCCTCATAGGCCAGACGGCCCTGCTGACCGACAATGGCAATGTTGAATGTTTGATCGCCTGCCGTGCTGCGTGCCATAGTTGCGCTGCGCCTCAGTATTGTTTTGATCTAGTATAGGCGTGATTGGAAAATGAAAAAGCGCCATTTGCGCGACGTGTTCAGGGGGATTTGAGATGTTGGACATATTCTTTGCCATGATGGCGGCCGGGATGAATGCGGCACCGCCTTCAAACGCCGACACGGCATTGGTCACGCCACCGGCTGCAGTCACCCCCGCGGCACCACAGTCCGACAGCACTGCCAGCGTCCAGATTGCGCCCGGCACTGTGACGGTTGGGGAAGGGGTCTCCATCGGGGGCGCTCAGACATCGCAGACGGAAGCTTCCTCAGGGCAGGGCTTCAACATGGCTGTTGTCCCGGCTGGGCTGGTCGCGGACCCGCAGACCCCCAGCGGCAAGTTTACCACCGCAGCAGAGGTTAAACCGATCATGGAGGCAACCAAGGGAAACTGGGTCGCCGTGCGGGACTATGACGGCAAAGATTGGCTTTATGTCACGCATATTTGGAGCTGGCGCTGCGGGCTGAAAGCCATGGCAATCTCGGTCAACGGAGAGACGATGCAGAACTGGCCTTTGCCGCCCTGTCACGAACAATACACCACACCCAATGCCGTGCTGGAAGACGACGGTTTTCCGGTGCTCACCTTCCGCCAGAATTCCGTCCAGACCATCACCATCCAGATTGTCTATGATGATCTGACCATGGATGTCGCCAGTTTCGAGCGCGGCAATGTGCTGATCCCCTAAGGCACCCGACAGACAGCTTTCGAATCGCGTGAAATTTGTCGAAAATGTGGCGCGATTTACAATCAAATCAGTCTATTGCCATTGATGCCTGAGGCGAAACAAGTCTTGGCATCAATGGACAAAAGCAGCCCGCAATGATGCTCAATTGTGGCCAATGTTTGTTTTTCCGGGATCGAGAATGAGACCGAGGTTACCCCTGTTTGTAACCCAGTGTCATTTTTGGAGCCCGCCATGAGCAACGTGATTACAGATGTTTCCGTCAAAGAACCGGTAGACATCCTTTTGGGATGTGAGCCGCAAGTGATCGTCAGGCTGACCGAAACACCACAGGGGACAATCTTTGTTGATGTCCGCCCTGCCGATCCGGCTCAACCTGTTGGGGATATCGACGGCATTTTCTTCAACGTTGCGCAAGACAGCGCGTTGGCAGACCTGGTTTTCTTTCCGGACGCAAATGGTGGCACCATCTATTCGCCCGTGACCGGCATTCAGAAGGCGGCCAATAGTGTGGATACACTGTCAAACGGGGCGCAGGTAAAGGATGGCTATGACGTTGGCGTCCAGTTCGGCACCCTTGATAACTCAACCGAAGGGACGGTGCCGCAAGCGAACTTCACATTGTCCTCAATGGATGGGGCGCTGCGCCTGGAAGATCTCGATCTTGACAGCTTCGCCACGGTGGTAAACTCCGACGGCGGCAATGGTCAGGTGCTGACCACCGGCGATCAGCCCGGTGACACGCCGGTTCTGGTCGATACCGTCGCCCTTTTCGAAGACTTCGATGACATCTACGATCCCGCCGCAAGCAGTGCCATCGTGCGCGACGACCATTGGGAAGTCCGCAATGGCCAGTTGTTCACCAACGGCAGCAACGACGGCACCCTGCAACTCGCAGCCGTAACCAGCGATGGCCCGGCGTCGATCATGTTTGATGCACGTGTAAACAACCTGAACAACTTTGAAGCCTCCGGCCAATACGCGGATGAGTTGCGCCTTGAAGTCCGCCTGAACGACGGCAGCTGGCAGACGCTCGACACCTTCGTCGTGAACGGCGACAAGTCCGCGCTTGTCGGGTCGAACACCGGCAACCAGATCACCGAGACCAGCAGCACCCTGAACTACGAGGGTGGCTTGCTCGACACTGTCGACGGCTCTGTGGAATTCCGTCTTGTCTCTGACATCTCGGCAGACAATGAGCGGGTCTTTATCGACAATCTGAAAGTCACCGCTTCTGAGTTGCAGGGTGGGGCAGCGGACCCCGTCGCGGTAACAAGCGAAGCGATTGGTGAGAATTTTGACGGTCTGCATGCCTTGACCGACAGTCAGAACGTCACCCGTGCGGACGGATGGGACGCCGCTTACGGCGGTGCCTATACAGATGGGCACAATGACGGCGCGCTTGAGTTTGCGCGTGTTGAAACCGATGGACCTGCCAGCATCAGTTTCGAAGCACAGGTTGATGATCTCAGCCGATTTGAGGCGTCGGGCAAATATGCCGACAACCTTGCCCTTCAGGTCCGGCTGGACGATGGCTCTTGGCAGACGTTGGACAACTTCGTGGTCAACAGCGACAAAACCGCATTGGTTGGATCAGAGACGGGCAATGAAATCACCGAAGACGCAGCGACTTTGACTTACGGGGGCGGCATCTTGGATGATGCCTCAAATTCCGTTCAGTTCCGCTTTGTCTCGGACATCTCGGCCGGGGATGAGCGTATCTTAATTGATGATGTGAGCATTGAGACAACCGAGCTGGTCACGCCGGACGATGCCGAAGCAGTCAAGGTTGATTTCGAAGGGCTATCGTCTGGCGATGTGGTCAGCGATCAGTTTGCGGGTGTCACCATCTCGGCGCAACGCAACGGCGATGCGGACGGCAGCGAAAACGATGCCATGATCTTTGACAGCAACAACCCGACCGGAGGCGATAGCGACCTGCGGTTCTCTGATCAGGACAATATCCTGATCATCTCCGAGGACAACGACAGCTCCGATGCAGACGACAATGCCGGGGGCGGGGTCATCACCTTTGACTTTGACGATCCTTCCGAAGTGGTCAGCATCAACATGCTGGACATCGAAGAGCGGGGCGGAACCATCGATCTGCTGGATGCCAACGGCGATCTGATCCGAACGGTCGACATCCCCACGACAGGCGATGGCGGCGCGCAAGAGCTGTCCATCGGGGTGACGGATGTGTCCACCATGAACGTCAACTTTGTGGGCTCGGGCGCCGTGGACGATCTGTGCTTTATCCCGCCGGTCGAAAAGGATGACTGCGCCGGGCAATACGACGCCCACTACGTCGAAATCCCGATGCTGCCCCCCCTCACGGAAGACGACCTGCCGCGGATGGAAGAGGACTACGAGCCGTTGGACCTGATGTAAGGATTTGTAAAATAAGTCATTTCATTTCCGGGGTCCCTGTACGATGTGCAGGGCCCCTTTTTCATTTCCGAATGACTGAAGTGTATACGTGCCCGAGTTCTGAAACCTGCAAAGGTCATGATTGAAATGAGAGGAAAGTGGTGGGCGACCCTGGAATCGAACCAGGCGTGCGTCTCCGCGAGGGA
>CAYUSM010000150.1:0-7621 GCA_964447345.1 uncultured Sulfitobacter sp. | reverse complement strand
GACAGCAAATCCATCCGCAGCATCGCGCTTTATGACAAGATCCCGTATTACACGACCGCTGCGGGGAGCTATGCAGCCGCCCTGGCCATCAAAGCGCAGGCGGAGGATGAGATTGGGGTGAAGTCGCTGCAGGGGTAACGGCTCGTTAGACTGAGGACCAAAGGAAGCTTTGAGTCCAAAGCGGCATCTGCGCTAATCCTTCGCGCTAGATGGGCTTGGCTCTTAACCCAAGTGCATCCACCGTCAATGCGCCCCGTCAAGAACCTCCTCAAACGGGTGCTTTTGTTGGAGTGAGTATGGTCATGCCTACTTCTTCGGCCATGGCCACCACCGCAGGAATATCAGGCTCTCCCGGTTCAGGCAGCTCCGTTTGGTTCTCGGGAAGGGGTTTTCCTATCCCCGTAAAGAACCGGTCATGCATGTTTCCTGGCGCATTGATGATGAGCAAACGAGCTGGCTTGTTACCAACCGCCTGAAAGGCATGAACCGCTCCGTCAGGGATCGAGATGTGATCTCCCGGACCTGCCAAAGTCTCCTCGCCGTCGACCATAAAGCCAACTTGGCCGTCAATAACGTAGAAGGCTTCCGTTTCACCGGCATGGTGGTTTGGTGGTGCGCCGGCTCCTACAGGGACAAGGCATTCGACAAAACAGAACTTGCCCATCGTTTCCGCCGGAAAGGCATGAAACTTCATAAGAATATTCAGAACATTATAGGTGCGAGGGCGATCCAACATTGCGCCATTCCTTCTTGAAAAAGCCGAGTCGATAATTTATGATACACTAGTCTCATAATAAGACAAGAGTATCATAAAGAGATTGATCATGGCTGAACGTGAGCGCCGCGCGCAAAAGGATAGAACCCGCGAAGCCATTCTGGCAGGCGCGCGCGAGCTCTTGTTCGAAGGAAAACCTGTGACCGTCACAGCCGCAGCTGCACAGGTTGGTATATCCAAAGCCACGGCTTATCGGTACTTTCGAGATCCCGCAGCACTCGCCGTTGAATCAGGTTTGGCCATTCGCGTCGCGCCGTTGGAAGAGATACTCGACAGCGCAGAAACGCTTCGAGAACAACTGCTCGCGATCAACTTGTACTTTTTTGACTTCGCCATGGAGAACGAAGCAGGTTTTCGACAGTTTCTCGCGAGTTCAGTTACAGCGGCTCTTGCAAATCCGCCACAAAAGGTGGCTAGACGCGGTGCCAGACGGATCGAAATGTACAAGTCAGTTCTGCAAGCGGAAGGTCACAATACAGACGACCCGCGTGCCATAAGGTTTTGCGCAGCACTTGCAACTGCCACCGGCATCGAAGCCATGATCGCCCTCGTTGACATTGCAGGCCTAGAGCCAAGAGATGCCCGCCTCGTGGTCCAAGAGATGACGAACGCATTAATCGACAACTTCATGAAACCAACGGGATCGGAGTAACGCGTCGGCAAGGTAAACGCTATCTGATGGGGAATTGCAGTGGTGTGACCAGCGACGGCTTTGTCCGCGATGCGGCCATCTCTAAATCCCCTCACTCCCCCACAACCTCCCGCTTCTCCAGGTCATAGAACAGCCCATCCGCCCGCCGCCAAATCCCGCGATCCTTCAGTTCGCTGTTCCCCGGCATCTGCCATCGATTGCACCCGGAACTAACCCGGTATCCACTACAACACCCGCCGCGCTACTCCCGATAGACCTCATGACAGGCCTTGCACGTGGCCCCGATCTGCCCCAGCCCCGAGCGCACATCATCCAAGTTCGCAACTGTCTCCGCCAGCCGTGCGGCCAAGACCTCCAAATCCTCCGACTTGGCCACGAAATCCTCGTAGCGGTCCCAGATCACCGGTTTTGCCTCGTCCTTGGGGTCTTCCGCCTTTTCCTTGAACAAGGCAGGCGTCTCAGCCGCATGCCGGGCAATCGCCATGGCCGCCTCACGCGCGGCCTCGGCATCAAAGACAAGCTCGCCCTTGGCCATCTGCCCCAGTACCTTGGTGCTCTCGCCAATGGATTTCATCGCCTCCATCCGCTTCATCACCGTCATGTTCTTCACACCCGTATGCGCCAGCGCCACGCCTGCCACACTGGCCAGCCCGACGGCCAGCACCCATCCCATCCGCATTGCCAAGGTCCTCACGCTGCCGGGTAGGAGGTAAAGACCTCCGCCGTCCCGTCCCGAAGCATCAACATCACGTCATAAGCTTCACGGGCGTCCTCCGGCCCCATACCGGGCGAGCCGTAGGGCATACCCGGCACAGCCAGCCCAAGCGCATCTGGCCGCTCCGCCAGCAGCCGCCGGATGTCCGCCACGGGCACATGCCCCTCGATCACATAGCCTTCGACGTCCGCCGTATGGCACGAAGACATCTCTGGCGTGATGCCCCGCGCGGCCTTCTCGCGGTAAAGCGCAACCCCGGCACTCGCTTCGCTTGTCACCGCAAAGCCAGCCTGCTGCAAAATCGCCATCCATGCGCCGCAACAGCCGCAATTGGGGTCCGTTAGCACATGAATCGCCGGGCCATCACCGGCCCGCAGCCCTCCGGGCATGGCCATCAGCGTCACAGCCCCTGCCAGTACCCCTCGCCGCGTCATCATTGCCTGTCGCATCCGTTTCTCCTTTGCATGTCCGCGTTGTCTCCGGCTCTAAGGCTTCCAGCGGGGGCAAGGTCAAGCCTCCGCTTGCGCGTTAACGCAATGGTGAGGTAAGGCGCAGGCTTCAGTTTAGTCCCCCACAACTTCCCGCTTCTCCAGGTCATAGAGCAGCCCGTCCGCCCGCCGATAAAACCCCCGGTCCTGCAAATCACTGTCCCCCAACGCCTGCCGCCGGTCGGCTGCCTCCTGCACCCAGACCGTCTCTGCATCCGGCCCGTCGATCAGTCCCGCGAGCCGTCCGTGCATCCAGGCGGCCAGCACGTCATTCATCCGCGCCTGATAGCCCCGCCCGAACCTCCGGAAGAACCGCACCACATCCGCGTCCACCCGGATCGTCAGCCGCACCTTCTCTGCCTGCCCCTTGGCCTTCGCGATCTGGTGCCATTCGCGCGGGATGCGCCGCGTGTCCAGTACCTCCTGATGCAGGTCCCATTCGATCTGCTTCATCAGGTCGTAGAAGTAGTTAAAGTGCTCCCGCTGCACCTTCCCGCGTTTTGCCATCGTCTATGCCCTCACGTTTCCCGTGGCGGGTTTACGAAACTTTGGTTAAAACTCTCTGAGACCTGCGTATGCCCGGGCTGTGCCGCGCCGGTGTACAGGATGTGACAATATACGATTTGTGAACCTTTTCGGCCCTGCCAGCGTTCACGACAGAGAAAAACCGGCCTCCGCGCCCAAGAAAAGATCAGAGAAATCAAATGTATACACCCGCGATCACCGGCACCGGCGTCTTCACCCCCGATCAGGTCATCACCAACGCCGAATTGGTTAACGCCTTCAACGCCTACGTGGACCTCTACAATGCCGAACATGCCGACGCGATTGCCGCAGGAGAGGTGGAGGCCAAGGAGTATTCGTCCGAAGAATTCATCGTGAAGGCCAGCGGGATCGAGCAGCGTTATGTCATTGATAAATCAGGCGTCCTTGACCCGAAAGTGATGCATCCTCTGCTCCGCCAGCGCTCGGACGACGAACCTTCTCTGATGGCGGAAATGGCGCTGGACGCCGCCAAAAAGGCGTTGCAGCAGGCCGGACGCACGTCAGAGGACGTCGGCGCCGTTATCTGCGCGGCTTCCAACCTCGAACGCGCCTACCCGGCGGTCGCCATCGAAATCCAGAACCTTTTGGGAATCAACGGCTTCGCCTTTGACATGAACGTCGCCTGTTCGTCGGCCACCTTCGGCATCCAGGCCGCCGCCGACATGGTCCGCTCCGGAAGTATCCGCAGCGCCCTCGTCGTTAACCCCGAAATATGCTCCGCCCATCTAGAATGGCGCGACCGCGACTGCCATTTCATCTTCGGCGACGTCGCCACCGCAACCCTCATCGAACGCGCAGAGGACGCAAAAGGCGCTTATTTCGAGATCAAGTCCACCCGCTGCGCGACGGAGTTTTCCAACAACATCCGCAACAACAACGGCTTTTTGCGCCGCTCGCGCCCCGATGGCGTCAAGGACCGCCGCGACATGCAGTTCATGCAGAATGGGCGCAAGGTGTTCAAGGAAGTGGTCCCCATGGTCTCAGACCACATTGCACAGCATATGCAAGATGAAGGCGTGCAAGCCGCTGATCTAAAACGCCTTTGGCTGCATCAGGCCAACAAGTCGATGAATGACTTCATTGGGCGCAAAGTACTGGGCCGCACGCCGGAACCCGCTGAGCAGCCCAATATCCTGCAGGACTACGCCAACACCTCATCGGCGGGGTCGATCATCGCTTTTTCCAAGAATTCCAACGATTTGGCCGATGGCGATACCGGACTGATCTGCTCTTTCGGCGCGGGATACTCGGTGGGGTCCGTGATTGTGGAAAAACACGGGTAGCAGGCTGTTAAACGTCCTTTAACGAAACCCGTTTATGAACCTCGTCAACGGATTCCACACGTTCCGAGTAACGATTGACGAGGTAGTCAGACCGGCCACGCACCAGCCAGGTAAATTTCACCAGTTCTTCCATTACGTCCACGATGCGGCGATAGAATGACCCATCGGGCAATCGGCCATTGCTGTCGAACTCCAGCCAAGCCTTGGGGATAGAGGATTGGTTGGGGATCGTCACCATCCGCATCCAGCGCCCGAGGATGCGCATCTGGTTGACGGCATTGAAAGACTGCGAACCGCCCGAGACCTGCATCACCGCCAGCGTTTTACCCTGCGTTGGTCGGATGCCGCCCTTCAGGGACAGCGGCAGCCAGTCGATCTGGCTTTTCATGATCCCGGTCATCGCACCGTGACGTTCCGGAGAGGACCAGACCATTCCTTCGGACCAGACCGACAGGTCCCGCAACTCCACCACCTTGGGGTGGTCCGGGTCTTCGCCATCGGGCTGCGGCAGTCCGGCAGGATCAAACATGCGGGTCTCACAGCCCAGATGTTCAAGGATGCGCGCCGCCTCTTCCGCCGCGCGGCGGGAATAGCTTTGCGGTCGCAACGACCCATAAAGCAGCAAGATCCGAGGTTTATGCCCTGGATCGCCCTGCGCACGCAGGGCATCAACGTCAATGGATGGCAGTGCGTCTCCCCTGAGGGCGGGCAGGTCGTCAGACACTCTCGTCCTCAAGGTTCAGCTTCATGTCCACCAGCACCTGCTGGAGCAAGGTGGTCTCTTTGAGTAGCCGCTTGGCTTCGTTCACGCTGATCTGACCGTCCTCCATGGACTGCTGATACTCCGCCATCAACATTGCAAAGCGCTGGCTGAGCGCGATCACATCCGAGTTCACCCCGCCGGAACGCGGCGAATTGGCCAGACGGTTTTCGAAATTCAGCCCGATGCCCTGCAATTCGGCCAATGCCGCCGTGACATGCGGGTAACTTGCCACCTCTTCCAATTGGGCCACGGCGTCAATGGGCATGAAGCGGTCAGCGTGCTCATCATTGTCGGAGTAGTAGCGCCCCAGTGTGGCTTTGGATTTGCCTGTCACTGTGCAGGCAGGTTCAATGCCCACATCCTTGACCAGCGCCTCGGTGTGTTTTTTCAAATAGCTGCCAATCATGGCCATAGATACAGATCCCCAATCCAATGGCCCCGCCCCGGCCGCACATCGGGGAAAGGTATTAGACTTTTCCCATTAATGACTGTCCGGGTAAATGTCATTCAGAAATCAACCTGTCCTCGGTTGGCAGGTGTAACGAGTACCATCTTCCCCCCGGGAGGTGGTGGTTAAGGGTTCGTACGTCCTCCCATCGCGTAGATGCCGCACACATTGTCGGGTGGCGGGTGACGTACGAGCTTTTCTTTGCCTTGATCCGGCAACCGTGATGGGCATAACAGGCGCCATGGCCAAGCTCTATTTCCACTATTCTACCATGAATGCAGGCAAATCTACCGTCTTGCTGCAAGCCGCGCATAACTACGAAGAACGTGGCATGACGCCCTATCTGCTGACCGCGCAATTCGACCGGCGCGCAGGCGACGGGCGCATCGGCTCGCGCATCGGGATCGGCAAGGACGCCGACACCTATGCACCGGGCGAGGATCTGTTTGCCAAGCTTGAGGCCCGGCTGGCCGAGGGTCCGGTGGCCTGTGTTTTTGTGGACGAGGCGCAGTTTCTGGAGGCCGATCAGGTCTGGCAACTCGCCCGCGCGGTGGATGATCTGCGGGTCCCGGTCATGTGCTTTGGCCTGCGCGTGGACTTTCGCGGGGAGCTTTTTCCGGGCTCTGCTACGCTGCTCGCGTTGGCCGATGAAATGCGCGAGGTGCGCACGATTTGCCATTGTGGGAAGAAGGCCACGATGGTGGTGCGCATGGATGGGGATGGAACTGTGCTGAAAGACGGCGCGCAGGTACAGATCGGGGGAAATGAGACCTATGTCTCGCTCTGCCGGGTGCATTGGCGTGAGGCGGTTGGGGACCGGCCCAAGACCTGAGCCCGCGGAGACGGAAGGTCAGTGCATCCGCCCGCCGTCAGGCACTTTCTGATCCGGTGAGAGGAGCACAATGGCCCCCTCGGCATCCGGCAGGCCCAGCACCAATACCTCTGACATGAAAGGGCCGATCTGACGCGGGGGGAAGTTCACCACGGCCATGATCTGCCGCCCGACCAGCGTTTCCGGCGCGTAGTGCGCGGTGATCTGGGCGGAGGTTTTGCGCTCTCCGATTTCGGGGCCGAAGTCGATCCAAAGCTTGATCGCGGGTTTGCGCGCCTCGGGGAAAGGTTCGGCGCGGATGACGGTGCCCACGCGGATGTCGACCTTCAGGAAATCGTCGAATGTGATCTCAGCCACGGGCCAACTCCTTCGATCTGTCGGTTGCCGCTTTCACGGCGCGGTTCAGGAGGGCGGGAAAGCCGTCCTGCGCGTCCATCAGCACTTCAAGGGCGGCTTGGGTGGTGCCATTGGGAGAGGTGACGTTGACCCGCAGTTGCGAAGGCGTTTCACCTGACTGCATCGCCAGCGCGCCAGCCCCGGCGACAGTGGCCTTGGCCAATTGCATGGAAAGGCCCGCAGGCAGCCCCTGCGCCTCCCCCGCCGCCGCCATGGTCTCGATCATATGAAAAACATACGCCGGGCCCGATCCGCTGACCCCTGTGACCGCATCAATCTGAGCCTCTTCGGTGAGCCGGACGACCTCGCCCACCGCGCTCAGAAGCGTCTCCGCTTCATCCAGTGCTGTCTCTCCTGCCGTGGCATTGGCCACGATGGCGGTGATGCCTTGGGAGATCGCGGCAGGGGTATTGGGCATGGCGCGCACAACCGGGGTCGCCGCGCCAAGTGTTTCCTCGAAGTATGCAATTGGTGTGCCTGCCGCGACGCTGACAAACAGCGTTGCTCCATTGCCCATAGCCTTCAGCGTTGGCAGCGCCTCTGCCATCATCTGCGGCTTGACCGCGACCAGCACGATTGCGGGACGTTCGGGCAGGTCTGTGTTCAGGTGAACGCCCTGCCCTTGCAGCCAGTCGGACGGCTTGGGGTCAATGACCCAGACGGACGTCGGCGGGAGCCCTCGTGCCAGCCAGCCTTCAAGCATGGCCGATCCCATCTTGCCGC
>CAYUSM010000149.1:0-7649 GCA_964447345.1 uncultured Sulfitobacter sp. | reverse complement strand
TACAAAGAACGGGAAAAACCCGGCGATCACGACCTCGAGGCCATGGCCCGCTGGCAAGAAGAGATGGAACGGCTGCACGGACGCGCCGAAGTCATCATCGGAAAGCAGCGCCATGGCCCAATCGGCACCGTGGATCTCAGCTTTGAGGGGCGCTTTACCCGCTTTGGCAATCTGGTGAAGCCCTGGCAGCAAGGGGCGGGCAACGATCAGGAGTTCTGATGAACCGGCGCGAATGGCTGCTGGGCATCGGGGCCTTTGGTCTTTTGACAAAGTCACCCGCGATGGCGAACGAACCTCTCTATGTGCCGCCAGAAGAGGCACCGCATACCCAGACCTTTATGATGTGGCCTGCAAGCCGCCGTGTGCATCCTGACCCGGTATTCCTGCGCATGTTGCAGCAGACAATTGCAACCATCGCCAACACCATCGCCGCTTTTGAACCGGTAATCCTGCTGGCCGATCAGGCCGAACATGCAAAAGCGCGCAAGCTGCTGGATCGCAATGTGACACTCTGGGACATCCCGACCGAAGACCTCTGGGCGCGGGACGCGGGGCCGCTCTTTGCCTATCAGGGTGACCAGCTTGTCATCAGCCACATTGCCTTCAACGGCTGGGGCAACAAACAGGTGCATCAGCGCGATGGCGCGGTTGCGGCGAGAGTTGCAGCACGTCTTGGCGTGCCGCTGGTCCCCAGTGGCCTGATCGGGGAAGCGGGGGGCGTGGAACATGACGGACATGGCCTGCTCATGGCCCACGAAAGCTCTTGGCGAAACCCGAACCGAAACCCCGGCATGCGCCTCGCCGAGATCGAAGACCGGCTTCTCAATGCCTATGGCGCAAACAGGATGATCTGGTCGAAAGGTGTCTACGGGGAGGACATCACAGATTACCACATCGACAGTCTGGCGCGGTTTACAGGGCCGGGGCGCGTTCTGATCAACTTGCCAGACCAGCCTGACAGCCGCGATCCCTTTCACATGGCAGCGCTTGAAACCCACGACGCGCTGCAAGCTGCTGACATCAAGATCGAAGTCATACCAGAGCCAACCATCCGCAGGGTCAAGTCGCCTGATTTCGTTGCATCATATGCAAACTACTACGTCTGCAATGGCGCTGTGATCAGCGCCGAATTTGGCGATGCAGAGACTGACGCCATCGCCGCAGAGGCCCTCGGCCGTCATTATCCCGGGCGGGAAATCATCGCGTTGAATGTGGACTCTTTGGGTGAAGTGGGCGGCGGCATCCATTGTGCGACACAACAGATGCCCGCATAGGGGGAGCCTCCCAAGATATCCACACGGCAAAAATAAGGCCTGCCCCCGCAGGGACAGGCCTGAACTCAATATTTATCGCAGTGGCTCAGCGTCTTATCAGATCAAGTTTACCCTGCCCAAAAATGAACGCTTTCCCTTACGTAAATTATTCCACTGACTTAACCTCATAGGTCAGCCCTTTCGCGGTGCCTTGGCCAAAGCCTTTCCAGTGGCTGTGATCTTCCTTCTCGGTCCCATCTTCATTCACGGACCAGACCCCCTCATGAGAGACCTCAACCAGATCAAGATAGGCCCCCTTCGCCTCATCCCCTTTAAGATGCATATCCATCCATGCTGTCACGAAGTGCTGTGCGATGTTATTCATGCGTGCCGTGTCCCAGACCGGATCGGTGTAGTGCTCCGAGATGTCAAAGCCCTTCTCTTCGTTGAAGTAATAGCTTTCCTCGGGCGCAGGCATCGGCGCACCGGCGTTGTGGCCACCATTGACATAGGTCAGCAGCGCGTGCGGCAGGTTGGAGGCATTCTCCCAGATGGCGCGGATACCGTTCTCATAAAGGGACACATCATCCTGCGATCCTGCGATGAACAGCATCGGAATGCGGATGCCGGACAGGCCCTCGGCATCCCAGAAGCCGGTGTTCATACCCCAGGGACCAAAGGCGACCGCTGTCTTGATGCGCGCGTCGGGCAATTGCTCATGCGTTTCGCTTCCGGCCTGATGGATGCCCAGCGTGCCGTGCGGTCCACCCCAGGGATAGGCGACCGAGGCTTCGGTCACACCGCCGCCTGCCGTGATGATGGCACCGTAGCCCCCCATGGAATAGCCGATAAGCCCGGCGTTGTTTGCGTCATAGAGCCCCGCAAAGTCACCGCCCTCGGCAGCCATCTTGGACATCTCCTCCAGCACGAAAAGCTGGTCCAGTGACCGGTTCACCAGCGTAGAGCCAAAGGCCGCCTGCGTCCGGTACGTGCTGTCTGTGTGGTCGATGGAGGCCACGACATAGCCCTTGGACGCCAGGTTTTCAGCAAGATGTGACAGCAGGAAACGGTTACCGGGATAGCCGTGGCTGATCAAAACCAGAGGATAGCCGCCCGCCGCTGCCGGTGCAGCATCGCGCACTGCTTGACCCTGCAGCGTCACCTCGGTGGTGCCATCGCGCAAATAGGCCTTGAGGGTGGTATCACCAGATGCGCCTTCGGCGGCGGGGTACCACATCTCAACGGTCAGGGGCCGATCGTAAGTTGGCAAAGGATCGGGCTTGGCTGCCGCTGGATCGATGGACAGGATGTCGATCTGCCCCGGATTCACCATTTCCAGCTGCCGGACACCAACAGGCATATCGCCATACGCAGCCAGTTCCGGCGCGCCCGGCAGTTGGGTATCAATGCGGTTTTCAGCCATCAGCGCGGTCCCGGCCAGGCCAATGGCCAAAGCCATCGGCGCAGATTTCAATATGATGTTCATGGTGTCTCCTCCTCTGTTTCCCGTCAGAGTAGGCTCTGATCCCCCAAGGGCAAGCACGCATTCGGTGACGTTACGAAAGGTTCACTTTCACGCGGTTCCAGGAGGGACAACGGCCGCTTGCGCCACGTCCTTGTCCGAGAGCCCGTATTTAGGGGCAAACCGTTGTCGTGCCGCGATAAGGCGCGGATCGTCAGGTGTCATGCCCAGCGTGCGGATAAACTCCATGCGCTGCTGCTGTTTGAGCGTGTCCTTGTCGATGTCGGTCCCCATGACACGGTCAATGATCTCTCCCCCGGGCGAGACGTGAAACCACTTGGAAAAATCGCGAAAGTGATGCTGGTTGTGCAGCCGCGTGACCCGCCGCGCGACCGCCGACTTGGGCAGGTTCAGATGGGCCGTCATGTGATACCACTCGTAGACCATGAACATCGCCACCCCACCCGCTGGCACGATGGCAACGGCCACCCAGTGGGATGTTGGCACCCCCAAAAGGGCCGCGATGCCCCAGACAATCACGGTATTTGCGGCCAGCATCGGCAAGGCCACCCAGATCGGCACAAAGAACAGCTGATGGTTGGTGGGAAAATCGTGATGCCCATAATGCGCCTGATAGAGCAGATCAAAGGCCCATTGCCGCCGGGGTGGTTTCAAATGAAAAACATAGCGGTGCAGGTTGTATTCATTGAGCATTTGCGCCCCGATACCCAATGGCACCAGCATCCAAGCCCACCACGGGCCCCAAAACGCGAGGGCGACGAAGGCCGCGACACAGACCACCGCCATGATCACAATGGCAGGATGACCTGCCATAAGCCGCAATCGCATCATTTGCCCTGTCCTCCCGGCCGCTCAGGGGGCACCACGCTTGTCCTGCAATGCCACCTTGATTAGACCGCATCAGCATGGGACAAGCCGCACCATCATGTAAACTACCGCCCTTGCGTCATGCCGGGCAAACGGGATCCGCCACAGATGAGCTCCGCCACCCTTACCGTTGATCTGACGGCGATTGTTGAAAACTGGCGCAGCCTTGACCGGCTGACCAAATGTGAAACGGCTGTGACGGTCAAGGCGGATGCCTATGGTCTGGGGCTCGCGAAAGTAGGCCAGGCACTCGCAGACGCCGGTGCGCGGCTTTTCTTTGTGGCACTTGCCGAAGAGGGCCTGAACCTGCGTCGGGTTTTGGGACCCGGCCCCGCCATCTGCGTTTTTTCAGGCCACATGCCGGGCGATGCAGATGTGATCCGCGAGGGGCAGCTGACCCCCCTGATCAACTCTGTCGACCAGCTGTTGACCCATGTGGAAGCCCTGCCCGGCCATTCCTTTGGCATTCAGCTCGACACAGGGATGAACCGTCTTGGGATGGAACCTGCTGAATGGGCGGCACTGCGGGACATCGCGCTGGATCAGCGGCCAGAACTGATCATGTCCCATCTGGCCTGCGCCGATACACCCGACCACCTGATGAACCAGCTTCAGCTCGAAACCTTCCGCGAGATGACCGACGGACTTGATGTCCCGCGCTCTCTGGCCGCGACCGGAGGGATCCTTCTGGGCGAGAAGTACCATTTCGATCTGACGCGTCCTGGCGTCGGCCTTTACGGCGGGTTGCCCTTTGTGGATGCGACACCGGTGGTGACCCTGGACATCCCCGTCATCCAGGTGCGCGACGTCGCACCGGGCGAAAGCGTGGGATACGGCAACGCCTTTGTGGCCAAACGCCCGACCCGGGTTGCGACGGTGGCTGCGGGATATGCTGACGGCCTGATCCGGGCGATGGGGGCTGCGGCTACCTTTACGCACGACAATACCAAACTGCCGGTGGTCGGACGCGTCTCCATGGACCTGATCACAGTTGACGTAAGCACCCTTGCCTCTCCCCCCGAACACCTTCAACTGATCGGTCAGCACCAATCTGTCGATACGGTGGCGGATTTTGCGGGAACCATCGGCTATGAAATCCTCACGTCGCTTGGCGCCCGCTACGACCGGGTGTACCTGAAGTGACCTCGGTCGGCTGGACCTGGAAGCTGGCCAACCTCACCCTGCTGATCCTTTACCCGATCTCATGGTTTGCCCCGCTGATGCGTGCGGGCCTGCTGCCGCTCTTTTCGCTGAGCGAAATTTCCGTGGTCACAGGCCTGCAATCGCTCTGGGCCTCGGATGTGGTGCTGGCGCTGGTTGTCACGCTCTTTGCCCTTTTTGCGCCTTATCTGAAAACCCTCGGACTGGCCCTTGTCCATTTCGACCTTCTCAAACCAGCCGTACTGCCTGTTCTGCACGCACTGGGGAAGTTCGCGATGGCAGATATCTTCCTGATCGCCCTCTATATCACGCTCGCCAAGGGCATCGGAGTGGGCCGAATTGAGGTCGCCTGGGGGCTCTATCTTTTCACCGCCTGCATTCTTGCGTCCCTGATCATCAGCTGGCGCACAGAACAATCATTTCGACCCTCTGTGGATTGATCCTGATCCGGAAACAACGAACACGTGAACTGTTGTATTTGTGGCAAAAAATGGGCTTCAGCGCTGATTTTCGGAAACTTTTTGTAGGTTTGTACGTTAATGAGCGTAAACTTGCCGAGAGCAAGACTTCCTGGGGGATGTCCTTTGTCCACGATCCGCGCCTTGGGTTACCTGATACAGTTTCTGATGCAGCGTCTCGCGCTTGTCATCTTCGTTTTGGCAGCACTCGCCATGCTGGGAGCGACCATCATGGCCGCGCTTGGCCAATGGTCATGGATCAGCCTGTCTTTGCAGTATCAGGGCCAGCCAGTCGACAACGCGGGCATGTATGTTCAGATCGGCCTCACGGTTCTGGCCGTGGGACTGCTGTTCTTTCTGCCGTCAAACCAGCGCATCATGCAGCTTGAGAATTCGCATCGCTCTTTCTCCATCGGGATGGAGGATGTGGCGCGGGCCTACGCCGCAGTCCACGCCGCAGACCGCGCTGACACCTTCCGTCTAAGCTCTGAATTTGACGCCGTGCGCGAGCGTCTGGCCTACCTGCGCGACCATCCCGATCTCAGCACGCTGGAGCCCGCCCTGTTGGAGGTCGCCGCACAGATGAGCCATTTGAGTCGCGAACTGGCAGAGGTTTATTCCGACGACAAGATCAACCGTGCCCGCAACTTCCTCAAGGAACGCCAGCAGGAGATCGTCCTGTTCAACGAGCGCCTGGATCAGGCTAAGGGCATCAGTACCGATCTCAAGCACTGGGTGCATGAGGTGGAACTGGAAGAAAGCGTCGCGGCCGCACAGTTGGAACGCCTGCGCGCTGAGATGCAAGAAATCCTGCCGGAGCTTGGGCTTGAAACACGCGTCGGCGCAGATCAGACGACAGTGGACAACACCATCGTCGATCTCCAGCCTAAAGCGGCGGAGTAACCTGGCAGGCCCGTAGAGGCCAGGAACCGATCTCTTTTGGAAGATCGCCATCCCCCGGCCCTTTTCCCTTTGACCCGCCCTGCGCCCTGCGCCAAAACGCAGCAATGGCAAAGCCCGTCAAAACCTTCTCCTGTACCGCCTGTGGTGCCAGTTTCAACAAATGGTCCGGACGCTGCGATGGCTGCGGCGAATGGAACACCATTCAGGAAGACAAGGGCATCTCTGCCGGTCCTCCAAGCAAATCCCTGGGGGCCAAGCGCGGCTCTGCGCTCGTCCTCTCCGACCTGTCGACCGAGGAAGCCCCGCCGCCCCGCAGCCATTCCGGAATTGCAGAGCTGGACCGGGTCCTGGGTGGCGGCCTCGTGCCCGCGTCCGCCATTCTTGTCGGCGGCGATCCGGGGATCGGGAAGTCTACCCTTCTGCTGCAAGCCGCGGCCCAATTTGCCAAGAACGGCCTCAAGACCATCTATGTCAGCGGCGAGGAAGCCTCCGCCCAAGTGCGCATGCGCGCGCAACGGCTGGGCCTTGCCGACGCCCCTGTGCAATTGGCCGCAGAAACCAACCTGCGCGATATCCTGACGACTCTGGACAAAGAACGCCCGCAACTGGCCATCATCGACTCCATCCAGACCATGTGGGCGGACAATGTGGAAAGCGCCCCCGGCTCCGTCTCACAGGTGCGCGCCGCAAGCCACGAACTGACAGCATTTGCAAAACGCACCGGCACCTCTGTCGTCCTGGTGGGCCATGTCACCAAAGAGGGCCAGATCGCAGGCCCCCGTGTGGTCGAGCATATGGTCGACACCGTGCTCTATTTCGAAGGCGAGCGCGGCCACCAGTTTCGCATCCTGCGCAGCGTCAAGAACCGCTTCGGCCCCGCCGATGAAATTGGGGTGTTCGAGATGACCGGGCGGGGTTTGGCAGAAGTGACCAACCCTTCGGCCCTCTTTCTTTCCGAGCGGGGTGAGCCTGCGGCGGGGTCCGTCGTCTTTGCGGGTATTGAAGGCACACGCCCTGTCCTTGTCGAACTGCAGGCCCTCGTCGCCCCATCCCCCCACAGTCAGGCGAGACGCACGGTCGTCGGCTGGGACGGCGGACGTCTCGCCATGATCCTTGCCGTTCTCGAAGCGCGCTGCGGCATCCCCTTTGCAGGCCTTGACGTCTATCTGAACGTGGCAGGCGGCATGAAGGTGTCAGAGCCCGCCGCCGACCTCGCCGTTGCCGCCGCGTTGCTCAGCGCCCGCGAAGACGTGGCACTGCCCGCCGAAACAGTGGTTTTCGGAGAGATCAGCCTGTCCGGTGCGCTGCGCCCCGCTGCACAGACGGAAAATAGGTTGAAAGAAGCGCAAAAACTTGGTTTTACCTCCGCCATTGCCCCGAAAGGGGGCAAGGCCACGGAAATGACCGGCATAACGCTCAACACAATGGGTGATTTGACCGGCTTTGTGGGTGAAGTATTTGGCGCAGGTTAGCGCCGGGCAGGCAAAAGGCAGGGCGCATGGAAGGCTTTACGATCATCGACGG
>CAYUSM010000148.1:0-7677 GCA_964447345.1 uncultured Sulfitobacter sp. | reverse complement strand
TATGTTCTATATCTTAACCAAGCGTTAAGACGTCCCAGAACGACAGGAACAGCCCATGTCCTTTCAGCCCGCCTTCCCCGGTCTCTTCAGCCCCGCCAAAGGGGCCGAACCTGTGCAGCCAGACCTGCCGCTCGCGGAGAAGCAGCCTGCGACCGAAAAGCAGATCGCCTACGCCTCCACCCTCGCCCAGCGCCATGGCACGCAGTTGCCAAGGGGCATCACCGCTGACCGGGCCGCGTTGTCGAAATGGATTGATGCGCACAAGGCACCCGCGCCCAAAACCGGTTTTGCCAACTACCCGTCCTCCAAGCAGGTGGCCTTTGCCGAACGCATAGCGCGGCTCAAGCGCAATCCGGTGCCGCCAGAGTGCTTCCGGGATCGCGCGCTTATGTCGCGTTGGATCGACAGCAATAAGCCGCGCTGAGGCTTGGTCAGTGCCGCAGAACCCCTAAATCAAAGGGTATGAGCGACAAAACCGAAGTCCTTTACAACGCCTCCTGCCCGATCTGTTCGCGCGAGGTGGATCACTATGCCAAGCTGAGCGCGGCACAGGCGCTGCCGATCCGGTATGACGATTGCACGGACCCGTCCTTGTTACGGGAATGGGGCATCACGGCGGAAGAAGCCGCCAAGCGGTTTCACGTGCGCAAGGGCGGACAGACCTACGCGGGGATCCCGGCGTTCATCGTCCTTTGGCAGGACATTCCGCAGACGCGCTGGCTGGCCAAGCTGATCAGCTTACCGGGGGTCTATTGGCTGGCCAACAAGGGCTATGACCATATCGCGGCGCCCGCGCTCTACCGGCTGCATCAACGGCGTTTGTCACGAGCCTGACATCAATTTGGCATGAGGCCGTCACGGTGCTGGCACGGTTTGTTCATGTTCTTATGTTAACCAGCTTTCATGGCCTACCCGTACTCCAAAGCTGAGACGATAGCGGACGCGGCAGTTCACGCCGCCGGGCTTCTTTTGGCCATCCCGGCCTCTTTCATCCTTATCCTGCATGCCACCGAAACGCCTTCGGGCCAGATGCCGAGCTTGGTTTACGTGGTCTGCCTGCTTGTCGCCTTCTCGGCTTCTGCCATTTACCATATGACCCCGGCGGAACGGGCGCGCCCGATCCTGCACCGGATCGATCATGCAGCGATCTACTTCAAGATCGCGGGCACCTATACGCCCATCGTGGCCGTGATTGGCTCAGGGTTTGCCTATGGCATCCTTGGCGTCGTCTGGGTGCTGGCGGGACTGGGAGCAATCGCCAAACTGTGGTTTTGGGACACAAACTCAAAAGGGTCGCTCGCGCTGTACCTCGGGATGGGGTGGCTGTCGGTTCTGCTGATTGGGCCCATGTGGCAAACGCTGAGCGGTCCGGCCCTGACACTGGTGCTGGTGGGCGGGCTGACCTATTCGGCGGGCACCTATTTCTACGCCCATCCGGGCATGCGGTTTCAGAACGCGATCTGGCACAGCTTTGTGCTGTTGGCCTCAACCTGCCTTTTCGGTGCCGTGGCCCTGAGCCTCCAGGTAAGCGCTGACACAGCTTTGGACATGCCGGAACCGGTCGCCGCCGAGGTGCTTGCCCCCATACCAGCGGGTTACGACAATCACATGCCCCTCTAAGCCTGCGCGTTCCAACATCCGCAAGATCACCATCCCCGCCCCTGCCTCTCCGTCATCGCCCTTGAGCGGCGTGCCACCCTGCAGGATCACCCCCCAGGTGTTGTGCGTGGCCTTGGCATAGCTCTTGTCGCGTTTGAGCTGCTTGAGAACGGCATCCACACCGGCGCGGTCTGTGACGGGCGCGCCGGAGACGGCGTATTTCGACCCGCGGTCGGTCAGGACCACGCCCAACTTTTGCAGGTCTGTAGGCATGCCTATTGCCGCACCAACCGTTCCAATGCGGTCCCGTTCTGCCATGTGCCATAAAGATCGCCATTCGACATCACCACATAGATCACCGGCGCAGGCTGGCCCCAATTGACCACAACCACCTGCCCGTTCCGCACCCCGCTGCCCGCATAGGTCTGATTGCCCACGGTCCAGTTGACCTGCACAGTTCCGTTCGTCTCTGTCACCACGGCGCTGCCGGTATAGGCGGACCCATCCGGGTTGCGCCCTTCGGCGCGGTAGGCGCCTGTGATGCTGACTTGCTGTGCGGCCAAAGGCCCGGCGAAAGCCGCCGCCGTGACAAAGCCCAGCATGGCGCGACGGCCAATTGTCTGAAATGCGTTCATATCCACCCCCAAGCTTCCCTTGGGTAAGGAATACCGGCATTGGGGCTGCGGTACCAGCGCCGTAGAACGGAGCCATAGAACGTTTCGCATTTTTCTCTGACTATTGGATGCCGCCCATGGCCTACTACCCTTTTCCTTACGCCCTGACCGAGATGATCGGCGTCTTGGGATTTTGCCTTTACGTGACAGCCTATTCGCTGCTGACACTGCGGGTTTTGACCACATCTTCGGTGGTTTACTTTGTGATCAACCTGACCGCAGCATGCTGTGTGCTGATCGGTCTTACGTCGAGCTTTAACCTCGCATCAGCGCTCATTCAGATGTTCTGGGTCTGCATGTCGATTGTCGGCATCGCCCTGCACATCCGGCGACCGGTGCACCGCCCCTATGAGGCTCGCTAGAGCCCGGCCACCGTGCGGCGCACCACATTGATGCGGTCAGCATTGGGTGGATGGGTGCCCAGGAACTTATCACCGGGATCGGGAATGCGGGTAAAGAACTCCGCGCCGCGCAGCGGGTTGTAGCCTGCGCGGGCGCTGATGATGGTGCCCAACGCGTCGGCCTCAAGTTCGAATTCCTTGGAATAGCTGCGCGCGCCAACCTGCGCGCCCACGCGCTGTGCGGTGCGCACCGCGTCTGCACCGCCACCTGCGAGCGTGGCAAGTCCAGAGAAGATCACGGCACCGGCCACGGCGTTCTGCTGCTGCCGACCGATATGGCCCGCGATGTGATGCGCCGTCTCATGACCAAGGACAAAGGCCAGTTCGTCTGCGTTGCGTGCATCGGCAATCAACGCCAGTGTGAAGGCCACCACAGGTCGCCCTTGCCGGTCCAGCGTCTGAAACGCATTGGCGGGCTGGCCAGGGCGGTCATCCACGACAATGTTGAAATCACAATTCACCCCTTGCGTGCGCGCGCGGCATTCGCGTTCGGCCACGGGCTCGACCGTGCGTACGACCTGCACAAAGCTGCGCGCTGCCTGATTTGCAGACAGTGTTGGTCCGCTCGATTGCGTCGGCGCGGGGATCGGCCCTGAAGAGGACGGCGGCACGGTTGTGACATCACAGGCCGCCAGGGCCACCATTGCGGCAAGCGCACAAAGGGATTTCTTGAACATGCGGTTGGTCCTCGTCGTCTTCGCTTGGGGAGCAACTTAGCATGCCAGCGGCCCGTCGCCAGCCTCATCCGATCACTTTCGCGCCGCCCTCTTGCAATGATCCGCCGAAAGGCTCAGGGTCCGGGCATGTTTACCATCGAGCACGAATTTGACGCCTCCGTGATCACCCTTGTTGACGAAGGTGATGCGCCTTTGCGCGAAGATGTGACCGTGCAGGCCTTTGATACCGAGATCACGTTTGAACAATGGGACCCGCGCACCGACAGCGTGTCTCGCATCACGCTTTCGCCCGAGCAGTTGCGCGACCTGACAGCCGCGCTGAACCTGCCCGAGGGGATCTACCGCAGCGCGCCCAAATCCTAAGGAAGACCCATGGCCACCGGCACCAACATCAAAACCTATTTCGAGGGCACCTGGCACGACGGAGATGTCAAAACCATGAATGCCGCTGACCATGGGGCATGGCTGGGCACGACCGTGTTTGACGGCGCGCGGCTCTTTGATGGGTTGGCACCCGATCTGGAGAAACACTGCGCCCGCATCAACCGATCCGCCGAGGCGCTGATGATCACCCCGACGGTCAAGACAGAGGATATGGTCGCGTTGGTGCGCGAGGGGTTGGCAAGCTACGCAAAGGATCAGCCCGTCTACATCCGCCCGATGTACTGGGCGCTCGAAGGGGATGAACTGGGCATTGTACCGCGTGCAGGGGCCACTGGCTTTGCCATTTCGCTGGAAGAAATCCCCATGGCCCCACCAGAGGCCGCGACAACGCTGACCCGCACGCGGTTCCGCCGCCCGGTGCTGGAGGACAATGTAGTAAACGCCAAGGCGGGCTGCCTTTACCCCAACAACGCGCGCATGATGGTCGAGGCCCGCCGCAAGGGCTTTGGCAATGCGCTTGTGGCCGATGCCATGGGCAATGTTGCTGAAAGTGCGTCAGCCAATGTCTTTATGGTCAAGGATGGCGAGGTCTTTACCCCCATCCCCAACGGCACCTTCCTGGCGGGCATCACCCGTGAGCGTCATATGATCAACATGAAAGCCGAGGGCATGAAGGTGCATGAGGCCGTGCTTAGCTTCGATGACTTTCACGCGGCGGATGAGGTTTTTCTGTCGGGCAACATGATGAAGGTCACCCCAGTCGCCGCTTTTGACGACACAACCTACGAAATTGGTGCCAATGCCAATCCCGTCACCCGAAGGGTGCGCGAGATGTATTGGGACTGGGCCGCTTCCGAGCACGCCTGACGCGCTCCGCCCCTGGCCAAATCTACTTGGTCGGGTGAGCCCGCAGCGCCTATCCGCCTGACCAGCCTTGCGAAGACGTAAGTCCACATTCGCTTGACTGGCAGTTTGCGATTGCGCGACGCGCACCTGCAGGCCATGATCCCGCTTCAAGGGAGAAATGAAGATGCGCAAGTTCCTTGTGGTGCTGGACGACAGCACAGAATGCCTGAACGCGATGCGGTTTGCAGCACTCCGGGCCAATCACACCGGCGGCGGGGTCGAAGTTCTGGCGGTGATACCGCCAGATGAGTTCAATCACTGGATCGGCGTCGGCGACATCATGCGTGAAGAAGCCCGCGAGCGCATCGAAGTGCATTTCGAGGTTTTCGCCAAATGGATGCGCGACAAGCAGGGCGTCGACCCCGAGCTTGTGATCCGCGAAGGTGTTCCGGTGGACGAGATCATCGCCCAGATCGCCGATGATCCCGAAATTGGCGTGTTGGTTCTCGGTGCCTCGTCTGACAAGAAGAAAGGCCCCGGCCCGCTGGTCACACAGATGTCACGCTCCGCCGGGTCGCTGCCGGTGCCGGTCACCATCGTGCCCGGTGATCTCAGCAAAGAACGGCTGGAAGCGATCACCTGAGGCATCGAAGCGCGCTGGACCCCAGCGCCCAAGCAGTTTAGAATGGTTCCAAACGCTTGAATGCGGGCGCTGCCATCCGCATATCCAAATCAGATAGTTCAGAGGACCGACAGATGTTCATCCAGACCGAATCCACGCCAAACCCTGCAACCCTCAAGTTCCTGCCCGGCCAGTCCGTGCTGGAAATGGGCACTGCGGATTTCCCGACGGCGGACGCGGCAGGCGGTTCTCCCCTCGCGACACGCATTTTTGCGGTCGAGGGCGTGACGGGCGTCTTCTTTGGCACGGATTTCGTGACCGTGACCAAAGCCGACAGCATCGAGTGGGACCACATCAAACCCGCCCTGCTGGGTGCCATTATGGAGCATTACCAGTCCGGCCAGCCGGTGATGGCAGAGGATCACACTGCGTCTTCCGGCCATGCAGAGCATGACGGCGAGGACGGCGAAGTTGTTGGCCAGATCAAGGAGTTGCTGGACAGCCGCGTGCGCCCGGCGGTCGCCCAGGATGGCGGCGACATCACGTTTCACGGCTTTGACCGGGGCGTGGTGTACCTTCACATGCAGGGCGCCTGCGCGGGCTGCCCCTCCTCGACCCTGACGCTGAAAATGGGTATCGAGAACCTGCTGCGCCATTACATCCCTGAAGTGACCGAAGTTCGCCCTGTCGCCTGATCCATGTCCGCGCCTCAGTTGACAGGCCGCTGCTATTGCGGCGCGGTTAGCCTGTCTGCCGCAACGGGTGCGCTGACCGTGGCCACCTGCCATTGCAGCGACTGCCGACGTCTGTCCGGCGCCCCCAGCAATACATTCGCCGCTTTCAACGAAACGACCCTGCAGTTTCAACCTCCGCTCGACGCGGGGGGCAGCCATTCCCCCGGTGTCCGACGCTGGTTCTGCCAAAGATGTGGCACACCGCTGGCAGCAACTTACGATTACCTGCCGGGCCAGACCTACGTTCCGGTGGGGCTTTTTGATCAGGTTGACACGCTTGTGCCTGAAAGCCAAAGCCACACGGCCTCCCGCGTCTGCTGGGTTGCGATAGATGACAGCATTCCGCAAAGTGAGGGAAGCGGACGGGAAACCTTGAAAGTGGCTGATGGCAAAGACGACAGTTGAAGTGCGCAACGTGAACCATCCCGACTACCGGGGCAATGTCGATGCGGCCAAATACGCGGCAATGAAGGACGCGATGATCAAGGGCATGACGGGATCGGACGGCATGACCCAGTCCGAGATGAAGGAAGCCGCCAAGCCACATCTGCCGGATGACCTGTTCCCCGGCGGCAAGACGGCAGGCTGGTGGTCCAAGACCGTGCAACTTGACCTTGAGGCCAGGGGCGAGATGGGCCGGACGGAGACCAAGCCCCTGAAATTCTTCTTTAAATGATCCTCGGTTTCAGCACCTCCGGTCCCTATTGCGGCGCGGCGCTCTATTCTGACGGCGATGTCATTGCTGCGCAGCACGAAGAGATCGCCAAGGGTCAGGCCGAGCGTCTGATGCCTATGATTGAAGAGGTCCTGGCCGAGGCAGGCGCACACTACGGTAATCTGTCTGCCATCGGCGTGGGCGCTGGTCCGGGCAATTTCACGGGCATCCGCATCTCCATCTCGGCGGCTCGGGGTCTGGCTTTGGGCTTGCGCATCCCCGCGGTTGGCGTTTCTGTGTTGGAAGCGCTGGCGTTTGGGCATGAAGGCCCGGTTTTGGCCAGCATTTCAGCCGGGCGCAATCACTTCTATCTCCAGCGATTTGCCGATGGCGCGGACCGTGGTCCCGAACTGGCCACCCTTGAAGACGTCGCGGACTGGGCCATGCCCGGGCTGACCTGCATCGGCAACCACGAACATGAGATCGCCAGACGGATCGGCGCGACAGGTGGTCCCGCGCCCTACTACCCCGCGTCCGCCGTGGCACGCATCGCCGCCACACGCTGGCAGGACGATCCCCCCAGACCTGCCCCCATCTATCTGCGCGCGCCCGATGCGGCCCCGGGACGCGACCAGCCTCCGAAGATACTGACGTGACGCCACAGCAGATGGCTGATCTGCATCGCGCAGCCTTCACCGAGGAGCGTTCTTGGTCCGCGAGCGAGTTTCAGGACCTTTTGGAGAGCCCGCATGTCACGGCCTTCAACAACTCTTACGGCTTTGCCCTCAGCCGCACGGTTGCGGGCGAATCCGAGCTGCTCACGCTTGCCGTAGCCCCATCCCATCAGGGCCAAGGCATCGGGCGCGCCCTTACTCAAGACTGGCTCGATTCTCTGGCGGGGGTGGCCGAGGTCGCCTTCCTCGAAGTTGCGGCTGACAATATCGCCGCGCTCGCGCTCTACCGCTCCCTGCAGTTCGCCGAATCTGGTCTGCGCAAGGCCTACTATACGCGCGCAGGCGCAGCATCTGCCGATGCGATCGTCATGCGCCGCCGCCTGACCTTTGGTCAGACCCCGGAATCCACCG
>CAYUSM010000147.1:0-7731 GCA_964447345.1 uncultured Sulfitobacter sp. | reverse complement strand
CCCAGTCCATCATCTTCTCTTTCATCGTCTGGCTATGTCCTAATGCATATCGCGGTAAAGCACACGGGCTTGTGACGGTTACCCACAGGCTTCTTTGCAGAATCTGCTATACAGGTCAGCATTTGTGACCTATAATCCGGCTGAGATTGTGCAAGACTGACGGAGCAGGGAGGCCGCCATGACGACGCCAAAGATTTCGCTCAACGACCGGTTTGATATGGAAAAGAGCCCTGTGCTGCTGAATGGCACTCAGGCGCTTGTCCGTATGATGCTGATGCAGGCGGAGCGAGATCGTGCTGCGGGCCTGAATACGGCGGGGCTGGTCACCGGCTATCGTGGCTCCCCTTTGGGTGCTGTTGACCTGCAGATGAGCAAGGCCGAGAAGTTTCTGGCCGAGAAAAACATCACCTTTCAGGCCGGATTGAACGAAGACCTTGCCGCGACCGCCCTGTGGGGGGCGCAACAGGCAGAACTGCGCGGGGAAGGCAAGTTCGATGGTGTCTTTGGGCTCTGGTACGGTAAAGGGCCCGGTGTCGACAGGTCCGGCGATGTGATGCGCCACGCCAATATGGCGGGCAGTTCGAAACATGGCGGCGTGATCATGGCCATGGGGGATGACCACACCGGCGAATCCTCAACCGTGTTGCATCAATCCGAATTCGCCATGGTGGATGCCTATATGCCGGTGCTGAGCCCGGCAGGTGTACAGGAAATACTGGATTACGGCATCTATGGCTGGGCCTTGTCGCGTTATGCCGGGGTCTGGGTCGGCCTGAAGACCATGAAAGACACGGTCGAGGTGACGTCTGTCGTTGATGGCAATCCCCATCGGATGTCCTTTGTCACGCCCGAATTCGAAATGCCGGACGGCGGTCTGAACATCCGGTTGGTTGATGACCGCATCGTTCAGGAAGCGCGCCTGATCGACTACAAACGCTATGCCGCCGAAGCCTTTGCCCATGCCAACAAGATGGACAAGCGCGTCTGGGGCAAGCCGGGGGCCAAGATCGGATTTGTCGCGGCTGGCAAAAACTGGCTGGACCTGATCCACGCGCTGAGCCTGCTGAACATCGATGAGAACGAGGCGGAACGGCTGGGGATCACCACCTACAAGGTCGGTCAGACATGGCCGTTGGACATGGGCGGTTTCCACGACTGGGCAGAGGGGCTCGACCTGATCGTTGTCGTGGAAGAAAAGCGCAAGCTGATTGAGGTGCAGATCAAGGAAGCCATCTTTGACGACCGGCGGGGCCGGCGCGTCTACGGCGGCACCAAGGACGGTCAGGAATTCTTTTCAGCGCGCTGGGCGCTGGACCCGGTTGAGATTGCCGAGAACATCGGGCGTGTGCTTTGTGAAGAAGGGCGCGAGACAGACGGGATCAAGGCCGGGCTGGCCAAGCTTGAAGAAGCCAAACGCGCCGACAATGCCGAAGAGATCGCTGCGCGCCTGCCGTATTTCTGTTCGGGCTGTCCGCACAACACGTCAACCAAGGTGCCTGATGGCAGCCGCGCTTACGCAGGCATTGGCTGCCACTTCATGGCGCAGTGGATGGATAGGGAGACACTGGGCTTTACCCATATGGGCGGTGAGGGGGCCAACTGGATCGGCGAGGCACCGTTTTCGACCCGGGACCATGTGTTCCAGAATCTGGGCGATGGCACCTACAACCACTCAGGCGTGCAAGCCATCCGCGCGGCTTTGGCGGCGGGCACCAACATCACCTACAAGATCCTCTACAACGATGCCGTCGCGATGACGGGGGGGCAGCACAACGAAGGTGATTTGGACGCGCCCCGCATTGCAGCAGAGCTGAAGGCGATGGGGGTCAAACACCTCGCTGTTGTTTATGACGAAAAGGAAGATGTCGAAGGCAGCAGCTTTCCCGGCATCCCGATGTACGAACGCGCTGACTTGAACACCGTGCAGGAAGACTTTGCCAAGAAAGAGGGCGTCAGCGCCATCGTCTACATCCAGACCTGCGCTGCCGAAAAGCGCCGGCGCCGCAAGCGCGGGCTTTTCCCGGACCCGGACAAGCGGGTTTTCATCAACACGGACGTCTGCGAAGGCTGCGGTGATTGCGGCGTGCAGTCCAACTGCGTCTCCATTGTGCCGGTCGAGACCGAACTGGGCCGCAAACGCGGGATTGATCAATCCTCCTGTAATAAGGACTTTTCCTGCGTCAAAGGTTTCTGCCCGTCGTTCGTGACGCTGCACGGCGCGAAGGTACGCAAAGAGGCAACCGCTGAAATCGACATTCCCGATTTGCCGATGCCAACGCTGCCCGAGATCAAGGGCACGCATAACGTTGTCATCACTGGTGTCGGTGGCACCGGCGTCGTGACCATCGGCGCGGTTCTGGCACAGGCTGCGCAGCTTGACGGTAAAGGTGCGGGCATGATGGAGATGGCGGGCCTCGCGCAGAAGGGCGGCGCGGTGCACATTCATTGCCGTCTGGCAAACCGGCCCGAAGACATTTCCGCTATCCGCGTGGCAACCGGAGAGGCGGATGCGCTCATCGGTGGTGATTTGGTGGTCTCGGCGGGATCAAAGACGCTTGGGCTGACACAGGCCGGGCGCACAGGTGCTGTGGTCAACAGCCACGAGATCGTGACGGGTGACTTCACCCGCGATACGGAATTCAAACTGCCCTATGACCGGCTGACCCTATCACTGGAGGCGCGGCTGAAGGAGGACGTCACGCTCTTTGACGCCTCCGATCTGGCCAAGGCCGCGCTGGGCGATTCGATCTATTCCAACATGATGGTCTTTGGCGGCGCGTGGCAGAAAGGTCTGCTGCCTATCACGCTGGAGGCGGTTCAGGAAGCGATCAAGCTGAACGGCGCTGCCGTGGAGCGGAACCTGCGGGCGTTCGAACTGGGACGCTGGGCGGCGGCGTATCCTGAAGAGGCGGCCAAAGTACTGGCTCCTAAGGTGATCCACTTGCCCAAAACACTGGATGACAAGATCGCGTTCCGCATGGACCACCTGACCGCCTATCAGGGCAAACGGCTGGCCAAGCGCTATGCCAAGCTGGTGAATTCGGTCGAGGATGCGCAGGTGAAGGCCGCGATGGCGGAAGGTTATCACAAGCTGTTGGCCTACAAAGATGAATACGAAGTGGCCCGACTGCTGCTGAGCAGCCGTGAAAAGGCGAAAGCGGAATTCGAGGGCGATTTCGACATGAAGTTCCACCTGGCCCCGCCGATGCTGTCCAAGATGGGATCTGATGGTCGGCCCCAAAAGCGCGAATTTGGCGCATGGTTGGAGCGGCCCCTGAAAATGCTGACCAAGCTCAAGGGCCTACGCGGCACGCCGTTGGACATCTTCGGCTACACAGCAGAGCGCAAGATGGAGCGTTCGCTGATCAAGCAGTACGAGCGTGATATGGCTGAGGTGCTGCCCAAACTGAGCGACGCAACCCGCGACGCCATCGTGGCCCTTGCAGAATTGCCCAAGCAGATCAGGGGCTTTGGCCCGGTCAAGCAGGCTAATGAGGCGAAGGCCGCCAAGCGCCGCGAGGAACTGCTGGCCGTGATCCGCGCGGGCGGGGTTGAGACGCGCAAAGCGGCGGAGTAGGGCTGTCACATTCCCGTAGTCTCGCGGTCGTAAGTCACCGGGCAATCAAACGGAGCAGGTGATGGCCCGCCACAACCGCAGCAGCACACGCGAGATCAGCTATGCCTATTCGGCTGCGACACGTCCCGGTCGCGCCATGATCCGCCTGATGGAGAACAGCACCGGACGGCTGCGGCTGATCAAGCGTGCGGCAGGATATGAGGACGAGGTTGGGGCCGGGCGCAGCTTCTTTGATGTCATGGCTGAGCGTTATGGGCTCAGCCTTGATGTGGTGGGCGGATCGCTTGACTTGATCCCACGGGAAGGGCCGGTGATCTTCATCGCCAATCATCCCTACGGCATCCTGGATGGCCTGATGCTGGGCCAGATGATGAGCCAGACACGCGGCGACTTCAAAATCATGGCGCATTCTGTGTTCAATCGCGCACCTGACCTGAACCGTCACCTGCTGCCCATCAGTTTTGAGACGGACAAAGCCGCGCTGGAGCTGAACCTCGCCACACGGCGTAATGCGTTGAAATACCTTGCAGACGGCGGTGCCATTGGCATCTTCCCCGGCGGCACAGTCAGCACTGCGGCCAAACCCTTTTCCAAACCCATGGACCCGGGCTGGCGCAGTTTCACGGCGCGCATGATCGCCAAGTCGCGCGCGCAAATCGTGCCGATCTACTTTGACGGACACACCAGCCGAATGTTCCAGATCGCAAGCCACCTGCATTCCACCCTGCGCATGGGGCTGCTGATCAAGGAGTTCAAGAAACGAGTCGATACCCCTGTGCGCATTGCCATCGGCAAGCCCTTGGGGCGTGACGTTCTGGACCCACTTGTCGCCGATGCGAAAGCGATGATGGATTTCCTGCGCAAAGCCACCTATGAGTTGTCGCCAGAGCCGCTGGTCACGACCGAGCTTGGCTTTGAATTCGAGGAACATCATCGCGCCTGAGGGGCGACACGCGGCATGGCAGTAGGCATTTTTGACAGTGGCTTGGGTGGTTTGACCGTCCTTGAGGCCGTACAGGAACGGCTGCCGGAGGTGGAGTTTGTCTATCTCGCCGACAGCGCGCATGCGCCTTATGGCGTGCGGACTGCCGATGACATCTATGACCTGACGACAGCTGCGGTGCAGCGGCTTTTCGATGCGGGCTGCGATCTGGTGATTCTCGCCTGCAACACCGCCTCGGCGGCGGCGCTTCGGCGGATGCAGGAAAGCTGGGTGCCCGCAGACAAGCGGGTGCTTGGCGTCTTCGTTCCGTTGATCGAGGCTTTGACCGAACGGCAGTGGGGAGACAACTCTCCGCCCCGCGAAGTAGCCGTCAAGCATGTGGCGCTTTTCGCCACACCCGCCACCGTCTCAAGCCGCGCCTTTCAGCGGGAGCTTGCGTTCCGGGCCATCGGTGTGGACGTGGAAGCACAGGCCTGCGGCGGTGTGGTGGATGCGATCGAAGACGGGGACTTTATCCTTGCCGAAGCGCTGGTGCAAAGTCACGTCGACGCGCTCAAGCGCAAGATGCCCAGCCCGGAGGCCGCGATCCTTGGGTGCACACATTACCCGCTGATGCAGGACGCCTTCAAGAAAGCGCTGGGGGAAGAGGTCGCTCTCTATTCTCAGGCCAGCCTCGTGGCAGACAGCCTCGCCGATTACCTTGAACGCCACCCCGACAAGATCGGGTCCGGCGAGAGCGCACATCTGACCACCGGCGATCCCGCCCGCGTCAGCAGCCGCGCAACCCAGTTTTTGCGACGATCAATTCAGTTCACTGCCGCCTGAATTTCGCTTAAACGACACCCGAACAAGGGATTCTACTCAAATGTACAATATCGCCATCCTTGGTGCCTCTGGTTACACCGGGGCTGAACTCATCCGGTTGATTGCCGGTCATTCTTCCATGCAGATCAAGGCATTGGGGGCCAACTCTAAAGCCGGTCAATCACTGGCTGACGTCTTTCCGCACCTGCGCCATCTGGACCTGCCGGACCTCGTGACCATTGAAGAGATCGATTTCTCGGCCATCGACCTGTGCTTCTGCGCTTTGCCCCACAAGACCAGCCAAGAGGTGATTGCGGCCCTGCCCAAAGACTTGAAAATCGTGGATCTCTCCGCTGATTTCCGGCTGCGTGACCCACAAGCCTATGAGAAATGGTACGGCAACCCGCATGCGGCCATCGAGCAGCAAAAGGAAGCGGTCTATGGCCTGACCGAGTTCTACCGGGATGAGATCAGAGCCGCACGGCTCGTCGCAGGCACAGGGTGCAACGCGGCCACGGGCATTTTTGCAATGCGTCCCCTGATTGAGCGGGGTGTGATTGATCTCGACGAGATCATCATGGACCTCAAATGCGCGGTGTCCGGCGCGGGCAGGGCGCTCAAAGAAAACCTGCTGCACGCAGAGCTTTCCGAGGGCTACCACGCCTATGCTGTTGGCGGCACGCACCGGCATCTGGGAGAGTTTGATCAGGAGTTTTCGGCCATCGCGGGACGTCCCGTGCAGGTGCAGTTTACGCCACATCTGATCCCTGCAAACCGGGGCATCCTCGCCACCTGCTACGTGAAGGGTGATCCGGAGGCGATTTTTGAGGCGCTGGCCGCAACATACCTCGATGAGCCCTTCATCGAAGTCATTCCGTTTGGCCAGACACCGAGCACGCGGCACATTCGGGGATCGAACTTCTGCCACATCGGCGTGACGGCTGACCGTATCCCGGGGCGCGCCATTGTCACAGCGGCCCTCGATAACCTGACAAAAGGTAGCAGCGGGCAAGCGTTGCAGAACGCCAACCTGATGCTTAATATTGAGGAAACCGAAGGGCTGATGATGGCCCCATTGTTCCCGTGAGCTGATGAAAAGCCTCAAGAAGCAAAGACGTATCCAAGTGATCGCCGTCGCGGTCGTGGCGCTTATCGCCTCGACCGCGCTCATCGGCTACGCGATGCGGGACGGCATCAACTTCTTCCGCGCCCCCAGTCAGATCATGGCAGAGCCGCCGTCGCCCACAGAGGTTTTCCGCATCGGTGGGTTGGTCGAAGAGGGCACGCTGGTGCGTGGCGAGAGCGAGACGGTGCGCTTCAACGTCACCGATGGCGGCGCTTCGGTGCCCGTCACTTTTACCGGTGTGTTGCCTGACCTGTTCGAAGAAAATCAGGGCATGGTCGGCACCGGTTCTTACGTGGACGGCGTCTTTAAGGCGACTGAAATTCTTGCAAAACATGATGAGACCTACATGCCTGCCGAGGTCATTGATGCCCTCAAGGAACAGGGTGTCTATGTCGAGCCCGAGACCTGACAGCGCACGCTGAGCCCATCATCCATTAACCATTCTCAGGCCTCCTTTGTACGTCAAACGGGGGCTTGCAGATATGGTATCGGTCAGAGACATCGCTGAGGAAATTGTGGCACGGGAGGGCGGGTTCGTGAATGATCCCCATGATCCCGGCGGAGCCACGAAGTTTGGCGTGACCATCCACACCATGCGGCGTCTGGGACTTGATCTGACAGGTGACGGCAAGGTGGATGTATCCGACGTCCGCCGCCTCAGCCGGGCGCAGGCCGTGGATATCTTTATCCAGCACTACTTCCAACGTCCGCGCATTGGCGACCTGCCAGAGCCTTTGCACCCTTCCGTATTCGATATGTATGTCAACGCTGGCGGGAACGCGGTGAAAATCCTTCAACGGTTGTTGGGGGATATGGGAATTCGGGTCACTGTCGATGGCGTTCTTGGACCGCAAACCCTCAAAGCAGCAGCGCGCGCCATGCGTCTGGCCCCGGATCATTTCGTGGACGCCTACGGCATCGCCCGGCGCAACTACTACTTCCGACTTGCAGACAAACGCCCCGCCAGCCGCAAATACGCACGCACGCGGGCAGGCGGCAAGGGGGGCTGGATCAAGCGGGCCGAGGAGTTCATCGCGCCTGTCTATCACCTCAGCACGGCAGCATTTCAGAAAAGGACAGCAGCATGGGACTGATGGAGCGGATGTTCACACTGGTTTTTGGCGGACAAAACAATGTGGTGCGCGAGACGGTTGAAGTGTTTCGCGAAAACGCCGAAGCGGGGGCGCAGCGCAGCGCTCACGTGCAGGGTCAGGCGATGACCCAATTCGGCGCGGAGTTCATCGTGCCGCGCAAAGGCGTCTTTGACCGTTTCATGGACGG
>CAYUSM010000146.1:0-7781 GCA_964447345.1 uncultured Sulfitobacter sp. | reverse complement strand
AGGCAGGGGATGTAGAGGAATTCCTCACCGCCCGCTTCTTCGAAGCTTTCCTTGATCTCTTCGTTGATCTCTTCAAGCGTTTCGATGCAATCGGCTGAGAAGGCAGGCGCGCAGACGGCGATGCTTTTGTTGCCCTGCTCGGCCTGACGCGCGACCTCTTCGACGGTGTAGGGCTGGAGCCATTCCTCGGGGCCGAATTTCGACTGGAAAGTCGTCATGATCTCTGTGTCTTTCCACCCCAGCCGTTCTTTCAGCAGGCGCGTCGTTTTCTGGCATTGGCAATGGTAGGGGTCGCCTTCCATCAGGTAGCGGATCGGCACGCCGTGGTATGAACAGATCAGGATGTCGGGACGGGTCTCTGCTGCCGCATAGGCCCGCTCAATGCTCTGCGCCAGCGCCTCGATGTAATCAGGGCGGTCGAAGTAGGGTTCAACAACGCGGGCAATGGGCTGCCATTTCTCCTTGCCCAGCGCTGCAAAGAACGCATCGCAGGCTGTGGCAGAGGTGGCACCGGCGTAGTGTGGGTAAAGCGGGAAGAACAGGATCTTCGAGCATCCCGCCTTCGTCATCTCTTCTACTTTGGACCGGGTCGATGGATTCCCGTAGCGCATACAGAAATCGACCATGACGTCATCGCCGTAGCGCTCTTTCATGGCGGTCTTGATCTTGGCCGTTTGCGCCTTGGTGATTGTCATCAGGGGGCTTTCGCCCTCTGCCTCGTTCCAGATGGATTTGTATGCGGCACCAGAGGTAAAGGGACGCTTGGTTAGGATGATGGCCTGCAACAGCGGCTGCCAGACCCATGGGGAATAGTCGATCACCCGGCGGTCGGACAGGAATTCATTCAGGTAGCGGCGCATGGACCAGTAGTCGTAATTATCAGGTGTCCCAAGGTTGGCGATCAGCACACCGACCCGCTGCTTTGGAACGGCTGGGTGGTCCTCATTGGCGTGGGCGGGGCGCGCGGCTTGCATCTTGTGGTCCTTAGATAAATCCATGCCAGAGGTCCTTAATGAAATACTTCGGGCTCAGATAGGGGCTTTGTTGCCTTGGTCAATTGGGCAACTTTGTCTCATCTGTGCCCAGCGCGTCGGCCAGACGTTGCTGGGCAGAGCCTGGACGCAAGGGTTTTGGCTGACTGGCATCGGGGGCCCAACCGGTCAGAAATATCAGCTCAAAGGTTGCTGTGATGCGGCCGGAGGGGGTTGAAAAATGCGCGTGGTAGAGTTCAGCCGCACGTTTCATCACCGCCCGTTTGGTGGGCGCTCGCAAGCGTTGGGCCAATGCGTTGGTCTCTCCCATGGCGCGCAGGTCCCGCATCAAAGACCACGCATCCTGATATTCAACGTTCAAGCTTTTGGTATCGGCCACCGGCAGGGCCAGTCCTGCGCGCTGCAGCAGACCACCAAGGTCGCGCAGTTCTGCCATCGGGGCGATACGCGGGGAAAGACCGCCGGTGATCTCCGATTCCGCCTGACCCAGACAGGCACGCAGCTCTTGCAGCGTCTGACCACCAAAGGATGCGGTGAGGAGCAGCCCGTCTGATTTCAGGGCACGGCGGCATTGAATCAGTTGTCCAACCGGATCGTTCGCCCAATGCAGCGCCATGGCGTGAATGATCAGATCGTGTTGCCCGGGCTCAAGGTCGAGTGTTTCGCTGTCCGGGATGACTTTCGCGTGCCCGTGCCGTGCCGCCCAAAAAGCGGGAAAACCTGTGACGAGGGCCGGGTTGCTAAATGACTTGTTAACCATCGCCATACGATCCTCGATCTCGTCCGCAGCGGCCTCGTGCAAGAACATGGCCTCTGCTGTTGCGCGGGCGCGGTGCAGGGCGAGTGCTTTTGCATCGGTCAGGATCATTGGTTGGGTCATTGGGTTCACATATGGCGTTCATGCAGGGACTTCAAACAGGGTTAGATGCCATCTATCCCGCGCGCTGCCTGACTTGTGGGGCAGTGGTGGACGGTGACTTTGGGCTATGCGGCCGGTGTTGGCGCGACACAGCGTTCATTGGCGGCACGGTTTGTGACGCCTGTGGCACACCTCTTCCCGGTGCGGATGGGGGCGACACACCACATTGTGATGGCTGTCTGCGGACGCCACGGCCATGGGCGCGCGGACGTTCGGCTTTGCTTTATCGGGACACCGGGCGCAAATTGGTTTTGGCGCTGAAACATGGTGACCGGCAAGAGATCGCGCGCCCCGCCGGATTGTGGCTGGCCAGTGCAGTCAAAGAGCTGTTGCGCGAGACAACGTTGATTGCGCCCGTACCGCTGCATTGGCAACGGATGATCAAGCGCCGCTACAACCAGTCCGCCCTGCTGGCCAAGGTTCTGGCAGCACGGGTGGATCGTCCGATGTGTCCTGATCTGTTGCAACGCATCAAGCGGACCCGGTCATTGGACGGTTTGGGCCGGGGGGAGCGGGAGGAAACGCTGGAAAACGCCATTCGCGTTCATCCGCGCCGGCGGTTGCGGCTGAGCGGTCGTCCGATCCTTCTGGTGGACGATGTCATGACTTCTGGCGCGACCCTTGCTGCCTGCACCCGCGCCTGTCAGGACGCGGGTTCAGGGCCGGTGAGCGTTGTGACACTGGCACGGGTGGCCAAAGACGCCTAAATGTCCTTCAACACACATGTTGAAAGGACCGGGTATGAAGCCTGTCGAGATCTATACATCGCCTCTTTGCGGATTTTGTCATGCGGCCAAGCGGCTGCTGAACAGCAAGGGTGTTGCGTTCAGCGAGGTTGATGTCTGGGCGCAGCCAGAGCGTAAGGCGGAGATGATCCAGCGCGCAAATGGTGGGCGTACCGTACCACAGATTTTCATCGGTGACATGCATGTGGGCGGGTCTGACGATTTGCACGCACTTGAACGCCAGGGGAAGCTCGACGCGCTTTTGGAAGCGTGATGCAGGCGGCGATCCTGCAACTGAATGCTACCGATGACCCGGCAGCAAATCTGCCAGTGACGGTCGAGATGTTCAAAGAGGCGGTCGCAGGCGGTGCAAAATTTGTGCTGACCCCTGAGGTGACCAATTGCGTCTCAACCAGCCGCAAGCATCAGCAGGATGTGCTGCAGTTTGAGGAAGAAGACATCACACTGGCCGCTCTTCGAAACGCGGCGCGGACGGCGGGTGTCTGGCTCCTGATTGGCTCGCTTGGGCTGAAGACCGATGATGCTGACGGTCGTTTTGCCAATCGGTCATTTCTGATCGGGCCGGACGGCGAGATCGTCGCGCGCTACGACAAGATCCACATGTTCGATGTCCAGATCAGCGAGACGGAGACTTGGCGTGAATCCGAAGGGTACAGGCCTGGCACCCAGGCGACGCTGGCTGAGGCGGATTTTGCTAAGATCGGGATGACCGTCTGTTATGACGTCCGCTTTTCCCACCTCTACCGCGCTTTGGCGCGTGGCGGCGCGCAGATCATGACTGTGCCTGCGGCCTTTTCTCCGGTCACGGGAGCCGCGCATTGGCACGCGCTGCTGCGGGCGCGGGCCATTGAGTCGGGGTGCTTCGTGATTGCCCCTGCGCAGACCGGCACCCATGCCAGCGCAACAAACAAGACACGCGACACTTATGGGCATTCTCTAGTTGTGGCGCCCTGGGGGGAGGTGCTTCTTGACGCAGGGACAGACCCTGGCGTTTACAAGTTTGATCTGGATATGGAAGAAGTGAGCGCAGCGCGGGCAAGGGTGCCAAGCCTTGAAAATGCACGCGATTTTACCGGCCCGTGAGGGCGACAGGCAGGCCTTTGAATGAGTGAAGACCGCAATACTCTGGCGATTCTGCTGATCAGCGAGATGCTGGCGGCGGATCATGTCATGCGGGGTCGGCTCAGCCGAGTGTTGCCAAAGGGAATGGAAATTTCTCACTTCTCGGTTCTGAACCACTTGGCATGGCAGAAAGGTGAAAGCTCTCCGGCGCGTTTGGCCGAAAAGTTTGGTGTGACCCGTGGGGCGATGACCAATACGCTGAACAAGCTCGAATGGGCGGGCTATGTGCACATCCGGCCCGACTGGGACGATGCACGGCGCAAGATGGTTGCGATCAGCCCGGCTGGGTTGCTCGCCCGCGATACGGCCATTGCGGCGATCACACCGATGATCAATCAGGTGGTCGACGATCTGGGAGAAGAGCAAGCCCGCGCAGCGCTGCCGATTCTGAGAGAAATCCGGCTCAAGCTGGTCTGAGGCTTGCTGTTACATAGTTCACGCTCAAATCTCGATCAGACAGCTTCCAGTTCCATGAGATCGGATTAAAGACGAACCCCTTGCGGTCGACTGGTTCCAACCCGGCTTGCCGCATCAGGTCAAACAGTTCATCCGGTGTGATGAACTTCGACCACTCATGCGTCCCTTTCGGCAGCCAGCGCATGATGTGCTCTGCCCCGAGAATCGCCATCACATAGGACTTGGGATTGCGGTTGATGGTCGAGCAAATGTGCAGCCCGCCAGGCTTCAGCAGATCATGACAGGCGCGCAGGTAGTCGATGGGAGAGGCGACATGCTCGACCACTTCCATGTTCAGCACGACGTCGAATTTCTCGCCCGCCGCTGCCATGTCTTCGGCTGTGGTGTGGCGGTAGTCTATCTCAAGCCCCGACTGCTCTGCATGAATGCGCGCCACGGGGATGTTGCCCGCCGCCGCATCGGCGCCGACCACTTCCGCGCCAAGCCGCGCCATGGGTTCGGCCAGCAGGCCACCACCGCAGCCGATGTCGAGAATGCGCAGACCTTTGAACGGCTCAGGTGATTTCAGATCGCGGTCAAACTCTCCGGCGACCTGGCTGGTGATATAGTCCAGCCTACAGGGGTTGAGCATGTGGAGCGGCTTGAATTTACCATTCAGATCCCACCACTCCGCCGCCATCGCCTCAAATTTGGCAATTTCACTGTCATCGACCGTTGTTTGCGCTGATTGCATGTCGTGGTCCCTATGTTCATGTCTCTCAGAGCGCTATATAGGGCAGTGATGGACAAGTTTCCCGATCAAAAGCGCGCGGTTCAATATCTTTACCCGCCGATCGACCCATTTGATCAGCGTATGCTGGCCGTGGGTCAGGGTCATAAGGTCTATGTTGAGCAGTGCGGCAACCCGGACGGCATTCCGGTTGTGGTGCTGCATGGCGGTCCCGGCGGCGGGTGTAGCCCGTCAATGCGGCGGTACTTCGATCCCTCCATCTACCGGGTTGTGCTGTTTGATCAGCGCGGCTGTGGCCGGTCCCGGCCCCATGCGAGTGTGACGGACAACACCACCTGGCATCTGGTCGCGGACATCGAGATGATTCGCCGGGAGTTGGAGATTGAGACCTGGGTGGTCTTTGGCGGGTCATGGGGCGCAACCTTGTCGCTCATCTATGCGCAGACGCATCCGGAAATGGTACGTAATCTGGTGTTGCGCGGCGTCTTTCTGGCAACACAGGCAGAACTTGAGTGGTTCTACGGCGGCGGTGCGGGGAAGTTTTGGCCAGAGGTCTGGCAGCGGTTTGTCTCACTGATCCCGGAGGATGAGCGGGATGACCTGATCCGCGCCTATAACCGCAGACTTTTCTCGGGCGATCTGCCGCTGGAGCAGCGCTATGGTCGGGCCTGGGCCGCGTGGGAGAACGCGCTTGCGTCAATCCATTCCTCAGGTGGGTCTCACGAAGGGCCAGCCGAATATGCGCGGGCATTTTCACGGTTGGAAAACCACTATTTCACCAACGGCGCATTTCTGGAATTTGATGGCCAGATCCTCGCCCATATGCCGCGGATCGAACATATCCCCGGCGTGATCGTGCAGGGGCGTTATGACATGATCTGCCCGCCCACAAGCGCATACGCGTTGGCGGAGCGGTGGCCGAGTTGCGAGTTGAAGATGGTGCGCAATGCAGGTCACGCCTTGTCAGAGCCCGGGATTTCGGCAGAATTGGTTCGCGCGATGGACAGGATCGGAGCGATCGCATGACCAGACGGTCATCCCTGATGGACAGACGTGCGCTTTTCTCAAGCGCTGCGGCAGCAACGTTGCTGGCGGCCACAGGTGTGTCTGCGGCATCGGTACCGCAGAGAGGCGGACGTTTGCGTATGGCACTGTCTGGCGCATCGCGAGCGGATACCTGGCTGAAGGGCGATGGCCTCTTCATGCAGATTGCCAGGCAGGGTCTGGTTTTCGACACGCTGACCGAACTGGCCGCCGATGGCACCTTGCGCGGTGAACTGGCGACGGGATGGACCTCTTCACCTGACGCGCGGGCATGGACCTTTGATCTGCGTGAGGACGTGCGTTTTCATGATGGCGCGCCGTTTACTGCTCAGGACGTTGTGGCCAGTGCCGCAGGTTTTGCTGATGGCACGGTCGACGCGCTGGGCACACATCAAGTTGCATTCGTTTTGCATGAACCTGATGCCGGCCTGCCCCTGCGTATGGCGCAGCCGGAGTTCTTTATCTCGCCTTCCCATGCCATCGGCACAGGAATTGGCACGGGTCTTTACCGCGTCAGGGATTTCACACCGGGTCAGCGGTTGCTGACCGCACGCGTGGCCGAGCATTACAAGGATGGTGCAGCCGGGTGGTTTGATGAGGTCGAATTGACATCCATTCCAGCAGAGCGCGTGCGCGGTCAGGCATTGGCTGAATACATGGTTGATGCGGTAGATGTGAAAGAGATGGGTGAGCTTGGCCGTCTGCCAGACATCACCTTGCAACCCGGCAAACGCAATCCGACACAGGCGGTCTCGGCTGATGTGGCTCAGCCGATGCGCGTGGGCCACGCCCGGCCGCTCGACAACCTGCGCGCGGCTGAACGGTGGTGGTTCGCCTAGACCCCCTTGCAGACTCGCTCCTGCACCCGTATATGCATCTCAACAGCGGCGCGTTCGGGTCCACACCAAACGCTCCACCGAAACACGACACGGGCCGCGCGCCCGTTTTTTTGTGCCTGCAGGACACCATGACAAACGACCTGATTGCCAAAGCAGCCATTGACCGCCGCATGGCCGAGATCATCACACCGGTGATCGAGGATTTGGGGTTTGAGCTGGTGCGTGTGCGACTGATGTCGGGCAAGACCACGACGCTTCAGGTGATGGCGGACAAGCCCGACGGTGGGATTGAGGTTGATGATCTTGCGCAGATCAACACGGCTCTGGGGGCGGTGCTGGATGTCGAGGATCCGATCCTGGATGAATACACGCTTGAAGTCTCCAGCCCTGGCATTGACCGCCCGCTGACGCGGCTCAAGGACTTTGATGCGTTTGAGGGCTATGAGGCCAAGATCGAGACGGAAGAGCTGATTGATGGTCGCCGCCGCTTCAAGGGTGAGCTGGCAGGTGTCGAGGACGATGAGGTACTGATCAACGTTGCCGAAGGCACGATTGGTCTGAAATTCGATTGGTTGTCGGATGCCAAATTGGTGCTGACTGATGAGCTGATCAAGGAAATGCTGCGCCAGCGTAAGGCGGCTGGTGTGATTGACGAAACCCAGTTTGATGAGATTACCGAAGAATCCGGTGAGGGAGATACCTAATGGCCATTACATCCGCCAACCAGCTTGAGCTGCTGCAAACAGCCGAAGCTGTTGCCCGTGAAAAGATGATCGACCCCGGTCTGGTCGTTGAAGCGATGGAGGAGAGCCTCGCCCGTGCGGCGAAGTCCCGCTATGGCGCGGAGATGGATATTCGTGTGTCCATCGACCGGAAGACCGGCAAGGCGACCTTCACGCGCGTGCGCACGGTGGTCGAGGACGAAGAGCTTGAGAACTACCAGGCGGAGTTCACCGTCGAGCAGGCCAAGCA
>CAYUSM010000145.1:0-7787 GCA_964447345.1 uncultured Sulfitobacter sp. | reverse complement strand
TGAGCGTTGTTTCTTATAGGCGAAATATGGCGCGACCAAGAACGCATCGTGACGCAGGACAGGCCGCGATGCCGCGCAAAGAGCGTTGGATTCGTCGCTTTTTGATCGCTGGGCAGGGGGTCTTGTTGCTAGAACAGCCCGAAGACCGGTTTGGAGGACAATTGATGGCGCTGGATCAGCACGGCAAGACAAAGGGCAAAGGCCCTGAGAAAGGCGTATGGAAGTCCGGCAAAGGCAAAGGTCGACGGCATACCAAGGGCCGTCAGTTGCAGGATCAGGCCTGGGATGACGTGCGCGCCCTTCTGGGGGACCGGCCGCGCCGGGCTGATTTGCTGATCGAACATCTGCATCTGCTTCAAGACGCCTATGGCCATTTGTCTGCGGCTCATCTGCGGGCCCTTGCCGAAGAGATGCGCATGTCTATGGCCGAGGTCTATGAGGTTGCGACCTTCTACGCGCACTTTGACGTGGTGAAGGAAGGGGAGACACCGCCGCCCGCGTTGACCATCCGCGTATGTGATTCCCTGTCTTGTGAGTTGGCAGGCGCCCAGCAGTTGAAAGCGGCACTGGAAGAAGGGCTTGACCCGGCGGAGGTGCGTGTCCTGCGCGCGCCCTGCATGGGACGCTGCGATACCGCGCCGGTACTGGAGTTGGGACACAATCACATCGACAATGCCACGCCGGAAAAAGTCCAAGAGGCAATTGCCGCAGGCGACACCCATGTGCATGTGCCAGACTATGAGACCTATGCTGCCTACGTAGCGGAGGGCGGCTACGAAACGCTGAAAGACCTGCGGGCAAATGGTGACTGGGAATCAGTCCAGGAAACAGTACTTGCTTCGGGCCTGCGTGGCCTTGGCGGCGCGGGTTTCCCCTCGGGCAAGAAGTGGGGTTTTGTGCGCGCGAACGAAGGGCCACGCTACCTTGCGGTCAACGGGGATGAAGGCGAGCCGGGGACCTTCAAGGACCGCTATTACCTTGAGCGGGTGCCGCATCTCTTCCTCGAAGGCATGCTGATCGCCGCCTGGGCGGTAGAGGCTGTGCGCGTTTATCTCTACATGCGCGATGAATACCCGGCGGTGCTGGAGATATTGGCACGCGAAATCGCAGCACTGGAAGAAGCCGGTGTCATTGAGCCGGGCTATGTTGACCTGCGGCGCGGGGCCGGGGCCTATATCTGCGGTGAAGAAAGCGCGATGATCGAAAGCATTGAAGGCAAGCGCGGCATGCCCCGCCACCGTCCACCTTTCGTGGCGCAGGTTGGTATCTTTGGCCAGCCGACACTGGTGCATAACGTCGAAACGCTGCATTGGGTGGCACGCATCTGCCGGGAGGGGCCAGAGGTTCTGTCCGGTACAGAGAAGAACGGGCGCAAAGGGCTGCGGTCGTATTCGGTCTCAGGCCGGGTGGCAAAGCCCGGCGTCTATCTGCTGCCAGCAGGATCAACGATTACGGACATCATCGAGGCATCGGGTGGTATGGCGGAAGGGCACGGCTTCAAGGCCTATCAGCCCGGTGGCCCATCCTCTGGCCTGTTGCCTGCGACAATGAACGACATCCCGCTCGATTTCGACACGCTTCAGCCGCATGGCTCTTTCATCGGGTCTGCGGCGGTCGTCGTCTTGTCTGATCAGGATTCGGCCCGCGCTGCGGCGCTGAACATGCTCCGGTTTTTTGAGGATGAAAGCTGTGGTCAGTGCACGCCATGTCGTGTGGGTTGCGAAAAAGCCGTGAAACTGATGCAGGCGGACAGCTGGGATCAGCCTTTGCTGGAAGAGCTTTCGACGGCCATGGTTGACGCCTCGATCTGTGGTCTTGGGCAGGCCGCGCCAAACCCGATCCGGCTGGTGATAAAGCACTTCCCGGACGAGATCTGAGGTTGCTCACGTTTGGATCGCTGGCCGCGCTCTTTGCGGTTTGCGCGGTGAGCTACGTATCGGTGCGCGCATCCAGCGCTGTGGCTGAGGCCGGGCGGTGGATCAAGCTTGTGCCGATGACGGTTTTGGCAGGTGTCTTGTTGGTGCCGATTACATCGGCATCAGGCGATGTACCCTGGCAGCTCTGGACAGCTCTTTTTGCGGTTGTGGCCTCTTGGGTTGGCGATCACCGGCTTGCGAGTGAAGGGGACGTGGCCCTGCAGCAGGGAATGGTTGCCTTTGCGCTGGCCCACCTTGGGTATGTCTGCATCCTATTTGGTGCAGGAGGCCTGCCGCCGATGTCCGCTGTTATCGCTTTCGCGATGCTGGCGGGCTCCACGGTTTTCTGGCTCTTGCCACATACCGGCGCATTGCGGGGACCGGTTATCGGCTATGTCGGTGTTATCAGCCTGATGGGCGTAAGCGCTTGGTCAGTGGTGGCAAGCGTGGGCGGCGTTTTGGGGGTCCTCATCGCCCTGGGTGCTGGTTTGTTCATATTGTCTGATATCGTGCTGTCGCTACAGCTTTTCCGCTGGCAATCAGGCCGTCGATTGGTGGCTTTGGCAGTGCTGCTGCCCTATTTTTGGGGGCAGCTGGCGTTGGTGTTAGGCATCATATTGATCGCGCGCTAAGCCGATATTTTGCTCAATTCTGCGTCACGCGACAGGTGCACCCCTGGCGGCGCATATCGTTGCACAGTTTCTGCGCGCCGGTCCGGGTCTTGCGGCCAAACTGGGCAAAGAAGTACCCCTTCCTTGCTGCGACCCGGTGCGGTTTGTAAACGAGGTCTGTCCTTTCTCCGCTCACCAAACGCCGACAGGCGGCAGTCTTGCTGCGTAGTAAGGATCGCGCCGCCTCTTTTGATTGGGCAAAGGCCACTTGCACACCCCAAGGCTTGACGGCAGGTTCCGGCGGTTTGGGGCGGGCGAGAGGGGTGATCCGGCGGTTCTGGGCCATGGCATAGCAGGCGGTCAGGAAGGGCTCGGTCTTGGACAGGCGCATGTCATGGGCCTTGGGCGGGTTGTCGCGCCAGTCTTCGGCGATCAGGCCCGTGATGATTGGCACGTAGTTCACTGTTTCCGGGGCGAGACCTTTGCCCTCAAGAAAACCCTCTGCCCGGCGTTCCCCGCCGTTATAGCCAATCGCGGCCATGCCCTCATTGCCATAGCGCTGCACCATTTCGGCGAGGTATTGTGCAGAATGCTCCAAGGCGTCCGCGGGGTTGTAGGGGTCCTTCAACCCACGCATGGCTGCGGTGGAGGGGATGAACTGTGCGATGCCGCGGGCATTGGCATGGCTCAGCGCGTTTGGGTCAAAGCGGCTTTCCTGCCAGATCAGCCGGGCAAAGAAATCACCGTTCAACCCGTGGCGCATAGCAAAAGTCTGGATCGCATTGCAGGTGTCATACACGAAATGGGATGGTCGGATGCAGACCTGGTGACCCCACTTTTGTGTGGCACACATACGGCCCGGCTCTGCCCCTGCGGGCAGGGCGGTCAGCATCAGGGTGAGGACAATCCAGAAACGCATGGGGTTTTGGTGCGCCGGGCAAGGTCTTATGTCAATTGCGCGGCTGCCCTTTCCTCCTTTGGATCAAGCGGGTAAGCCTGAGCGAAAAGGTGCGGAGGCCCGCTTTGGCGTTTTTCAAGAAACTCAAGGAACGGTTGTTCAAATCCTCGTCCAAGATCGACGAGGGGCTGGAAGCGATTGTCAGTGATGGTGGCGAAGAAGAAGTCGCCGCCGTAGACGAGGTGATGGAGGAGGCACCGGCCGAGGCGGTTGAGACGCTCGACCGTGCCTCTGACGATGAGGCGCGCGCGGAAGCGGAACGGTTGCAGCGTGAAGAAGCGGCGGCGGCCGAGGCTGAGCGCCGCGCTGCCGAAGAACGCGCGGCAGCTGAGCGTGCAGCGCAGGAAGCAGCGGCGCGAGAGGCAGCTGAACGAGAAGCCGCTGAGCGTGCGGCGCGAGAGGCAGCCGAAGAAGAGGCCCGCGCTCGAGCAGCCGCAGAGGCCGCGCGTGAAAGGGAAGCAGAGCTTGCCCGTGCTGCCGAAGAACGGGCCATTCAGGAGGCGGCAGACGAAGAAGCGCGCAAAGCCGCCGAAGCGGCTGCGCGGGAGGCAGAGGCTGCGCGCCTTGCAGAAGGAGAGCGGCAAGCGGAAGAACGTCGGCTTGCCGAAGAAGCGCAGCAAGCCGAAGAGGCAAAGCGCGCCGAAGAAGCCCGTGCTGCGGAAGAGGCGAAACGTGCTGAGGCAGAGCGGCAGGCCGAAGAGGAACGTATCGCCGCAGAGCAGGCGCGTCGCGACGCAGCTGCTAAGGCGGCGGAAGACGCGGAAGCGCTTGCGGCCCAAGAGGAAGTGCAGCCCGAGCCCACGACGCCAGAGCCGCTGCGCACAACACTCACGCCCGTGGCCCCGGATCTGGTCGAAGAAGAGGCAGTTGAACCATCCGGGAAACCGGGGTTGCTGGGGCGCCTGATGGGCCGTGCGGCCCCCAAGACGGTGGTGCGCCGGACGCTGGACGACGACATGCTGGAGCAGTTGGAGGAACTGCTGATCACGGCGGACATGGGCGTCGATACGGCCTTGCGGGTCACGGCAAACATGGCAGAAGGACGCTTTGGAAAGAAACTGTCGGTTGCCGAGATCAAACAGCTGATGGCCGACGAGATCACCCGGATTATGGAGCCTGTGGCGCGCCCGCTGCCGCTTTATCCCAAGACGCCGCAGGTGGTGCTGGTTGTAGGGGTGAACGGGTCAGGCAAGACGACGACGATAGGCAAGCTTGCCAGCCAGTTTCGTGCGGCAGGCAAGAAGGTGGTGATTGCCGCCGGTGATACATTCCGTGCCGCGGCCGTTGAGCAGTTGCAGGTCTGGGGCGAACGCGCAGGCGTGCCGGTACTGACCGCCGCTCAAGGGACGGACCCGGCCAGTCTGGCTTTTGACGCCATGGGGCAGGCGCAGGCAGATGGGGCGGATTTGCTGCTGATCGACACGGCCGGACGGCTACAGAACCGGGGCGATCTGATGGAGGAACTGGCCAAGATCGTGCGTGTGATCCGCAAAAAGGACGAAAGCGCGCCGCACAATACGCTTCTGGTCCTTGATGCAACCACGGGCCAGAATGCAGTGAGTCAGGTCAAAGTTTTCCAAGAGATTTCAGATGTTTCCGGGCTGGTTATGACCAAGCTTGATGGTACGGCCAAGGGTGGGGTGCTGGTGGCTTTGGCTGACAAGTTTGGTTTGCCCATCCACGCCATCGGTGTGGGCGAGCAGATTGATGACCTGTCTCCTTTTGATCCCGAAGAATTTGCTGACGCGCTGGTTGGTTACGAGCGTTGACACCGAGCGACCACCCGATATTCAAACGGTTTCCTTTGAACGGGGAGGTTGCTCTCTCTACCGGTTCTGCGCCGAAACCCTACCATGTCTATGATGGTCACGGTCTTGTACTGGTCGGACATTGCGATGCAGCGGCGCTGATGGACGGGTTAGCCGGGCAAGACGTGCATCCGGTGCTGACCGAAGGTGGCAAAGGCATACTGGTTCTCTTCATCTGCGATTTTGCCCAGGCAAGCCATGGGGCGCATCTGGAGTTCCACATCACTGCACTGTCGGCACCGAAGGCAGGAGAACGGCTGAGTGATGACCCGGCTGCGGCGCTCGCCGCCCTCGCCACCCGGAAAGATTGGGGCGTCCTGAGCCTGCATCTGTGGAACGATACATCAAAGGTCGTGGCCTATAACACTGAATACCTCGGTTTGGATGCACAGCCTTGTAGTGGGCGCGTAGAAGTCACAGAAGGGCGCTTAGTATTCGACTTCTCTGTGGGTGATGCCAAGCTGATCAGCGGTTCGGTCAGGCGCAATGCAAAGTCGGACGCGGGCTTGATGCTCCGGGTGATCAGGCAGTTGGGCTGGTCTGGCCTCTGGGATGCGATGCGCCGACAGCCCGCTGAAGCGCGTGTGATCAACCGCAAATCTGCCCCTGTGCCTCGCAACGGACGGGCTCTCACCTTGACAGCGCCGGATACCATGGTGGTGACAGAGGTGAATTCAGAACTGGACAGGATCGAGTTCTCTGAAGGTCCGCTTGCAAGTTATGCTTTCAGTCCGAGGATTCTGGAGCATGTTGCGCCTTTTCGATTTGTCTATCTGCATCCCGATGATGCCTGAGCCAAGGAAGATGCGTTGACGGAGTGGCTGCTCTCCATCGAAGGGACGCCCGCTGGCCATCAGGTGGCCCTCATTCTGGCGCTTATGGCGGCCTTCCTGCACGCGGTGTTTGGGGCGCTTCAAAAGGGGCGGCATGATCCCTGGCTTACACGCGGGGCCATCGACATATCTTACGGGCTGATGGCAACCCCCTTCGCGCTGTTTGTCGTGCCTTGGCCCGAGCCGCATATGTGGGTGATTTTTGCCGGGGCATTCGTGATCCACACGGTCTACAAGTTTCTGCAGGCCTGGGCCTATACCAAGGGGGCTTATACCGTCGTCTACCCTGTAGTGCGCGGCACCGGGCCGCTCTTTGCCGTGATCGGAGCCTATCTGATTTTCAATGAGACCTTTACCGGGACGCAGTGGATTGGTGTGGCGGTGCTGCTTGCAGGTATCTTCGGCCTTGCGGTCTACAACATGGTCTTTCTGGTGTCCGAGCGGGATACGCTTAACGCGGCGTTGGCCATTGCCGTGATGACCGGGCTCTTCGTGGCGCTTTACACGACCTATGACGCCTATGGCATCCGGGCGACGGCAAACCCGTTCACCTTTCTGGCGTGGTTCTTCATGATTGACGGGATCGTCATGCCTCTCGTGGCCTGGCGGCATCGGCAGCGGATGATGGACCCGCCCGCGCTGGGGCCGCTGATGCAGCGGGGGGTGATTGGGGGACTGGTGGCTTTTGCAAGTTTCGGGTCCATCATGATGGCAACGCGACTGGACAAGGTGGGAGAGGCGGCAGTGCTGCGAGAGACCTCAACCGTATTTGCCGCAGCGATTGGCTGGCTGTTCCTGAAAGAAACGGTGGGTCCTCGCCGGGTGGCGCTGATGGCATTGATCGCAGCGGGTGCTGTGATAGTTGAAGTTGGCGGATAAAGGAGCAGCGCATGGACCATCCCGATACGGATACGCCCAAGACGATCAACCCGATCCTGAAGCAGGTGCTTGAGCTGGGTCCGCCCTTGCTGTTCTTCCTGATCTATCTGCGTATCCGGGATGACACTTTTGATATTGGCGGGATCGAATACAGCGGCTTTATCGTCGCGACGCTGATCTTTGTGCCCATTTTGCTGGTTTGCATGGGCATTCTGTGGTGGCTCACAGGCAAATTGAGTCGGATGCAAATCTTTACCGCCTTCATGGTGATCTTCTTTGGTGGGCTGACGGCGTGGTTCAATGACGAGAAGTTCTTCAAGATGAAGACAACCATCGTCTACGCCTTCTTTGCTGCGATCCTGTCGATAGGGCTTATTCAGGGGCGCAGCTATCTGGCCTACGTGATGAGCGAGATGATCCCGATGAAGGACGAAGGCTGGATGCTCCTGACGCGGCGGCTGACGGTGTTTTTCCTGTGCCTTGCGATTGCGAATGAGATCGTGTGGCGCACGATGTCGACCGATGCCTGGGTCAAGATCGAGACCTTCGGCTTTCCGATCCTGATGTTTCTGTTCCTCTGGAGCCAGATCGTAGCGCTGGAAAAATATACCGAGACGGACGGGGCGGAGGACTAGGTGAACCTTGTCGATTGTGCGGACACGGGCGCCAAACGATCACACAAGTGCGCGACGGTGTTGACGCGATAGACTGCAAGCCCTAAGGGAATGACGTGGCGATTTGTAACCGGATTGCGGGCCACGCGGGCCAGACCCGTAAAAACT
>CAYUSM010000144.1:0-7874 GCA_964447345.1 uncultured Sulfitobacter sp. | reverse complement strand
TTTGTCGATATGAACAAGGATTTCCACGGCAAGCAGGCGATGGCGGATCACGGCATCAACGCCAAATGCGTGACCGTGCTCATCGACGGGCCGGAAGACGCTGATCCCTGGGGGCGCGAGGTGCTTTATGTGGGCGATGAACGTACAGGGCGTCTCACCTCCGGTGGCTATTCCGTCGCATTCGGCAAATCCATCGGCATGGGCTATGTGAAGCCCGACCACGCCGTGGTAGGCCAAAAGCTGAAGGTCAAAATGTTTGATCAGCTTTGGGATGCCGAGATTGTGGAGGACAGCCCCTATGATCCGAAAAACGAACGGATCCGGATCGACGGGTAGGGGCGGCTGGCGCGTCGTTCCGCTGATCGGGGCGGCGCTTTGTCTTGTCTTGGCGCTTTGGGTGGCGCGGGCCGCAGAGGATCCGCTGACGGCCCCGGCGCAGACCTATGCAGCGGACATCGCGACCAAGGCGGCAGGCACTTACGTCGTTCTGCGCACGCTCAACGCGGTCTTGTCTGCCGCGCAGGAGGTCGAGGTGGGCGTGACCATCATCGCCTCGGGCAACGCGCAGCCGCTCAAGGTATTGGAGCCGCTGGATGACACCATTGAGCGCATCGCCGGTTTGGTGTTCGGGATCATGGTCGGCACCGGAGTGCTTGCCGTGGCGCTTGGCCCGGTGAGCGCGGTGGGACTGGCGCTTTTGGCCGTTGCCTTGCTGATCACCTCCCTGAGCCCCCGGCGCGAAATGGCCCGGCGGCTGGGCTGGTACGGCGCTTTCATGGGGCTGGCGCTGCCCATTGGCCTGACGCTGGCAGCGCCACTGGCTGGGGTGCTGACGCAGGCCACGCTGGACCGCAATCAGGCGCTGGTTTCCGAGATCACACAAAGCGTTGGCGGCACCAATCTGACCGCCCCTGAAGAAGTGGCCGATCTGGGGTTGAACGACTATCGCCGGATCACCGCGAGCGTCTGGGAGCGTGCCGATGAGCTGATCAGCGGATTGGTCGCAATCTTTGGTGTTTACCTTTTTCGTATCTTCATCCTGCCTGCGCTGTTGATTGTCGGCCTCTTCTATGCCGCGCGGTCGCTTGCCCGCGGCCCTGCGGTCTGAGGCAGGCGATGGCCAATCAACCGCTCAAGGGCAAAGCCCGCTTTATTGCCGCCTGGCACAACTCCCGCGCCGGGCTGCGCGACATCTGGCAGGGGGAAGAGGCGTTCCGGATCGAGATGATCCTCTTTGTGGTCTCAGTCCCGGTGGCGCTGGTGATTGCCGAAAATGCGTTTCAGGCTGCCCTGCTGATCGCGGCAGGTTTGCTGCTGCTTATCGTTGAAGTGCTGAATTCCGCCATTGAAGCCGTTGTTGACCGCATTGGACCGGAGCGCCACGAACTGAGCCGCATGGCCAAGGACCTTGGTTCACTTGCCGTGCTGTTGGCATCCGTGTTGTTGGGGGTCCTGTGGCTTGCAGCGCTTTGGCAGTGGGCTATGGCCTAACGCGCCCGCGACGCCACCCAGGCGTTCCAATCAGTGCGACTGCCGTTGAACGCGTTCAGATCAACCTCACCCGAAATCCCGTCGATGATCCCGGTCGCGGAGTATTGCCAGAACCGCCAGGGCTGCCCCGGATAGGCTTCACGCGGTGTCTTGGCGGTGGTTCGCAGCCAGAATTCGTAGCCGCGAAAGCCACGCAGGTTGTTCTCCTCGTAGAACCTTGGTGTGGTGTAGATGATGGGCCTTTGGCCATAGTGTGCCTCGACCATCCGCAGCCAGACACGCATCTGCCGCTGGACCTCCCGCGCGGGTGGGCGGACGGTTGCGCAGGTGGGGGAGAAGGGGTTCCACTCCATGTCGAGCACCGGTGGCAGGCTTCCAGAGACGCGCGGCACGTTGCGGATGAACCATTGCGCCTGCACCTCGGGCGCCGTGCAGAAATAGTAGAAATGATAGGCCCCGCGCCAGACGCCTGCACGACCCGCTCCGCGCCAGTGATCCTTGAACTTGGGGTCCAGCAGGTCACCGCCTTCGGTGGCTTTCAGAAAGGCGAAATTCACCCCATTTGCCCGCGCCACGTTCCAGTTGATCGAGTTCTGGAAGCGTGCCGCGTCGATCCCGTGAACGGCATAGCGCGAGGGTTTGGGATTGGCGAAGTCCACCGGGTCTGCGTCGCGGAAGTTCGGGGCGAAGAGGACACCAGGTGCGGCCGGAGGCTTGCCGCTGTCGCCACCGCTTCCGCAGGCGGCCAGAGTGATCAGGCAAATGCAGGCAAAGAGGGTCTTGAGGCTCATGGCAGGGCCTTTCGGCTGACGAAAGCAAGGTTGTTGGCGGGCATTTCGAAGGGGGCAGCCACCTCTAGCCCGGCCTCCTGTAGCCAGAGCTTGATGTCTCGGGTGTCCTTGTAGCCGATGGCCGGGTCCGCTCCGCGGAGCTGTGCGTCAAAACGTTGATCACCCTCGCTGGTCAAAATACCATCCCGGGCGAAAGGGCCGTAGAGGATAAATGTGCCGCCGGGGGCCAGAGCCTGTGCCGTTTCTGAAACGATGACCTGCGCCTCGGCGGCGCTGATCAGGTGCAGAAGGTTGATCAGGACGATCAGGTCTTGCCCGCTATGGTCAGCAGACCAACCGCGTGCTGTCCCATCAAGATGGAGAGCCTTGGCGACGTTGGCGAGATCGGCAGCATAGGCATTGATGCTCTCCAATCGCGCAGTGTCTACGTCCGTGGGTTGCCAGTTGAGGTCAGGCAGAGCCTGTGCAAAGCGGATGACGTGCTGCCCCGTGCCGCTTGCGATCTCCAGGGCGCGGCCTTTCCGCGGGGCATGGGCCAGCAGGAAGTCTGCGATCACTTCGGCGTTCCGTTCCGCCGCCGGGGCGTGCAGCTTTGCCCCTTCGCGGGCTTCAGCCACGCTTGCCGATGAGGGCAGGGCCCGGCTCATGCGCGCAACCTGTGAGGGGTCAGTTGGTCGACAATGTCTGCGGGCAGTGCAGGGGTGCGGCCCAGCACCAGATCGGCCACCAATTGGGATGCGGCAGGAGAGGTCTGGATGCCGTACCCGCCTTGTCCTGCTGACCAAAAAAAATCCGGCTCGGTCGGATCAGGGCCAAGCACCAGCGTCCGGTCCGGCGCGAAGCTGCGTAGCCCGGCCCAAGAGGTGATCATCCGGGTGACGGGTTCCGTCACCATCGCCTCATAGCGCGCAATGCCTTCGGCCAGTGTCATGTCCTCAGCCCAGGCGTCATGCGGTTCAACAGCGTCCTCGTCGGCTGGTGAGACAAGCAGTGCGCCTGCATCCGGTTTGGCGTACCACGTCTCGCCCGTGCCAAAGAACATCGGCCATTTCTGCACATCGTACCCGCCGGGCGCCGGGATCCGCGCCATGGAGCGGCGGTGGGGGGTGATGCCAAGCGGGGCGATGCCCGCAAGTTTTGCGACGGTGTCGGCCCAGGCACCTGCAGCGTTCACGATCTTGGCTGCGGTGTAGTCTTGGCCACCCGCGGTCACCGTCCAGCCGTCAGCGGAGCGCTGGATTGCAGTGACCGGGGATTTGGTCTGCACCTCACCGCCATTGGCCCGCAGGACACGGGCGAAATCCTGCATCAGGCGGTCGGTGTCGATGTCAAAGGCATCGGCGTGATAGGCGGCAAAGGTCAGTCGGTCGCGGTTGAGGATTGGAACCAGTTCCTGTGCGCGATCCAAGGTGATGGGTTCGGCCCCCAATTGTGCGACGTCTTCTTCAAAGGCAGCGCGTTCTTCAGGCCCAGCGACAATCAGGAAGCCGCGCCGGGTGAGGTAGCCGCCATTGTGCTCAAAGAGGTAGTCCTTGCTGGCGGAGTTGAGTGCCACAACACTCGGCAGGCCATAGTTTTCTTCGTAAAGAGCAGCGGAGCGACCGGAGGCGTGATGACCTGTATGCGCTTCCTGCTCCAAAACGGTGACGCGCGCTTCTGCCGATAGACGTGCGGCAGCGGACAGACCAGCGATTCCGCCGCCTATGACGATGATGTCGCTCACGATTGCTCTTCCAGGCGGTCAGTGGCCGGAGGTGGCGTGGCTGAGAGCGCGGCGATATCTGCATAAAGCGCGGGGCTCATGTCAAAACGCAGCGCATCAAGAGAGGGCTGAAGCTGTGCTGCAGATCGGGCCGAGATGATCGGGGTTGGACCGGTTTCATGCGCGGCAGCCCAAGCAACAGCCAACGTGGCGGGGTCCACGTCCAGCTTTGCGCCAAGGGCCGCAAGATCAGCCGCCGTCTGGTGCATCGCATCCACCCCATAGCGCGCGGCATAGCGGTCATCTTCACTGAGCCGTCCCGCGCCTGCGCCGCCTGCGTACTTCCCGGTCAACAGACCACCGCCCAAAGGGGAATAGGGGGCAACCAGGATGCCCAGATCATCTGCCATCGGCAGGATCTCTACTTCGGCCTGGCGTTTGACAAGGTTGTACATCGGCTGGATCACCGAAACGCACAGGTCGAATTTGGCCGCAATCCCTGCTGCTTTGACCGTCTGCCAGGCCGCGAAGTTTGACAGGCCGATGTGGCGGATGTGACCCTTTTCCTTCAGGGCGGCAAAAGCTTCGAAGCTTTCGTGCATGTCGGTGTCCGGGTCGAACCGGTGCAGGTAGAGGACATCGAGTGTGTCGAGCTTCATCCGCTGGCGCGAGGTCTCTGCTGAGGTGGTGATGTTCTCTTTGGACGCGCCACCCGTGTAGCCCGCCTTGGTTGCGATGATCAGCCTGTCACGCCTGTCCCCAATAAAAGAGCCCAGCAGCGTTTCTGATGCGCCCTCGGTATAGACATGGGCGGTGTCGAAATGGGTGATGCCCGCCGCGATGCAGGCCTCGAACATCTCGCGGGAGGCGGTTTCATCCGCGCGGCCCCCGAATTGCATGGTGCCAAAGGCAAGGCGGCTGGCGGGTGTGCCATCTGGGCTGGTCAGTGTCTGCTTCATACCCGATTGGTGCCACGCCGCGGCCTGCCGCGCAATCGCTGGCGGGGCGAAATCCTGCTGAATGTCTGATATGTAGCGATCTCTATATTCTTCGTGTGATGATATGTAGCAGATACTACATTTTCACTTCTCCAGAGCCGTCGCTCAAACCAGTTCCGCGACAAGGTCACCCATATCAAGACACTTCAGGACCACGACGCCTTCCAGACCAATCATGATCTCAGTCGCCTCTGCGCGTCGCAGTTCGGGATTGGCCGTGACCAATTGTCCCTCGATCCACTGATGAAAGGCCCCAGCCATTGCGTGGCCTGCCGCTGCAAATGGTGCCTCTTGCCGCGCGACTTTTGTGGCCAGTTCCAGCCGAAGCCGCAAAAGCGGCCAAAGTGCATCGTCCAGCACAACGGCGTCCAGCGCGGTGTGCAGCGCATCCTTGCGCAGGGCCTTTTCCATCCGCTGCGAGTCAAGCGCTGCTTCGAACCGCTCCGAGAGCTCCGCCAGAAGGGCAGTCAGTATTTCGTCCTTGTCCTTGAAGTAGTAAAGCAACATCCGGTCGCTGAGACCGGCAGCGGCGGCCATAGTCCGCAGTGTCGCCGCCTCCACCCCCTCAGCCAGCACAAAATCAGCGAGGCGCTCAAGGATGGCGTCCCGCTTGTTCACCTCAGGAGTTGCCTTTTTCCACGGCCCGCTGGTAGGCGGGTCTTGCCTGCATGGATTTGACGAACTCTGCCAGCGCCGGGAAATCATCCGCCCGGCCGAGGCGAATGGCAATCTCGGCAGGAAAGCTCAACATGATGTCTGCTGCTGAAAGCTCATCCAGCACGAAATGCCCCGAAGGACGGATGAGGCCGTTCATGTAGCTGAAGTGACTGTCGAGCTCCCCTTGAATACGCGGATGCAGTGGCGCGCCCGCCTCGCCCAGCCGCCCCACGTAGAGGTTTAGCAGGATCGGCGTCATGGCAGACCCTTCGGCGAAATGCGTCAACTCCAGATGGCTGATGTAGGCGTCCGACCCCTGTTCCGGGATCATCTGCGGGGCAAAGCGCTGGCAAAGCACTTCAACGATGGCCCCACTTTCGGTCACCAGCCGCCCGTCCAGCTCGATCATGGGGGATTTGCCCAAGGGATGGATGTGCAATAGCTCTGGCGGTGCCAGATTGGTCACGCTGTCGCGCTCATAATGTGCAACCTCATAGGGCTTGCCGATCTCTTCAAGCAGCCAGAATATCCGGTGCGAGCGCGAGCGATTGAGGTGATGGAGCTTGATCATGAACATGGCTTTCTACGTGAGGGTCGTGCCAGTCTATCTTCTACATCCGCAAAGGAAAGCCGTGAGAGAAAGAACCGAGATGATCATTCAAGACAAGACTGACCTGCAGGGCACCAGCCGGGATGCGTCGGGCCCCGGATGGACCTCTATGCGCCTGCTGGTGCGGTCGGACGGCATGGGGTTTTCGATGACAGAGACCGAAGTGCTGCCCGGCGCGTCGCTGCAACTGCATTACAAGCATCATGTGGAGGCCTGCTATTGCATTGGCGGCGAAGGGACGGTGACAGAGACGGAAACCGGCCACACCCACCGTATTCGCCCCGGTGTCCTCTATGCCCCCAATGCTCATGACCGGCATGAGGTTCATGTACCGGACGGTGGTGATCCTCTGCGCCTGATCTGCGTCTTTTCACCAGCACTGGAAGGGGATGAGGTGCACGGGCCCGATGGCAGCTATGCCGCCCCTGCGAATTGACACACGGCACTCTCCCGAGGATGTGAACATCTCTTACCTCGTTTGAGGACCGGGGAGTGTTACCTTCTGGATGTGGCTCAATTTGGAGCTGCTTTCAAAGAAGGAGCCCAGATATGTATCGATCTATTGCCATTTTTGCCTTTGCCGTCGCCTTCACCGCCAGCCTGCCGGTCACCGGAACCGCACAGACCCGTACTGCGGCTGCAGGCACGGAAATCACACTGCGCAATGGGCAGAACTGTTTCAATAACAAGTGTTTCCGTTATGATGCGGCCCGCAATGCGGTTTCCATACAGGCGCGTGTTCCCGTCGCCGCCGGAAACGTCCGCGGTTCCATCACGGCCGAGCAGTTCAATGAACTCTTTTATCGCGCGTTACGCGCACGGGAAAGAAGCAGCGGCCGCGGCAGCTGACGCCGGCACAGCCAAACGCAAAAAGGGCCAGCGGTCTGCTGGCCCTTCGCGGTCAAGCTGATTTCAGCGGTGCCGCTTACTGCGGAATGTCGCCCTCGATCCCTTCAACGTAGAAGTTCATGCCTGCAAGCGTGCCGTCATCTGCTGTCTCGCCATCGGCAAGGAACACCGACCCGTCCTGCTTGTTCAGCGGCCCGGTGAATGCATGGTAGGAGCCATCCGCCAGGGACGCCTTCAGCGCCAGCGCTTCTTCCTTCACGTCCGCGGGTACCGCGTCCGAAATCTCACCGATGCCGACCATGCCGGGCCCAATGCCTTCCCAAGTGTCCGTGCTTTCCCAGGACCCGTCCATCACCGCTTGTGTGCGGCGGATGTAATAGGGGGCCCAGTCATCGATGATTGAGGAGACGCGCGGGAAGGGCGCATATTGCCCCATGTCGGAGGCTTGGCCAAAGGTCACCACGTTGCCCGCTTCCTGTGCGGCGGCTTGCGGGGCAGTAGAGTCGGTGTGCTGCAGCACCACGTCCGCGCCCTGTTCGATCAGCGCCTTGGCGGCATCGGCCTCTTTCGCCGGGTCAAACCAGGTGTAGACCCAGATGATCTTGAACTCGACATCCGGGTTGGCTTTCTTGGCGTGGATATAGGCGGAGTTGATGCCACGGATCACTTCGGGGATCGGGTAGGAACCGATGTAGCCGATGATGTTCGACTTGGTCATCTTGCCCGCGATGTGGCCCTGAATGGCGCGGCCTTCGTAGAAACGCGCGGAATAGGTC
>CAYUSM010000143.1:0-7892 GCA_964447345.1 uncultured Sulfitobacter sp. | reverse complement strand
GGATGTGCGTCATCGCGATGATCGTGCCCGTCTGGTTGTTGATCAGCTCAAGCCGGTTGCCGTCCGACACGAGGCCGATCCAGACCAGCGTGTCGTTGATCACCCCCTGTTGTTGCAGCAGCACTTTCCAAGCGGAGGTCCGCACCAGAAGCGAGGTCCAGAACGGCAGCAACACAAGGATCATCAGAAGGTTCGCCGTGCGGTCCGGCAGGTTCGCCAAGAGCCAGGCGATGGGATAGCCGAGCAGCACGCACATGCCCATGATGGTCAGCGACATGATCATGGTACGGATGAACAGCGTGATGTAGATTTGCTCGTTCTCAGGCCGTGCCTCAACACCGTCCGGCGTTTTCATCAGGTCTACGGAATTCAGAAAATACCCCGGCGTGTATTCGGGCGCGTAAAGCTTGATGGTTTGCCAGACGTCAGGATCCAGCCAGTCGTCGTCGATGTCTTCGAATTGCGCCTGCAAGGAAACGGGCTCCACACCTGAAAGGTCAGCCGAGACGGGCAATTGCCCGCCCGCCATCGCATCCTGATAGAGTGCGGTAAAGACGAAATCCCAAGGCTCTTCTTCCAGCGGATCATCACCTTCGGCTTCGACAATCATCCGCGCCCAATCGTCATAGGCACTTGCCGTCTTGGGCAGCTCTGCGCGAATGGCCTCGTCTTCCATCCATGCCGCCCAGCGCGCCGGATCGGCATAAGCAGGATCAGCCTCCGTAAAGGCATCGGTGTAAACGTCTGTATCAAACCGTCCGACGCGGCGGCCAGATTTACGGAAAAGCGAGGAAATGCCGGTGGATTCGTAGTTCAGGCGACTGCCCAGACGGGTGTGCGTCTTATATTCAGCCGCCAGCGTCATATCGGTGTAAAGGGCCGAGAATACCTCTTCCGAGGGGGCCTCACCGGTCTCAGCGTCCCAGTCCTGAAGTGCGACAACCGTGCGCGGCAGGGTTTCGGACACAATCTGGTTTTCAACCGACCGAAAAAGCATGTCGGCAATCGGCATCACGAAAGAGACAAGGATAAAGATCAGCAGCGGCGCGATCAGCGCCAACGCCCGCAGCTTTTGACGGCGCAGCGCACGATTCAATGATGCCTTGAGCGGTCGGCCATCCGCGGCCAGCACCCGTTCATCTGCAGCGCGCAAGCCCGTGTCAGGCGTCGTGCCAGTGAAAGTGTCCGGGTCCGCGGTGCTGTTGGCCATGGGTCAGGTGCCTTCGACAAGGATGATCGTACTTTCCGCACAGCGGCGGCGAATTTCGGCAACTTCCTGATAGTCGGGGTCGTCATAGGCCGCCTTGGCAGCCTCATAGCTTTCGAACGCGATGACGACAGTGCGCTGCCCGGCGCTGCCTTCCATCACCTCCTGCTTGCCACCGCGGACCACGAACTCAGCGCCGTGGGATTCAAGAATGGGCGTGTCGCGCCGTACATATTCGGGATACCCCTCCGGATCAGTGACCGTGATATGACCGATGATATAACCTTTTGGCATTGCGCGTCCCCCTTGCGGCTTTGGTGCCGCAGCCCGGCAATTGGAGGGCTGCGGCGGTAGAAAGTGGCCTCAGCTGAACGCTGAGGCCAAAGGTGTCTTACTGGCTCAGCCAGGCCTGGAACTTGGCGTCCAGATCGTCACGATAGTCCGCCCACCACTCGTAGTTATAGAGGAAGGTGTTCTTGGCGTTCTCCGGATCGGTCGGCATATGCGGTGCCATGTCGATGCCCAGCTCTGCGTGCTGACCCACCAATGGTGCCGAGGACTGACGTGCCGGACCGTAGGAGATGTACTTCGCCTGATCGGCCAGACGCTGCGTGTCCGTCGCGAACTTGACGTAGTCCAGCGCCCGCGCTTCACGTTCGGGGCTCAGACCTGTGGGGATGATCCAGCCATCCAAATCAAACACCTGCGCGTCCCAAAGCATGGCAACCGGCTGCTTCTGCTCTTCAATCAGAGAGAACAGGCGACCGTTGTATGTCGAGCCCATGACAACTTCACCGTCGGCCAGCAACTGCGGCGTGTCCGCACCGGCAGACCACCAGATCACGTCGTCCTTGATGGTGTCGAGCTTGGCGAATGCCTGTGCCTGACCTTCTTCGGTCTCCAGCACGTCATAGACGTCATCCTTGGCCACACCGTCACAGATCAGCGCCCATTCCATGTTGTTGATCGGACGCTTCTCCAGCGAACGCTTGCCCGGATAGGTCTCGGTGTCGAAGACAGCGCAGACATCCGTGGGAGGATTGTCCCCCACCATGTCGGTGCGATAGCCGAAGGTTGTCGAGTAGACGATCTGCGGAATAAAGCAGTCAGAGACCAGCAGGTCGCCGAAATCGTCGGACGCTTTGGAGCCGTCATCGCCATCTGCCAGCTGTGTATCTGGATCGATTTCCAGCGCCAGACCTTCGTCACACAGACGGATCGCATCGGATGCAACCACGTCAACCACGTCCCATGTCACGTTGCCCGCTTCGTTCATCGCGCGCAGCTTGGCCACCGCTTCGGCAGAGCTTTCGTCATTGATGATGTTGACGCCGGTCTTTTCCATGTAGGGATCATGGTAGGCAGCCTGCTGTGATGCGGAATAGGCACCGCCCCAGCTGACGATTGTCATCTCATTTGCCATATGCCCGTCCGCGAACGCCATCGAAGCGGTCAGCGTCAGGCAGGATGTAGCCATCAGTTTCATTGCAGTTTTCATTGGTTTCTCCCGTTACTAGTTACCCGGATTGATATTCCAAGGGCACAGCCCGGGTGGCCGTGACCCTCTACCTCATGTCATGCCGGACGCTCAGGCATCCAACGCACGACAATCCTGTGGCAGCCACCCGATCTCGATCATCTCGCCCGGTTTCAGGCGACGCTGGTCGGGGGCATTACGTGTTTTGATAACAAACTCATCTGTCCCTGCAACCCTGAGCCGAGTGCGGAAAATGTCGCCCATGTAAATGAATTCAAGGACTTCGGCCTTGAGTGTGTGCGTCCCTTTTTGCAAACGCTCCGGATTGAACTCCACACGTTCGGGGCGGATCGACACCTTCGTGCGCTCCCCCACGGAACTGACGTTGACCGGCAGCGCATCGATGATCTCACCGCTATCCAACTTTACGATGCACGTCTCGCCCGTGATCTCTTCGATGACACCATCAAGCGTGTTGTTCTCGCCAATGAACTGCGCCACGAAGCTGTTTTCGGGCTTCTCATAAAGCTCATCCGGCGGCGCCAACTGCTGTATGCGCCCATCGTCAAACACCGCGACCCGGTCCGACATCGTCAACGCTTCGGTCTGGTCATGGGTTACATAAACCGTCGTGATCCCCAGATCATGGGCCAGATTGGTGATCTCGAACTGCAGCGTCTCGCGCAATTGCTTGTCCAGCGCGCCCAAGGGCTCGTCCATCAGCACCAGTTCAGGTTCAAACACCAGCGCGCGCGCCAGTGCGATGCGCTGCTGCTGACCACCGGACAGCTGTGCAGGACGGCGGCCCGCAAAACTGCCCATCTGCACCATATCGAGCGCACGTCTGACCTTCTCATCCCGCTCTGACTTGCCCATCTTGCGCACTTCCAGCGGGAAACTCAGGTTTTCCGCAACCGTCATATGCGGAAAAAGCGCGTAATTCTGGAAAACCATCCCGATGCCCCGCTTATGCGGTGGGATGTTGTTGATGGACACACCGTCAAGCGTGATGTCACCGTGGGTCGCTGTTTCAAAACCCGCCAGCATCATCAGGCAGGTTGTCTTCCCGGACCCCGAAGGCCCAAGCATTGTCAGAAACTCGCCTTTCGGCATGGAGAGGTTCAGATCTTTGACGACCAAGGTCTCGCCGTCATAGCTCTTTTGCACACGATCAAAGGCGACGAAGGCCCCGTCGGCTGTTGTCATTGCGTTACTTCCCCGTTTTGCCCGCCGACCTTTTCTGGCCAGTCGGTTTTTTAGATTAGCTGCAACTGTGGCGGGCCAGACCGGATTCTTCAATCAGAAATTCAAATCGCCCCGATTTCAGGAAAATTGCCTGCGTCTGCGCCGACTCGCCGAAAAATGGAGCACGGTTTGAGAAAATTCCAGCCATTCTCCCGTGGTTGCAATCGCGCGCGAACCGGCGAAATCACCGAAAAGCTGCCGATATGTAACAGCTTGCATCGCATCATCCTCTGGGCTCTATCTCCAGTCAGCTTGCTGACACTTGGCCACACGCTACCTCCGGACAGATGAATGATAAACGCACAGATGCCCGACCACTGGCCGTCCCCGCAGGGCGATTGACCCGCTTTGGCAAGCTCGGTGGTATGACCGCAGGGATCGCGGGCAACATGGCCGTCAACGGCATCGCGCAACTCGGCCGGGGGCAGCGGCCAGACATGCGTAACCTGTTGCTGACGCCCCGCAACATCTCTCGCGTCGCCGATCAATTGGCCCAAATGCGTGGCGCTGCGATGAAGATCGGCCAGATGATCTCGATGGACAGCGGCGAGGTTCTGCCGCCTGAATTGGCCCAAATCATGGCCCGTCTGCGGGACGACGCACACTTCATGCCACCCGCACAGCTCAAGCAGGTGCTCAACGCGCAATGGCCCGAGAATTGGCTGAGAGCCTTTAAAAAGTTCGACGTTAGGCCCATCGCGGCTGCCTCCATTGGTCAGGTCCATCGTGCACTGCTGAAGGACGGGCGCGATCTGGCGATCAAGGTGCAATACCCCGGCGTCGCCAAAAGCATCGACAGTGATGTCGCCAATGTCGGCGCGCTGATGCGTATGTCGGGACTTGTACCCAAGGGCTTCGATATAGCGCCCTATATGGCCGAGGCGCGCACCCAGTTGCATCAGGAAACCGACTACAAACGTGAAGGAAAGCGTCTGCAAGAGTTCGGTGGGTTGCTGGCTGGTCAAGAGGCATTTGTCGTTCCCGAACTGCACCGCGATTGGAGCACCCCTGAAATCCTCTCCATGTCCTTTGTGAAAGGGCAGCCCATCGAAGACACGGCTGATCTGCCGCAAGACATCCGCAACCAGATCGCCGCCCGGCTGATCGAGCTCACCTTGCAGGAACTCTTTGAATTTGGCCTGATGCAGACTGATCCCAACTTCGCCAATTACCTCTACAACCGCGAGACCGGCCAGATTGTCCTGTTGGACTTTGGTGCAACGCGTCAGATCGATCCTGAGATTGCCGATCAATACCGCGCATTGCTTTCAGCAGGTTTGACCGATGAGGTCCAAAAGATGACAGATGCTGCCGTCGAGATTGGCTTCCTCACGGCGTCGATGACCCCGACGCACCGCGACCAGATCATCGAAATGATGCGGCTCATTTTCCACACCCTGCGGGACAGCAGACCGCTCGACTTCACCCAAGACAGGCTCTCAACTGAGATGCAAGCGCGCGGAATGGCACTGGCCGAGAGCGGGTTCGTGCCTCCGCCCCTGCCCATCGATGTCCTGCTTCTGCAGCGCAAGTTCGGAGGGATGTTCCTGCTGGCCAAACGCTTGCGTGCCAGGGTCGACGTGATCGCTCAGCTTGAACGATACCTCTGCAAACCCTGACGCCGATCACAGTTCACGCTGGCGCAAGATCGCCTTCCACTGGTGCAGGTTTGCGCACGCAAAGCCGCAAGAGCGGTGGCACGGTCAGCAATGTCAGGAACGCCGACATCGACAAACCCCCAACCACAACAGCGCCAAGCCCACGATAGAGCTCGGACCCTTCGCCGGGGAAAATGATCAACGGCAACATGCCCATCACGCTTGTCAGCGTCGACATGAAGATCGGCCTGATCCGGTTGCGCGTGGCCTCTTCAATGGCATCGACCGGTTCCATCCCATCGGTGCGCAGATGATACAGCGTTTGATGCACGATCAGGATGGCGTTGTTCACCACAATGCCGACAAGGATGATGAACCCCAGCAGCGTCAGCATGTCCAACGGCTGGGATTGAAAGAGGTTCAGAAGCGCCAGACCGCCCACCCCGCCAGCTGCCGCAACCGGCACCGCAATCAGGATCACCAGCGGCAGAACAAAGCTTTCAAACAGGATCGCCATGACCAGAAAGACAATGACCAGCGCGACGATCAGATTGATCTGAATGGCGGACCAGGTCTGTGTAAGCTGGTCTGCTGTGCCCGACACGCTCAAACGGATGTCATCGGGCACGCCCTGCTCTTGCAGCACGGCGACGACTTCCCGCTCCAACAGCTCCACTGCCGCCTCAAGCGGCAGGGCATCTGACGGGCGGACTTCCAGTGTCACTGTGCGCAGACGGTCCCGATGTCGGATTTCCGTGGGGCCCGCCGTTAACACAACTTCAGCCAAGGCCGAGACCGGGACGATCTGCCCGCCTGGCGTGACCACCGGATAATTGCCAACGTCCTGCGTGCGCGCGGCATTGCTCACCGACGGATCGCCCTTCAGCACCAGATCAACCCGTTCCGCACCCACGGTGATTTCAGCCACACGCAGCCCGTCGTTGAAGGCGTCAACTGTCGCGGCCAGCCCGGAACTGTCCAGCCCCGCATCTGCCAGCCGCAGCCTATCAGGCACCAGCCGCACCTCCGGCGCGCCCAGCTCAAGCCCCGGAATGGGCCTGAACTGATGTCCTTCCGAACGCGGCAAAATGCCCGACACGATCCCCGCCGCCCGTCCGGCAACCGCAAGTATGTCATTGAGGTCCTGTCCCGAGATGTTCAACTCTATCGCGCGCCCTCCGCCCACGCCCCGACCAAAGAGCGATGGTTGCGTCATGAAGCCAAAGGTGCCCGGCTCGGCAAAGATCGGGCGACTGAGCACCGGGATCAGATCACCCGCCCGCTGCCCGTCCACGGCGGCTGCTCCGACAAAGGAATTGCCGGGGGTCGCCACGAAAAAGAAGTTCGCAATCGTCGGTGTGCCATCCTCCATCTTCACCTCCGGCGCCGCCTCCCAGAGAGGTTGCGCCACTCCTTCGATCCGTTGGGCAATCGTCTGCGTCGTCTCAAGATTGTAGCCGGGCGGTGGAATGATCAGACCGAAAACCAGGTTGCGGTTGCCCTCCGGCAGGTACTCCAGCCGCGGCAGAAAAGTATAGCTCGCCACCGCGGCGCCGCCTGCGATCAGGGCGACCATCAGAAGGCCGATTGCCCGAAACCGTACCGTCATGCGGACGTAAGCCATGACCAACGCGCGGAAGCCCCGCGCGATATGATCAATCCCGAACAGGCGCACCGGCTTTTGGTCTTTTGCCGTCAACAACCTGCTTGCCAGCGCCGGAATGACAGTCACCGCGACGATAAGAGACAAAAGAACAGACACCGAAATCGCCACAGCAATGTCACGGAACAACTGCCCCGCCTCCAATTGCATGATCAGGATCGGCACAAAGACCAGCACGGTCGTCAGAGCCGACACCAGAATGGCCCCCCAGACCTGCTGCGCACCCAGATAAGCCGCCTCGCGACGGCTCTTGCCCTCTTCGCGCAATCGGAAAATATTCTCCAACACCACAATCGCCGCATCGACAATCATCCCGACCGCAAACGCGATCCCTGCCAAGGAAATCACGTTCAACGTCCGCCCTGTCGCCGCCATCACCACAAAGGTTGCGACAATCGATACCGGGATCGACAGCGACACCACCAGCGTCGCCCGTGGTGAACGCAGGAACAGCATCAGTATGAGCGCAGCCAGCGCACCGCCGATCCAGATGTTCTGCGTCACCAATGAGATCGCCCCATCGATATAGATCGTCTCGTCATAGACCTGCTGCATCTGAAGGCCCTGCGCTGCGACTGGCCCGTCGCGCAATTGCGCCAGAACGCCCTGCAATTCCTCCATCACGGTGATCACATTGGCACCGGATTCCCGCACCACGTTGAAGGCCAGCCCCGGCTCTCCCTTGAACCGCAGCCGCGAGGT
>CAYUSM010000142.1:0-7928 GCA_964447345.1 uncultured Sulfitobacter sp. | reverse complement strand
CCGAGCTATATGCGGCCCTCGATCTGGGCACAAATAGCTGCCGCATGTTGATCGCTCAGCCGAAAGGCAGCGGTTTTCACGTGGTAGACAGCTTCTCGAAGTCTGTCCAATTGGGGGCGGGGCTTGAGAAAACCGGGCGATTGTCGCGCGGGTCAATGGCGCGTACCATCCAGGCCCTTCGCATTTGTCAGCAGAAAATACGCCGCAACAAGGTCCGCCGCATGCGGTTGGTCGCGACCGAAGCCTGCCGCCGTGCGCTCAACGGCGACGAGTTCATGAAGCGTGTCCAGCGCGAAACCGGCCTGCGCCTCGATATCATCAAACCCGAGGAAGAGGCGCAGCTTGCTGCGATATCCTGTGCGCCGCTTGTCAGCCGCAAGACCGAAAACTTGCTGGTCGTCGACATTGGCGGCGGCTCCACCGAACTGGTCTGGATCGACATCTCCAAAGTCCCAAAGAAAGACCGCGCGCAATCCATCATGCGCCTGCACACCGGTTTCCGGCAGGCCAGGTCCGACGTGCCCGCTGCCAAGGTGGTGGATTGGATTTCCGTCCCCCTTGGCGTGGCAACCCTGCGCGACCAGTTCAACGATGTCGAAGACGATGCTGCCCGTTTCGCACTGATGAGCTGGTTTTTCGAAGAAAACCTGGCTGATTTCACGCCCTATCAATCGGCCCAACCGCAGGAGCGCTTCCAGATCGTTGGCACGTCCGGCACTGTGACAACCGTGGCAGCAAGTCATCTGGGCCTGAAACGCTATGACCGCACCAAGATTGACGGCCTGCGCATGACGTCGGAGCAGATCGACAAGGTGATCCATTCCTATCTTGCCATGGGACCGGGCGGCAGACGGGCGGACCCGAGGATCGGCACGGACCGCGCCGCCCTCATCATGTCCGGAGCGGCGATCCTGCAGGCTCTGATGCGCTGCTGGCCGACAGATCGTCTCAGCGTTGCGGACCGCGGCCTGCGCGAAGGACTGCTTTATGCACAGATGAGCGCGGATGGCGTGTTAGAGGAGGGGGCCTACTGATGGCGAAGACACCGACAGGCAAGAACACCTCGGGACGCGGACAGCGGGACCTCAAGGTCAAGGTGAAATCCGCACGCGGACGCAAGCTCAGCTCCACCCGCTGGCTGCAACGGCAACTGAATGACCCCTACGTCAAGCGCGCGCAGGCCGAAGGATATCGCGGGCGCGCGGCCTATAAGATCATGGAGTTGGACGACAAGTTTCGCTTCCTCGTCCCCGGCGCGCGCATCGTCGACCTTGGCGCGGCGCCAGGCGGCTGGTGTCAGGTGGCAGTCAAACGCTGCAACGTGCTGGGCGAGAAAAGCGGCAAGGCCCAGGGCACGATCCTTGGCATCGATCTGCAGGAGATGGAACCGATTGCGGGCTGCGAGTTGCATCAACTCGATTTCATGGAAGATGACGCAGACCTCAAAGTCAAAGAGTGGTTGGGCGGCAAAGCAGATGTTGTGATGTCTGACATGGCCGCGGCCTCCTCGGGTCACAAGCAAACCGACCATCTGCGGATCATCGCCCTCTGTGAAGCGGCAGCCTATTTCGCCTTTGACGTACTGGACGAAGGTGGAACCTTCGTGGCCAAAGTCCTTGCAGGCGGTGCTGAGGGCGATCTGCAGAAACTGCTCAAACAGCGCTTCAAGAAGGTTGCGAACATCAAACCGCCCGCCAGCAGGTCCGACAGTTCAGAAAAATTTGTGGTTGCCACGGGGTTCCGAGGCGATGCAGCAGATTGAGCCGGTTCATTCACCCTTAAGGCCAAGCCTCTAGTCATGCAGTTCGTGGTGTCATTCCCGGCACCTGAGCTGCAATGCTGGAGGCCCCATTGTTCCGAACAATTCTCATCGCTCTTTCTCTCTTGGTAGCACCGGCCGCGAAGGCCACAGACGTCTCTCCAACCGTGTCGCGATACATCTATCAAGACCTCATGACATGGATTAACGCGCCCCGGATCGTGGCAGCAGTGCTGGAGCAGAACCTTCGCAACCGTGATTTGCCTGAAGCTGATATCTCCTCCCATCAGACAATCTGGCAAAATGAAACTGACATCAAAGAGACGGGCCCCCACGGCGATGCAAGGACCACACCTCTGTCTGACTTGCTCCGAGAGCATAAAAGGAAATCCAAAGGCCGTATCAGCGAGATCATCGTCATCGATCGCAAAGGTCTGACCGTGGCTTCAACCCGCGACACCTCAGACATCTGGCACGGCGATCAGCCGATCTTTCAACACACCTACTTCAAAGGGTCGGGCGCTATCTATGTCGGAGATATCCGACTGGACGACACCACTCAGACACACCGGGGCCAAGTGTCATTCGCGCTCACCGAACCGGCGACCGGTGACGTCATTGGAGCCGTGGCAGTCGGGCTCAACGCAGACGCGTTCAACTAGAAATCCAAGCGGCGGTTCAGCCCAACCAGCCGGGACAAACCATGCAGGCCTGATGATCCTTTGCTCCGGGGTGTCTTGAGAGACCCGACCGCACTTGCAATCATGCGCTCGGCCGTCGCGTCATCCAAATACCGCGCCGCAGCCGCAGCCGCCTTGTCCGCCGGACGCTGTCCAACGGCATCTTGACGCAACAGATCGAAAACTTTCGCGTGCCGCGCTTGCAGTTTCGGGTCAGGTGTCTTCATCGCTGCCTTAGCTTAATCAACATAATACCTGTATCAAAGGAGATTATGGCCTGGAAATGGAGGGCAGGAGGCGATTTGGGGATTGTGCGTGCCCCTTGATCACCCGACCAGCCAGGTCAGGGCGGAAACCAACATCTTCAGAAAGCAGCAAGATCGCGCCACGCCCTGGCGGAGAGACAGGGATTCGAACCCTGGGTAGGCTTGCACCCACAACGGTTTTCGAGACCGCCCCGTTCGACCACTCCGGCACCTCTCCGCGGGGGTCATGCGGCGCGAAATAGCCAAGGATGTCGCGAGGGGCAAGAGGCATTGCGCCGGTTGCGGAGACTGACATGAAATTGATTGCCAACCCGCTTGGAACACCTAGTCTGAGTACTTAACTGAGCCTTCACAAAGGATCATACCCATGCTCTCAGCCTTGCGCGTCCCGTTTCTGGCGCTTTCGTTCCTGTCTCTTGTGATGCTGTCCGGTCTCGCGCAGCCCACGCAGGCAGCCGAAAAGGAACGGCTTGAAGCCTTCCTGGAAGTGACGGGCTTTGACGTGGCGCTTGAGAGCATCCGCCTCTCCGCCGATTCAGCGCCACAGATGCTGGGGCTGCAGGCCGAGGATTTCGGCTCCGAATGGTCCCGGCTTGTTCGCGAAGTCTTTGACACTGCTCTGATGCATGACATGGCCATCGACATCCTTTCAGAAACACTTGAAGACGACCTGCTGGATCATGCAGCCGATTTCTACGCCAGCGATCTGGGCCAGCGCCTGGTCGTGGCAGAAAACGCCTCGCATATGAAGGAGGATGACGAGTTGAAGTCAGAAAGCGGCACGGCAATCATTGATGGCCTTGTGCGCATCGGCTCTCCGCGCGTTGCGCTTCTGACCCGTCTCAACACGGCCAGCGATGTCGAAGACATTTCAATTCAGGCCATTCAGGAAGTGCAGGTGCGCTTTCTGATGGCAGCTGCGGGTGCAGGTGTGATCGAACTGCGGATGGAAGAGCCAGACCTGCGTGAGGCGCTGCGCAGCCAAGAGGGCGACATGCGCACATCCATCAAGCAGAACGCCCTCGCCAACGCCGCCTATACCTATCAGTCTTTTTCGGATGAGGATGTCGAAGCCTATGCCGAGGCGCTGGAGCATCCCAAGATGCAGCAGGTCTACGCGCTGATGAATGCTGTGCAGTACGAGATCATGGCCAACCGGTTTGAGCAGGTGGCCGAGCGGCTTTCCAACATGCAACCCAGTCAGGATCTGTGATGCGCCGGGCGCTCGCTCTCTGGCCAATTCTGCTGCTTCTGAGTGCCGTTGCCGCTTTGTCGGACGCCCGTCACAGCGTTCTTGTCGATGTGCTGCGCCTGTCGGAGGCGGCCCGCATCCTGAGCGATGAAGGGATCAACCAGGCGCAGGAGTTGAACACCGATATGCTGGACGGGCAGGGAGGTCCGGGCTGGCAAATGCAGGTCGAACGCATCTATGAACCCGCTTTGATGGCAGAGCTTGTGCGCGCGGAGCTGGAAGCCGAGCTGCAGGGCGAAGAGTTGGAAGAGGTCATCACGTTTTTCGCCAGCGACAAGGGCAGCGAGATCATCTCGCTTGAAAATGAGGCCCGCAAGGCCATCCAGAGCCCGGACATTGAAGAGGCAGCGCGTGCCCGGTTTGCCGCACTGGAAGATACAGATGATCCACGGCTCGCCCTGATCACCGAATACGTTGAAAGCGGCGACATGATTGATCGGAATGTCACCAGTGCCATGAATTCCAACTTTCAGTTCCTGCGGGGCCTGGTCGAAGGCGGCGCCATTGAAATGACCGAGGACGAAATCCTCGCCGACGTGTCCAAAGACATCGATGAAAACACCGAAGACACGCGGGGCTGGCTCTATGGCTATCTGTTGCTGGCCTATTCGCCGCTGACGGATGACGATCTGAAAACCTACATAGCCTTTTCACAAAGCTCCGCAGGTCAGGCGCTGAACCGCGCGCTATTCAACGGGTTTGGCAAGGCCTACGAAGATATCTCTTACGCCCTGGGACGCGCGGTCGCGCTCAACATGACGGCGCAAGAGCTCTGACGGGCAGCCCCTCGCGCATGCCGCGAAAAAACCGACAAACGTGCAGCAAACCCGCTTGACTTAATGCCCCAATCCCCCGATAAGCCCGCATCCCGGCGGGTCAGACCTGCAGCGGGACCATTTTTCAATGACGCCCCAAGGGCGCGCTGTTCGAGGTGAAAGAGGCGAGGACGCCCTTTTCAAAACACCCGAAAGGGGACCGAAGAACGCGGCAAAGTGAAGGAAGACGCGATGTTTGCGGTCATCAAGACTGGCGGTAAGCAATATAAAGTAACCTCCGGCGATATGCTGCGGGTGGAACGTATTGCGGCAAGTGCCGGTGACAAAGTTCTGTTCAACGAAGTGCTGATGCTGGGTGGCGACAAGCCCCAGGTTGGCGCACCCCTGATCGAAGATGCCGGTGTTGAAGCCGAAGTCGTTGATCAGATCAAAGGCGAAAAGGTCATCAACTTCGTCAAGCGCCGCCGGAAGCACAGCTCCAAGCGCACGAAGGGCCACCGCCAGAAGCTGACGCTGGTGAAGATCACCGACATCATGGCGTCCGGCGCTGGCAAGTCCAAAGTGATGGCTGCGGTTGGCACTGGGTCTGTATCCGCTGCTGCGGTCGCTGCGATCTCTGGCGCATCTGCCGATGAGGCTGCAAAGCCTGCCAAGGCCAAGAAAGCCGCCGCGCCAAAGGCTGAGAAGAAGGCGGAGCCAAAAGCCGAGAAGAAGGCTGAGGCACCCAAGGAAGAAAAGAAGGCCGCCCCGAAGAAAGCCGCCAAGGCTGATGCCGGTGCGGATGACCTCAAGGAGCTTTCCGGCGTGGGCCCGGCTCTGGAAAAGAAACTGCACGACGCTGGTGTGACCACCTTCGCGCAGATCGCAGCATGGACCGAAGCGGACATTGCTGATATGGACGAAAAACTGTCTTTCAAAGGCCGGATCGAGCGTGAAGGCTGGGTCGAGCAGGCCAAAGAGAAGACAAAGGGCTAAGGAGAGACCAAATGGCACATAAAAAAGCAGGCGGCTCATCCCGTAACGGACGCGACTCAGCCGGTCGTCGTCTTGGCGTCAAGAAATACGGCGGCGAAGTTGTCGTTCCCGGCAACATCATCGTGCGTCAGCGCGGCACAAAGTTCTGGCCGGGCCAGAATGTCGGCATGGGCAAGGATCATACGATCTTTGCAACCGTCGACGGTGCTGTCCAGTTCCACAAGGGACTGAAAAACCGCACATTCATCTCTGTCATGCCGGCGGCCGAGGCCGCAGAATAAGCCGCACCCACAAGGTTTGAAAAAATTAGAGGGATCGGCGGAAACGCCGGTCCCTTTCTCTTTCATGGAGGCTTTCATGCCTCAGACTTTGACAACAAACAGATTGATATTGCGCACGCCGATCGCGTCGGACGCAGCCGACATCGTTCGTGCTGTCAACGACGTCGAGGTGACCCAATGGTTGAGCCAGGTGCCCTATCCCTACAGTCTCTCGGATGCAGAAGCGTTTATTGCGCGTCAGACCTCTGACAAGACCTTTGCGATCTGCCGCGAAGAGCAACTCATCGGCTGCATCGGAACGGTTGGTGAGTTTGGCTATTGGCTTGGTCGACAGCATTGGGGCCAAGGACTGATGACGGAGGCCGCACAAGCCGTTCTCGACTGGCATTTTGACACCGATGGGAATGACCTGATCAGTGGCCATGCCGTTGGCAATGATCGGTCAAGGGCCGTCCTGCGCAAGATGGGATTTGTCGATACCGAGGAAGTAGACCGCGCCCATAAGATCACAGGCAAGGTACGTCGGCAGCAGAAAATGGTGCTGACTGAGGCGCTTTGGAGGGCGACTGGCCTGCGAGGCACCGCACAAGTTAATGGTTTGGAAAGGAAATTGTCAGCTGACAATTTCGGCGAAAAGACATGAGTATCGCCATCGCCCCCCTTGCCATCTTCGCCGCCTCGCAGATCGGCACGCCGGGCCCGGCCAACATGGCGCTCATGGCCACGGGTGCGCGCTTTGGCTTTCGCGCGGCGTTGCCATTCGTGGCAGGCGTCGCGCTTGGCAAGCAACTCATCATCTGGCCCATTGGCTTTGGCCTGATGGAGCTGGCCGAGCGGGCACCTTGGGTCTTTGAAACACTGAAGTATCTGTCAGCGGCCTACATCATCTGGCTGGCATGGAAGGTCGCGAACCTGCGTCTGGGGCAGGGCAGGGACGTGGGCACCGCCCCGGGCTTTGCTGCGGGTCTCATTGTTCATCCGCTCAATCCCAAGGCCTGGGCCATGATCGTGGGTGGCTTCACCGCTTTTGTCGCCCCCGAAACACCAGCACTGACAGCGACCGCCACCATCGCGGCGGTACTGTTGGGCTGCCAGATCATTTTTCATCCCATTTGGACACTTGCGGGTGATGCCATCGCCCGCACTGTCGCAGGGACGCAATGGGAACCTTATCTAATGTGGACATTGGCGGCACTGACCGTCGCCTCTGTTCTTTTCGTACTGTTCGGAGGAGGGACGTGACGATGCAAATGGAACATATCATCAACCAGCCGGTGATAGAGACGGCGCGGTTCGACCTGCGTCCGCTCAGACGGTCCGATCTGGGTTTGATTGAAATGTATGCCAGCGATGAACGCGTGGCCAAAAACACAACGTCCATCCCACATCCGCTGCCCCCCGGCACGATTGAGGCCTTTATTCAGCGTGCCATGACAGAACCGCGTGACTTTGATTGCTGGGCGATGGATGGTACCAAGTCTCAGGGCGCGGAAGTCATGGGGCTGATCACGCTCAGCCGTCTGGACCGTAACCAGTCCGAGGTCGGCTTTTGGGTGGCGCCGGCGTTCTGGAACACGCACGTCGCCTCTGACTCCGTATCGGCACTGGTGGAGGCAAACCCGCTCCAGAACGACGCGATGTTTGCCACGGTATTTCAGGACAACCCGGCCTCGGCGAAAGTCATGACCAATGCCGGTTTTGTCTATCTCGGCGATGCGGAAACCTATTGTCTGGCCCGCGACGCTGCCGTACCCACGTGGACCTATAGCCGCAAGCTTTAGTCCGCTGCCTGAAAGGCCCGACCCATGAAGTTCCTCGACCTGTGCAAAGTCTACATCCGCTCTGGCGCGGGCGGGGGTGGCTGTATTTCATTCCGACGTGAGAAGTACATCGAATACGGTGGCCCGGATGGCGGAGACGGCGGGTCAGGCGGCTCCGT
>CAYUSM010000141.1:0-7963 GCA_964447345.1 uncultured Sulfitobacter sp. | reverse complement strand
CCCAGCACCACCTGCACGGCGACCAGCGCATCCGCTGCCGTCCCACCAGCCGCCAGCACATCAGCGCCCGCCTTGACCGCATGCGGATTGGCCGCCGCCACCATCCAGTCAGAGGCCGTCACCGGCTCACCCGCCTGCTTAGCTTCAAGCGCTGCCGCAATCTCAGAAGGCAGCCCATCAAAAGCACCCGCGCCTGCCGCTTCCGGCTCCACCGCATCCGCCGCCTGCTGGGCGCTTGCCGCGCCCGCCAAGACCACAGCCAGAATACTCAAGATCGTCCGCACAGCATCTCTCCCTTGCTTCTCTTTTTGGCCATATCAATTCCCGGGGAGTTTGAGGGGCAGCGCCCCTCATTCCCAGAAATAAAATCGCATGCGGGCGAAAGCCCGCTCAATCAGAGCTCGCCCAAAGGCGTCAAAGCATCGACGGCACAACCTGATCAGGCGGACGGTGGCCATCATCAAAGGTCTTGATGTTGATAATGACCTTCTCACCCATCTCCAACCGCCCCTCCATCGTGGCCGATCCCATATGCGGCAGCAGCACGACGTTATCCAATTCGCGCAGGCGCGGATTGATCTCGGTCCCGTGCTCGTAGACATCCAGCCCCGCACCCTTGATCTCCTGCCCGCGCAGCATGCGGGTCAGCGCATTCTCGTCGATCACCTCACCGCGCGAAGTGTTCACGATCACGGCGTCCGGCTTCATCAACTTCAGCCGCCGCGCGTTCATCAGATGGAAGGTCGAGGGCGTATGCGGGCAGTTCACGCTGATCACATCCATGCGCGCAACCATCTGGTCAAGGCTCTCCCAATAGGTGGCCTCCAACTCATTCTCGATCTCCGGATGCAGCTTGCGGCGGTTGTGGTAATGGACCTGCATACCAAAGGCCGCAGCACGTTTGGCCACCGCCTGACCGATGCGCCCCATCCCGAGGATGCCCAGCCGACGCCCCGAGACCCGCCCGCCCAGCAGCGCGGTCGGTGCCCAGCCGGTCCAGCTGTCCTTTTGCATCATCCGCATGCCCTCAGACATGCGCCGCGTGACGGCAAGGATCAGCGCCATGGTCATATCCGCCGTGTCATCGGTCAGCACACCAGGGGTGTTGGACACCAGAATGCCCCGCTGCCGCGCGGTTGCCACGTCGATGTGATCCACACCCGCGCCGTAGTTTGCGATCAGTTTCAGCTGATCGCCCGCCTGCCCGATCATGGCGGCATCGATCTCATCGGTGACCGTCGGTACGATGACATCAGCTGTTTTCATCGCCTGGCTCAACTCGGTGCGGGTCATGGGCACATCGTCGAGCCGCAGCTTGACATCAAAGAGTTCGGAGAGCCGAGTTTCAACCGCGTCCGGCAACCGTCGCGTGACTACAACACTCAACCGTTTCTTTGTCATCCGTGTCCTCCCAGACCTTGGCCTTGTCTTCCCTTGTGCCCATGGTGTCTCATGCGCGCCAGAGGCACAAGAACCCCGCGCCGCAAAAGAGCAAATGAAGTGACAGTGCAGGCAGCACCCATGTTCCGTTGGAAATTCAAAAGCGTTCTGGTGACGCTGTTGATGATCGCGATGGCGCCCGCGCCTTTGGCGCGCGCGGGCGATGTGGGATCCGTCACCAATCTGCCCCTGCCCCGCTACGTGTCGATGAAAGCCTCCGAAGGCAATGTGCGCCGTGGCCCCAGCCTGTCGCACCGCATCGACTGGGTCTTCCAGCGCCGCGACATGCCACTGCGCGTCACCGCAGAGCACGGGCATTGGCGGCGGGTCGAGGACCGCGACGGCATGGGCGGCTGGGTGCATTATTCGCTGCTCTCCGGTGTGCGGACAGTGCTGGTGGAACAGGACATGCTGGCCCTGCACGTCCGGCCTGATCCGAATGCGCCCGTGGCCGCCGCGCTGGAACTGGGCGTTGTCGCGCGGCTGGGGGATTGCGATCTGGAATGGTGCGAACTGAGGACCGGCGGCTACAAGGGCTGGGCCCCCAAAGCACGCATCTGGGGTGTCGGACCCAACGAAATTCGCGACTGATTTCCCGTTAAGCTCTTGTTAACGCTGACGTAATTATCTGAAATCTTGCCATGAATCCCGAATTGCCCATGGGCAATCGCGCTCATGCCCTCGGATGAGGCCTGACGTCTTCAGCTGCGAAGACGGCCGCCTCAGGATGTCGCCGCGATAAACGCCGCGATCCGCCGCGCCAGTTCCGGCCCCACATCCTCCTGCAGGAAATGCGCCGCATCCGGCAACACCACGTGATCCTGCCCAGCGGCGCCCGGCATCATCTTCTGAAAGACCTTTTCGATCCCCGCCATGATCTTGTCATCCGCGCCAAAGGTCGTCAGCACAGGTATCTTCAGCCCGCTCAACACCTTCCAGGCTGCGCGATTGGGCGCGGCTGCCGGATCATCCGGCGTGCTGGGCACCAACATCGGAAACTTCCGCGCGCCCGCTTTGTATCCGTCATCGGGAAACGGCGCGTTATAGGCCGCGACCTCGGCTTCCATCAGCTTAGATGTGGTCCCGCCATAGACAATCCGCCCGGCGTTGAAGTCTTCCACCGTCTGGCTGTACGCCCGCCAGCTTTCAAACGCGGGCCCCATCGGCTGATCCCCGGTCGGCAGCGCCGTATTGCCCACAACGATCCGCGCAAAGCGTTCGGGCATCGCCGCGACCAGCCGCAAGCCAATCAATCCCCCCCAATCCTGCGCAAAAAGCGTGATGCCTTTCAGATCAAGCTGTTCCACCACCGAGATCATCCAGTCCACATGCCGCTGATAGGTGTAATCGGCTTGGTCCGTCGGCTTGTCCGACCGCCCGAACCCCACCAGATCGGGCGCGACACAGCGATGCCCCGCCGCCACCAGCGGCGGGATCATGTGGCGGTAAAGGTAGCTCCAGGTCGGCTCTCCATGCATCAGCAGCACCGGTGCTGCATCACCGGGGCCTTCGTCCACATAGTGGACGCGCAGGCTGCCGCCCTCGGTATCGTCGACCTCAACATAGTTCGGCGCAAAGGAATAATCAGGCAGCCCTTCAAAACGGGCATCATCGGTGCGCAGGAATTGCATGGGGGCCTCCTTTGGGTCAGGGTGGCGCGGCTGACGTAAACAAAGGACCAGCCAGATGCGCGCAATCACATACTCAGACTTTGGCACAGCCCGCGATGTGCTGCATATCCAAAACCTGAGTGACGTCACGCCACAAGCGGGCGAAGTACGTGTCACCCTTACCTATTCGGGCGTGAACCCCTCAGATGTGAAATCCCGCGCCGGGCGGCCCGGCCTTGATCGCCCTGCGTTTGACCTGATCATACCGCACAGCGACGGGGCGGGCGTCATTGAGTCCGTCGGCGACGGTGTCGACCAAAGCCGCATCGGTCAGCGCGTCTGGATCTGGAACGGCCAATGGCAGCGCCCCTATGGAACCGCCGCCGAGGCGATCACCCTGCCTGCCGACATGGCGGTGCCACTGCCCGATGATGTCAGCTTTGACACCGGGGCGATCCTTGGCATTCCGGGGCTCACCGCTGCGCAGGCCGTCTTTGGTGGCGGCGACATCGCGGGTCAGACGGTCTTCATCAGTGGTGGTGCAGGCACCGTGGGGCTTCTGGCCGTGCAACTGGCCAAATGGGGCGGCGCAAAGGTGATCACCACCTGCAGCCCGCGCGACACGGAGCGCGTGAAGGAGGCCGGAGCCGATGTGGTTCTGGACTACGCCGCTGATGATCTGGCCGCTAAGGTGCTTGCTGCCAATGACGGGGCGCTTATCCCGACGGTGGTCGAGGTGGAGTTTGGCGTGAACGTCGACTTCAACGCCGAGATCATTGCCCCCAACGGACGGCTCGCCGTCTACGGGTCAGCCAAGAACATGGCGCCAACCTTGCCGTTCTTTCCGATGCTTTTCAAAGCGGTCACGATTGATATCCTGCTGATCTACCTGCTGCCCAAACCCGAACGGGACGCGATGATCGCCAAACTGCATGCGGCCCTTGCAGATAAGGCTCTGGATTGCCCGGTAGAAAAGATATTCCCCCTCGCCGAAACCGCCGCCGCACATGAAGCGGTAGAGGCTGGGGGGCGCATCGGGGCCATATTGATCGATTGTCAGAACTGACGGGGTGAACCCCCTGACCATCTAGGCTGCCGTCCAGACCGTGATCGGCTCATCCACCCCCTTGATTTGCTGGTCCGCGACTCTGCGCAGCCCGCGCCGCATGTCCTCGTCCAGCACCTCGTAAGCCGCGTCGCTGATGACAAGACGCGTCCCAAGCGACCGCGTCAGCGCTTCCAACCGGCTTGCGATGTTCACGGTATTGCCAATCACGGCAAACTCAAGCCGGTTCGATCCGATGTCGCCCACAGCTACTGGCCCCACGTGCAGCCCGATGCTGATCCGCAATGCCTCCCGCCCTGCGGCGGCCCATTCGGCGTTCAGCCTGTCCATCGCCTCCAGCATGTCCTGCGCGCAGCGCATCGCGCGCGCCACGTCATCGGGCTGTGTAAAGGGCGTGCCAAAGGTCGCCATCAGCCCGTCGCCCAAGTATTTGTCCAGCGTGCCGTCATTGCGGAACACGCAGGCCTCCATGCGACCGTGAAAAAGGCGCAGAGTCGCGATGACCTCCTGCGCCTGCCGCTTGGACGCATAGCGGGTAAAGCCGACCAGATCGACAAACAGCACCGCAACCCTCTGCTCGCGCTCCTCGCCCAGCACGCCGTCGCGCTGCGACAATGCATCGACCACATTGGGCGAAAAGTACCGCGACAGGTTCGCCCGCTGCCGTTCCAACACAGCGTTGCCCTGCAACAGTTTTTCAAACCTGCGCACCGAAACCGCCAGCGTCAGGGAGACGATCAGAAAGACCACGATCTCCTGCGCGCGGTGGTCGAGCTTGACGCTGTTTGGGTCAAGCTCACCCGCAAGCGCCAGATCGTTCTGAAACGCTGCGCGTATGCCCGCCGTCATCTCCGGAAAGGTTTGCCCCGCCACAACCACAAGGAACACCCCGACAGCCCAGACGCCCCCGGTGATCAGCCCCACCGCCGCAATAGTACGCCAGGAATACATCAGCGTGGCACTCGACAGCAGCACAAAGAAGTACAGAAAGCTGTCAAAGCGAAAGGTCATCGCTGTAGGCCAGGTGCTGTCATCAAATGGGTTCGGCAGGATCAGCGCCAGCGTCATCAAAAGGACGTCAATGAACAACAGCAACACCGACAGGCCGCTGCGCGATGTGCGGCTGGCCTGCAGTTGGAAGTAGGCCGTCAGGGCCAGCAGGGCGAGCAGGCTTTGGTAATAGATCACTTCGATCTGCGGGTTCAGAAACGGCAGGAGCACCGCAATCAGGAAAAGCGCGATCCATCTGGAACGCACCGCCAGCCGGGTACCTTCCTGCTTGTGTCGCGCAAGGGATGTCTCAACGGTCTCAGTCTGCATGCGGGTCTCCACGCCGGACGGGCTGCGTTTCTCTGCATATGCCTGAAGGTGGGCATGCGCATTACCTTTGGCAAACCTATTTCGCCTTGGTCACCGCATCATCCACCAGATGCAGCACATCTGCGGCGCCTTCCCTTCCTCCACGCAAACCTGTCTTGGGGTTTGCCAGCCTTCCCTTCACGCCCTATCCTCGGCTGTATTGACCCTCACGGATTTTTCTGAATGCGCCTTCTCGCCCTGTTGCTGTGCCTCGCCCTGCCCATCGCCACCTTTGCCCAGACCACCGATCAGCCCACCGGCACCATCGCCATTGAAGATGATGCACAGGCCGATGCCGCCATCGCCAACCGGATCCGCGACATCCTTGGAGAGCTGGAGGGCTATGACGACATCAGCGTCACGGTATCCTCAGGCATCGTCACGCTACGCGGCACCACACTCGACGCCGCCAGTGCCGGGCGACTGAACGAATTGGTCGGCCGTGTCGCGGGTGTTGTGGCCATCAAGAACGAGGTGATCGAGACAACGGACGTGGTTGAACGCCTCAACCCCGCCGTGGACCGCTTCATGGCCCGTGCCACACAGATGATCGCCTTCCTGCCACTGGCGCTGATCGCGCTTTCGGTCTTTGTCCTTATCGTGATCTTCGGCTTCTGGCTGGCCAAACGGAAACAACCGTGGGAACGCCTGTCTCCCAATGCCTTTATCGCGGACATCTATCGCCAGATCATCCGGCTGCTCTTTGTGATCGCTGGTCTGGTGGTGGCCCTCGACATCCTCAATGCCACGGCCCTTCTGTCAGGCATTCTGGGAGCTGCCGGTATTGTCGGCCTGGCCATCGGTTTTGCGGTGCGCGACACCGTGGAAAACTTCATCGCCTCGATCATGCTGTCCATCCGCCAGCCCTTCCGCCCCAACGATGCGGTTGAGATCAATGGCGACACCGGCAAGGTCATCCGCCTGACCAGCCGCGCCACCATTCTGCTGAGCTTTGACGGCAACCACATCCGCATCCCCAATGCGACCGTCTTCAAAAGCCGCATCGTTAACTACACCCTGAATGCCGAGCGTCGTTTTCTGTTTGAGATCGGCGTGGACGCCAGCGAAGAGGATTTGGCCTACGTGCGTGACCTGGCCGAGCAGACCGTTGTCGCCCTGCCGTTCACGCTGACCGAACCAGCACCGGACGTCTGGATCGATCGCATCGGCGATGGCTCCATGGTGATGCAGGTCGCAGGCTGGATCGATCAGAGCCAGACGTCGCTCTTGCGCGCCAAAGGCGAAGCGATCCGGCAGGTGATGGCCGCCGTGGCCGCCGCCGGATACGACATGCCCAACACCACCTACCGCATCGAGGTGCCCAAAGGTCTCGGCGGCGCGCTGACCAACTTTGATCTTACCACCGCTGAGGAAGAAGAGCTCGAGACCAAGCCCACCAAGGCGCCCGCTCCCGCCCCGGACCCCGCTGCCACCGACACCGCGCCTGCGCAACTCAGCCCGCAAAGCGTCGAGACCCGCGAAAGCGAGCTTGACCGCATCGTCGAAACCGAACGGGCCGAAACCGAACGCCAGGACCTTTTACGTGAGAACGGCGAGGTAGAGTAAGCTTTTTGGCAAAACGGGTCTTGCACTGCCCTGCCCGTCCGCTTAATTAGCACGCCATTGCTGGGGTGTAGCCAAGCGGTAAGGCAGCGGTTTTTGGTACCGTGTACCGTAGGTTCGAATCCTACCACCCCAGCCATCACATCCGTACATGATGCTTGTGGCTCTCGATGAAGCTGTGCTGGTGCAAAATGCCCCCAAAAATGCCCCTGATATGAAAGCGTATCGGTGATGCGTCTACGGCCTTTCCCCCAAAATACATCACAGAACCCAACCCCTCGCAGATCGATATGCCGATTGATGTTTGTCAACGCGCGTTTCGCGCGCGACTGCTAGTGTCGGTCTGCGAACAGGGTTTCACCACAGTGGACCGAGGATGGAGTGATCATGTCACCGATGCTGTTTATCTGCCTTTTCTTTGCCGGTTTTGGCGTTTTCCTCATCGGGGCGAGTATGATCTGGTGGGTCTCGCTGCAGGCTAAAAAGGCTGTCGGCGAAAGCAGTGAATGAAGCTGCAACGCAGGGCTTCTTGGAGCTGTCACCGTGTCTGTTGAATGCGACATCATCCGCATGGGGAAACCGTGACAGGCATGTATCTGGACACTGACGCAACATCTGTCATCGAACTGCTACAATGGGTGGAAATCTCCAAACTCATTCCGAAGCAGGAACCGTTGCTTAATGACCGCGCCAGCAAGTTCAAAGGTCGTTGCACATCCTGCGTGGAGTCAGCGGGCACGCCGTCAATTCTATTCTGCTTTTCGGGCACCGCACAACATCCCAATCTTGCTCATGGATCAGGCGTTCTTCGAGATGCGCAAACCCGGTTGAGGGTAAGCGCTGTCTGGTGTTCGCGTTAGGGGATAGCGTGGTCGAGTTTACGTTCTTTTTGTCGGTGGCCATCGCTCACAGCATGACCAACCTG
>CAYUSM010000140.1:0-7985 GCA_964447345.1 uncultured Sulfitobacter sp. | reverse complement strand
ATCGAGATGGATAAGGTTTATGGCGTTGTTTCCAACAACTACGTGCGTAATGGCGGAGACGGGTACAAGATGTTTGTCGACGCCGAGAACGCCTATGACTTCGGGCCGGACCTTGCGGATGTGACGGCGGAGTATCTGGCGGCAAACGCGCCCTACAAGCCCTACACCGACGGGCGTATTACGGTGAAGTAAGCTGTTTTCAGCAGAGCCTTAGGGGGGCGTGGCTGCAGGGCTGCGCCCCTTTCTCGTTTGGCTCAGGATTTTCAGGTGGCGGGTTTTGGTCCGCCGCCTTCTTCGGTCTCCCCTTGTGACAGCTCTGCTGTCTGCAGGTTCGAGGTGCGACCGGCGTTGATGGGCTGGAAGTTTGATTTGTCATCGCCTGTCACGGCCTGCCGTCTGCTGATCCGCCAGAGGGTGTAGAGGATGACGACGCCATGCGACGCGGAGGTCACAACAAAGAGCGCGCGGATGCCGATGTCTTCCATCGCCCAGCCTGCAATGGTGGGGCCGAGGATGGAGCCGATGCCGAAGGTCAGCAGCAGGCCGCCGGAAATCTGAATGGCCGTGCCCGGCTCTGCGTGGTCATTGGCGTGGGCGACGATGACCGGGTACATTGCGTAGATCGACCCGCCCAGAAGGGCGGCCAGCGTGAAGTTGAGCCACCGGCCCTCAGGGGCCAGCAGGATGAAGGCGAGATCGGCCACGAGGGCGAGGGCGGCGACGCCCACGAGCACCTTGCGACGGTCCATGCGGTCTGAGAGCAGACCGACAGGCATCTGCATCAGAGCCCCGGCGAGGATCGGGATGGCAGTGAAGAGCGCGACAGCGGCGAGTTGCAGACCGACTTTCTGTGCATAGACGGCGGCCAGCGTGCCGAAGGCGGCGTTGGAGACACCCACCCAGAAGACGGCGAAGACCGCGACGGGCGAATTGCGCCAGAGGGCGCGCAGGTTGAGTTTGACGCTGACGAGCGGGGTTGGCGTGGAGGTGTTGCTGAGCGCCGTGGGGACAAGGGCAAGGCAATAGAAGATGCCCGCCAGCGCGAAGAAGAAAAACCCCGATGGATCGCCGACAGTCAGCATCATGTAGCCTGCGGTATTGGCGCCGAGATTGACCATTGTGTAGACGCCAAAGACCCGCCCGCGCGTGCTGGGATCGCTGCGTTCGCTCAGCCAGCTTTCCACGATCATCGCGGCCCCCGCAAAGCAGAAGCCGCAGAGCCCGCGCAGGATGATCCAGGCCCAGGGCATGATCAGGATCGCGCTGCCCAGCATGGAGACAGCCGCGATGGCGCAGAGCGCGCCAAACGCGCGGATGTGGCCGACACGCGCCACGAGGTTGGAGGTAAAGACGCAACCTGCGACATATCCCAGTGCCCAGCCGGTGCCCAAGAGACCGAGGGAGACACTGGAGAACCCTTCGATGTTGCCGCGCACGGGCAGGATCAATCCGTTGATGCCGCCTGCAAAAAGCAGGAAGGCCGAGCCAAGCAGAAGCGCTGAGATGGGGAGGAATTGTCGGATCGGTCAGTCTTTCGTACGAGGTCTTCGGAGCAGTTTGGCAGATCGGAACGGAGGTGAAAACCTGCGCTCTGACTTTTGCATATCTGGCATGGGTTGCTAAAACGTAGTGAGGGATTGGGCATTGGGGTGTCACAGATGTGCGGACGGATGGCGGTGACGCTGCCTCATGATGCGATGGTGCAGGTCTTTTCGGCGTCGCCCTCCAACGATTTGCCGAATGTGCCGAACTACAATGTTTGCCCGACGAACAATGTGCATATCGTGACCAGCGACCCTGAGGGTGGGCGGCGGCTGCGATCAATGCGCTGGGGGTTCATTCCGCATTGGTACAAAAAGCCATCAGGCGGACCGCTGTTGATCAATGCGCGGGCCGAGACCATTGCCGAAAAGCCTGCTTTCCGGTCTGCGGCGCGGACGCGTCGGGGATTGATCATCGCAACCGGGTTCTACGAATGGACCAAGGACGCAGAGGGGGGGCGGGACCCCTGGTACATCTGGCGTCAGGATGGTGCGCCCATCGCCTTTGCCGCTGTCTGGCAGGACTGGAAAGACCCCGAAGGCGATGTGGTATCGACCTGTGCAGTGGTGACTGTGGCGGCGAACGCAAAAATGCAGGCCATCCATCACAGGATGCCTGTCATTTTGGAGCCCGCGGACTGGCCGCTCTGGCTGGGCGAAGCGGGCAAAGGGGCCGCACCACTGATGCAGCCCGCAGCAGAGAACCTGCTGCGGTGGCATCGTGTGGACCGGGCCGTGAACTCAAATCGTGCAAGCGGCGCCGAACTCATCATCCCTTTGGAAACACCGTCCGAAGGAAAGTCGGCCTCTGCTTGATCGGGATGAGTTAGTCTGCCAGCGGTGGTGTGTCGAAGCTGATCGAGCCGACCACTTCAAGACCGTCAGCACCCATGCCGACAAACTCAAGCGGGGTCGTTTCCTCGATGGTCAGGGAATAGACCGAGTCGATGGCGATGCTGCCGGACGTCCATGTCTCAGCGGGATCACCAACCTCGTGGCTGGCGGAACTGGCGTTCTCAAAGCTGATGACGTCACCTACAGCAGCATAGGTCACCGCAGGGAAATAACCGCCATCCACGATCAGAACGGTGTGGGTGTTGGCATGCGCAGCGCCCGCCATGACGGAGAGGGCAGCAGCAAGGGCGAAAGCGCCTTTGCGATATGTCTTAAGCATTGAAATGCTCCTTGTAACGGCCCCACCCGCTTACAGAGGCAATGATTATCTATGAATTGAGGCGAAATTTTGGCGTTTGCCTTGTTTCCCGTTTTGCGGGAATTCAGGGGCTCTCTTCACCGGCTTCGGCCTGGATTGCCAGCCATTTGCGAAACGATGTCAGCGCTGGGCTCTCTTCGTTTCCATCTGGCCAGACAAGATAGTAGCTGCCGATGCTTTGGGTCGTCTGCGCCGAGGCGAGAATCAGTTGTCCGTCCCGGAGGTAAGGTTCTGCAAAGAAAGTGGGCAACAATGCGACGCCGAGCCCGTGGATCGCCGCCTGAGCCATGGTGGAGAACTGGTCAAAGACCATGCCCGCAGGTGGTTCCGCCTCAACATCAAGGGCGGCCAGCCAGCGCGCCCAGCCCTTGGGCCGGGTCTCAAGATGCAGAAGGGACAGCGACAGCATGTCTTTTGCGTCATCCAACGGGCCGTCCAGAAGATCCGGCGCGCAGACCGGTACGACGGTTTCTGGCATCAGTGGCAGATAGCGGACGCCGGGCCAGTCTTCATGACCAAAATGAATGGCCGCGTCAAAGGGGCTGTCCTGGATCGCGAAGGGTTTGAACCGGGTGGAGAGGTTGACCGTCACCTCCGGGTGCGCGCGGGCAAAGTCGCGCAGGCGCGGGGCGAGCCAATGCATGCCAAAGGCAGGCAGGATGGCAAGATTGAGCGAGCCGCCCGTGGGATTGGTGCGCAGGTTGACCGAGGCCCGGGCAAGCTTGTTGAGGATTTCGCGGACCTCGCACACATAGCTTTGTCCGGCTTCTGTGAGGGTCAGCTGACGCCCCTGCCGGGCGACAAGGGCTACGTCCAGCTGGTCTTCGAGGGTTTTTAACTGGCGGCTGATGGCACTTTGGGTGAGCGCCAGTTCCTGCGCCGCCGCTGTGGCACTGCCCAGGCGTGCAACCGCCTCAAACGCCAGCAGGGCCGAGATGGAGGGGAGAAAGCGGCGCGGGGCGATCATATGACTTTTTCTCATGGGTTCAGGAAAAAGGAGCGATAGTCAATTGGCGCGAAATTTGCAATAAGACGCGCAAATGCACTCCGACCGAAAGGAACTGCCATGAATGCCGAAGCACCAATTCTCAAAGCAAAAGACGCACCTGATCTGGGGACTTTCGATTGGGAAGACCCGTTCCGTCTGGAAACGCAACTGACCGAAGACGAGCGGATGATCCGCGACAGCGCCAAGGCCTATGCGCAGGAAAAGCTGCAGCCGCGGGTGATCGAGGCCTATGCGGAAGAAAAGACCGATCCGGAGATTTTCCGGGAAATGGGTGAGATGGGGTTGCTGGGGGTCACCACCCCGGAAGAGTATGGCGGGCTGGGCGGCAATTATGTCTCTTACGGTCTGGTGGCGCGCGAGGTGGAACGCGTGGATTCAGGCTATCGGTCGATGATGTCCGTGCAATCGTCACTGGTGATGTATCCGATCTATGCCTATGGGTCCGAGGCGCAGCGGAAAAAGTACCTGCCGAAGCTGGCGTCTGGTGAATGGATCGGCTGTTTTGGCCTGACAGAACCCGATGCGGGGTCAGACCCTGCAGGCATGAAAACGCGGGCCGAAAAAACGGCGAACGGCTATAAGCTGACGGGCTCCAAAATGTGGATTTCGAATGCGCCGATTGCGGATGTCTTCGTGGTCTGGGCGAAGTCCGAAGAGCATGGCGGGCGCATCCGGGGTTTTGTGCTTGAGAAGGGCATGAAGGGGCTGTCCGCGCCGAAGGTGGGCAATAAGCTGTCGCTGCGCGCTTCGATCACGGGTGAGATCGTCATGGATGGTGTGGAAGTCGGCGAAGACGCTTTGCTGCCGCATGTGTCTGGTCTGAAGGGGCCGTTTGGCTGTCTGAACCGGGCGCGCTATGGCATTTCCTGGGGCGCGATGGGGGCGGCGGAGTTCTGCTGGCACGCGGCGCGTCAATACGGGCTGGACCGCAAGCAGTTTGACAAGCCGCTGGCGCAGACCCAGCTTTTCCAGAAGAAACTGGCGGATATGATGACCGAGATTTCATTGGGCCTGCAGGGGTCGCTGCAGGTGGGTCGCTTGATGGATGAGGCCAATGCCGCACCCGAGATGATTTCGATCGTGAAACGCAATAACTGCGGCAAGGCGCTGGATATCGCACGGATGGCGCGGGACATGCATGGCGGCAACGGGATTTCCGGTGAATTCCAGGTGATCCGTCACATGATGAACCTGGAGACGGTGAACACCTATGAGGGCACGCATGATGTGCATGCGCTGATCCTGGGGCGTGCGCAGACCGGGTTGCAGGCGTTTTTCTGAACAGGCCGGCGTTCCGCAGGTGGCAATGGGCTTGCAGGAATTGTATTGGAAAGATGAAGCAGGGGGTTGCGCGTAAGCGTGGCCCCTTTTGTCTGAGAGGAGAGGGCGTTGGACCGGGTTCAGATTGTGCACGAGAACTTCCTGCGGCGGGTGGCAGCGGGGGAGTTTCCGCAAGGACAGACAGATGTGTCGGCGCTTGGGGCGGAAGAGGCGCTGGGACTTTACCGCGCACAGGTGCTGAGCCGGGCGCTTGATCTGGAAAGCCGGGCCATGCAGAAGCGCGGGCAGGGCTTTTATACCATTGGGTCTTCGGGACATGAGGGGATGGCAGCACTGGGGCATGCGCTGCGCGTGGATGACATTGCTTTTCTTCACTACCGCGATGCGGCCTTTCAGATCGCGCGGGCGGCAAAGGCGGGGCAGGACGGCATGATGCGGGACATGCTGTTGTCTTTTGCCTGTTCCTCGGAGGATCCGACAAGCGGGGGGCGGCACAAGGTGCTGGGCGCGCGGTCCTTGATGATCCCGCCGCAGACCTCGACCATTGCCAGCCATTTGCCCAAGGCGGTGGGGGCGGCGCATTCGATCACGCTGGCGCGGCGCAACCGTCCGGAACATGCGATCCTGCCACGGGACGGGATTGTGATGTGTTCGTTTGGGGATGCCTCGCTCAACCATTCAACCGCGCAGGGAGCGATCAATGCGGCGGGCTGGACGGCGGTGCAGGGGGTGCCTTTGCCGCTGCTCTTTGTCTGCGAGGACAATGGGATCGGGATTTCGACCAAAACGCCGACAGGATGGGTGAAGGCGTCGATGTCTGCGCGTCCCGGGGTGCAGTATTTCGAGGCGGATGGGTTGGATGTCTTTGCGGCGGTGAGTGCGGCGCGGGAGGCGGCGGACTGGGTACGGCGGCATCGCAAGCCTGCGTTTTTGCATCTGCGGACCGTGCGGCTTTACGGGCATGCGGGGCCTGATGTGGTGACATCCTATCTGCCCAAAGCGGAAGTGGAGGCGGATGAGGCCAATGATCCGTTGCTTTTCACGGCACGCGGATTGGTGGCGCAGGGGCTGGCGGCAGGGGATGTGCTGTCGGTCTATACCGAGACGCTGGAGGAGGTCGCCAGCGCAGCAGCGGAGATGGCGGATGTGGAGCGCCTCAAGGACGCGGGCGAGGTGATGTCTTCACTGATCCCGCCGACGCGGGAGGTTGCGCTGACAAATGGGCCGAGTGCGGAGCGACGGGCGGAGGTCTTTGGCTCGGACATGGCGCAGATGGATCAGCCGCAGCCGATGTCGCGGCTCATCAACTGGGCGCTGCATGATCTGATGTTGGCGTATCCCGAGACCTTGCTGATGGGCGAGGATGTGGGGCGCAAGGGGGGCAATTACGGTGTCACACAGAAGCTGCATGGGCGCTTTGGGCCTGCACGGGTGATCGACACGCTGCTGGATGAGCAGAGCATTCTGGGACTGGCAATTGGTCTGGCGCATAACGGGTTCATTCCGATGCCGGAAATTCAGTTTCTGGCCTATCTGCACAATGCCGAGGATCAGTTGAGAGGGGAGGCGGCGACGCTGCCCTTCTTCAGTAGGGGACAATGGACGAACCCGATGGTGATCCGCATCTCGGCGCTGGGGTATCAGAAAGGCTTTGGCGGGCATTTCCATAACGACAATTCAATCGCAGTGCTGCGGGACATTCCCGGCGTGATCATTGCCTGTCCCTCGACGGGGGATGAGGCGGCTTGCATGCTACGGGAATGTCACCGGCTGGCGCGCGAAGAGCAGCGGGTTGTGGTGTTTCTTGAACCGATTGCGCTTTATCCCATGCGCGACCTGCTGAAAGCTGGTGATGGCGCTTGGATGCGGACCTATCCGGCGGTGGGGGAGCGCATTGAGATGGGGACCGTGGGTGTGCATGGGGATGGTGCCGACATTGCCATCGTGACCTATGGGAACGGGCACTACCTGAGCCGACAGGCGCAGCATGATTTGGCGACCCAAGGGGTGCAGGCGCGGGTGATTGACCTGCGGTGGATCGCACCCCTGCCCGAGGAGGCTCTGGTTGAGGCTGTGGGCGGGCGCCCGGTGCTGATTGTGGACGAATGCCGCCGGACCGGGGGGCAGGCGGAGGCCCTGATGGCGCTGATGGCCGAGAAGGGTGTAAAGAGGTTTGGCCGTCTCACGGCGGAGGACAGTTTTATCGCCACCGGGCCTGCCTATGGGGCGACGCTGCCCTCAAGGGAGAGAATCGTAGCGGCGGCGCAGACGCTGCTGGCGGGGTAGACCCTGACCCGGCGAATCATGTCAGGTCGCTGCATGCCCGGATTTGCGGCTGGTCTGCCCTTCAGTTGAACTTGGTTGAAAGCGCTGACATTTCAGCAAAATTCCGGTTCCGCGCTCTCTTTTGCACACGTGTGCAAAAAATCGTTGAAAAAGAATCACACTTGACCCAACGTAGAGGGAACGCGCCGGACGGGGGACAATTATGGCCGAGATTCAACTGCGCAATGTGAACAAGCGCTGGGGCAGCTTTGTTGGCGTCGACAACTTTGACCTGACCATCGCGGATGAGGAATTCCTGGTGCTGCTGGGCCCCTCGGGCTGTGGCAAAACCACGACGATGCGGATGATCGCGGGGCTGGAGGACATCACCGAAGGCGAGATCGTCATCGACGGCAAAGTCGTGAACGACCTCGACCCCAAGGACCGCGATGTGGCGATGGTGTTCCAGTCCTACGGGCTTTACCCGCATCTGAATGTCTATGAGAACATCCGGTTTCCGCTGAAGGTGCGCAAGATCGATCCGGCGACCCATGACGAAAGGGTGCGCCGGGCGTCCGCCATGGTGGAGCTGGACGAATTTCTGCACCGCAAGCCCGCGGAACTGTCAGGCGGGCAGCGGCAGCGGGTGGCGCTGGCAAGGGCGATTGTGCGCGAG
>CAYUSM010000139.1:0-7994 GCA_964447345.1 uncultured Sulfitobacter sp. | reverse complement strand
ATTGGTTCCAGCTGTGTCTTAAGGAAGGGCTCACCGTCTTTCGGGATGCGCAGTTCACATCCGATATGCGCTCTGCCCCCGTCAAACGCATCTCGGACGTGATCGACCTGCGCGCGCGGCAATTTCCCGAGGATCAGGGCCCGCTGGCGCATCCGGTGCGTCCCGAGAGCTTTCAGGAGATCAACAACTTCTACACCGCCACCGTTTACGAGAAAGGCGCCGAAGTCATCGGCATGCTGAAGACACTGGTTGGCGATGAAGCCTATTACAAAGCGCTCGACCTCTATTTCGAACGTCATGACGGCGATGCGGCGACCATTGAGGACTGGCTTAAGGTTTTTGAAGACACAACCGGCCGCGACCTTTCGCAATTCAAACGCTGGTATTCTCAGGCAGGGACTCCGCGTGTCACGGTCACGGAAAGCTTTGAGCTAGATGAGCTTACGCTGACCTTCACCCAGCGCACACCGCCTTCCACGGCCACACCAGACCCGAAGCCGCAGGTCATCCCCATCGCGCTGGGGCTGATTGGACCGGACGGAAACGAAGTTCTGGGCACCCAAGTCTTCGAAATGACGGAAGAGACCCAGACCATGCGTTTCACCTCGCTGGAAGGACGGCCTGTGCCCTCGATCCTGCGCGGCTTCTCCGCGCCTGTCGTGCTTGAGCAGGATCTTTCAGATGCGGACCGCGCGCACCTGCTGGCCCATGACACCGATCCTTTCAATCGTTGGGAACAGGGCCGGACGTTGGCGCGTAAGTCGCTGCTTGCCACCATTCGCGACGGGGCGGCACCCGATTCTGCCTACCTTAAAGGTATCCATGCTGTCGTCACCGACACCGCGCTTGATCCGGCAACGCGCGCGCTGATGATGGCCACGCCCACGCAGTCCGAACTGGCCAATCTGCTGCACGAAACAGGCGAAACGCCCGACCCCGCCGCGATATACACGGCCAGCGAAGCCCTGCGCGACGCCATGGCCGCAGCGTTCGGTGATGACGCAAAGGCAATCTTCGAGGCAAACCGCGTCACCGCACCCTACCAGCCAGACGCCGAACAATCCGGCAAGCGTAGCCTCGCAGGGGCCATGCTCAGCCTGATCACCCGGCAGGACGGGGGCAAGGCGGCGCAGGCTGAATACGACGCCGCCGACAACATGACCCAGCAAATCGGGGCCCTCGCCCAGCTGTTGCGCGCCAAGGCCGGGGATGACGCGCTGAAAGCATTTGAGGCGCAATGGAAAAATGACAGGCTGGTGATGGACAAATGGTTCGGCCTACAGGTGATGATGGCTGAACCAGAGGATGTCGCTCCGACCGCGCAGCGGTTGACGGAGCACCCCGACTTCAACCACAAGAACCCCAACCGCTTCCGTGCCGTCTTTGGCGCACTGGCCAGCCATCACGCAGGCTTCCACCATGAAAGCGGTTCGGCCTACACCCTGCTCGCCGATTGGCTGATCACACTTGACCCGATCAACCCACAGACCACCGCGCGGATGTGCGCCGCCTTCCAGACCTGGAAACGGTACGATGCGGATCGACAGGAGATGATCAAAACGGAAGTGCAGCGCATCCTCGGCACACCTGATCTGAGCCGTGATACAACTGAAATGCTGACCCGCATTCTGGAGGCCTGAGCATGAGCGACCGACCCGTTTGTCTGATCACCGGCGCGTCTGCCGGTATTGGCGCGGCCTGTGCCCGTCTGGCTGCCGCGCGCGGCTACGATGTGGCGCTGACCTATAACTCTGATCCCGAAGGGGCGCAGCAGGTCTCCGCCGCATGTCAGGCCGAAGGCGTCCGAACCCACATCATTCAGGCGGATGTGTCCAAACCCGGCGACATCGACACCATCTATGCGCAGGTTGATGCCGTCTTTGGCCGTCTGGACGCGCTGATCAACAATGCCGGTATCGTGGGCCAGACAGCGCGGGTGACCGACTTCAGCCATGCGCGCCTGCGCCAGATCTTTGATGTGAATGTCATTGGCGCGATCCTTGTCGCGCAAGAAGCGGTCAGGCGCATGGAACCGCAAGGGCACGGTGTGATCGTCAATATCTCCTCCGCTGCCGCACGCCTTGGGTCCGCCAACCAGTATGTGGACTATGCGGCCTCCAAAGCGGCGGTCGATACCTTCACCAAAGGTCTTTCCGATGAGGTGGCACCGCAGGGCCTGCGGGTCATGGCAGTGGCACCCGGCCTGATCGAGACGGACATCCACGCCAAGGGCGGTGATCCGGACCGGCTGAAAAAGATCGGCACCGCCCCCCCCATGCGCCGCCCCGGCAGCGCAGAGGAAGTGGCCAAAGCGGTGATCTGGCTGATCTCGGACGAGGCATCCTATCTGACGGGCTCCACGCTTGATGTGACCGGCGGGCGGTGAGCGCGGCCTTTACCTACCAGCGCCAGGGCCGCGACCGGCGCACAGCACTGGTCGTTCTTGCGATCTGGACGGCGCTGGTGATGGCCTGGGCCCTGATCGACATGGCGTGGTGGCTTGTCCTGTTTCTGGCCGCCTTCACCTTGCCTGCCCTATGGGATCACTACGCCAACCCGCTGAGCGGATTGATTTTGGGGGACGGCAGGATCGCGTGGTTTTCGGGCAAACGGCGGGCAGACGTGGCACTGGATGAGGTTGACCACGTCCGGCTGGACACGCGACTCGATTTCTCGGTGCGCGCCACGCTTGTGCTGAAATCAGGTGGCAAGGTCCGTCTGCCATTTGAGGCCACGCCCCCGCATGAGGCATTCGAAGAGGCCCTGAATGCGCGGGGAATCTCAACCAAGCGCTTTCACTTCCAGCTTTTCCAGTAACTCGCGCGAGGTTTGGCAGGTCTCAGGGACGGGCTTTGGGCCGTGTGGCACCGACGGGTTTGCAATAGGTCTGCCGCTTGAGCCACCCTGCCATATCCCGCCGCTTGGCAGCGGAGTGCATCGGCCCCCAATCTGCCGTGACCCCCTGCCCCTTGCGACCCCGGTATCCGTGGATGACCCCATCGCGCGGCACGGTGGTCGCCATGATCCGCGCCGCACAGCTGAGATTGGCCGCGCCGTTCTTGAGCGCCTGACCGGTGCCCACATGGCATTTATAGCCGCGCGCCGTGGCGGGCAGGATCTGCAACAGCCCGTACCACTTGCCGCCGCCCCCCACAGCCCAGGGCTGATAGGTGCTTTCATGCTTGGCCAGTGCCGACATGAACCCCACCCAGAACGCCCGGCGCTCTGCCTCGGTCGCGGTGGGGTATTTGGGGCACCAGTTGGCGATATCGGCGGGCACCAGATCAACCAACGGCTTGCCGTGGTCCTTCAGCGCAGACAATGCAGCACGGGTCCAAAGCGCATGTCCCGCCATATGCTGAAACCGCGTGCGAGGCAGATTGCCCGAGCGCGCGGGCGGCCGCAGCGTCGTCTGAAACGCCGGGATGGCCGGAACGCTCTCCTCGACATTACCTGCTGTCGCCGCAAAGGATATCGCGCGCGTCGTCACATCGGCGGTCAGCGCAACCCGGGCGTCTTCATCCACCAAAGACTGGCCCTGTGCGGCAACGACTGTGCCAGTCAAAGCGAGTGTGAAAGAGAGCAGCAGCGATTTCATCGGCGGAGTATGTAGGCAATGATGGCGAGCTGGCAACAAAACCACGGCATCCTACCGGAATCAGGAAACAAAATCGGCGGAAGTTCGCAAACGTTGCCGTGATCCGAACAATCGGCACCGTGAAGCCTTTTGCCCCATCGGCGGATACCCGCTTTCCTAGAATAAACACCCCCTAATCTCCGCGGGCCTGCCACGGTCTTGCCCCAAATGAACGTCATTTAAGGTAGACAACAAATGTGAGCGGACAGAGCGAAATGAAATCCATCAATCGATACCTCAAAGAACAGCTTGAAAAGCATGCAGCCCCCTTGGGCAAATTGCTGAAAAGCGAGGAATCGGCGCCGGAACTGCTGGAGCCCGTACCGCCGCTCCGCATTCATCGGCGCACGCCGCGCACCGTGATCTCCACCCCGACGGAGGACACGTTGCAGATCATTTGCCCCGATCCGACGGCAGAAGACGCGATCCGCGACAAACACCTGACACGGGCGCAAAACCTCGTGCGCCAGGAACGCTGGGAAGACCTGATTGAAATCATCCGCACAGCGGATGCCGGTCGCCACATGACACCGGGCATGATGCCCATCGCCGATCTGCTTGCATATGGCGCGCGCGCAGATGTGGTGCACGCGGCAGAGCATGCCTTGCTGGATGGCACGCCCGCCAAGGGTGCGCCGCTTCTGGCGGGAATCGAAGCATTGGAACATGTTCTGGCGGAGTTTCCGAGGTCCTACATCGTGGCCTGCATTGTGGCCCAAGCGCATATGGACATTGCTTGGGCCTGGCGTGGCAACGCATGGGACATCGAAGTGCCTGACCGCAACCGCGCGGCCTTTGCCGCGCACTTTGACCGGGCAAAGGATATCATCGCCGACTTCTGCCCGCTTGAGAACGGCTCTGCCCTGTTGGCTGCCAGCTGCTGCACCCTTCTGGGCGGCATTGAACTGGACAAGCGTCAGACCTCCGACCGCTATGAGGTGCTGATCAACCTCAATCACAACAACCCGCGTCCGATGCGCGCCATGGGCAATCATCTGTTGCCGCGCTGGTACGGCACCTATGACGAGCTGGAGCTGGAAGCACGCCGCAACGCCGTCCGCGTCCAGGACACCTGGGGCGCTGGCGGCTACACATGGGTCCAGTTTGACGCGATCGTCTATGACGATGTGGCCTGTGCAAATCTTGACATCGACTTCTTCGTCGAAGGGCTGCAGGACATCCTCAAACGCCGGGGGGACCCTTACACGGTGAACCTGCTGGCGGCCTATTGCTCCAACGCTGTAGGTCAGGCATTTTCGGGCAATGATCAGGCCGACCTCGTGCGTGGCAAGATCGCCGATTGCGCCCAATGGATCGTCCGCAACCACCTCACCGAATTGCATCCGATGATCTGGGCCCATGCCGCGCGGGGCTTTGACAACAACCTGCGTGTGCATTCGCCCACCCGCTTTGCCGCCTCGGGCCGCGATGACGCAATGCGTCTGATCACATCGATGTTCAGCAAGGAAATAGCAGCCGGAAAGCGCATTGTTTTCACCGATGCCGGCCCGGTGGCGCAGGCAGGCTGAAGCCGGTCGCGCAACCCGCGCCTAAGTCGTTGCTTTCAAGCGGTCCTTTACCTAGAGTTCCGCGAGTCGGCCGTTTGGGAAGGCCGGTTCGAGTTGCGGAGTTCTCTCACCTATGGCGACGGCAAACGTCCTGATTGCAGACATCACGGGCAGCACCAAGCTCTATGATACGCTACCCAATCAGGAAGCCCTGGACCAGATCAGCATCGTATTGGCCCGCATGCGCACCATCATTGATGATAATGGCGGGCACTGCATCAAATCCAAAGGCGACGACACGCTCAGCTTCTTTGCCAACGCGGAACAGACCTTCGCTGCCGCCCGTGAAATGATCGAAACGCCCTGGAGCTACGGCATGGCCGTCCATGCAGGCGCATTTATGGGTGACGTGGTGACCCATGATGCCGATCTATACGGTGATGCGGTCAACACGGCTGCACGGCTTGCGGCCTTGGCAAAGCCCAAGGAATTGCTGATGGGAGCCGCCCTTTTTGATCAACTGCCCGAGGCCACCCGGGCGCTCTGCGTTTCAATGGGTGGGCTGAAACTCAAGGGCAAAGCGAAAAAAGTGCCTGTGCATTCCTTTTCTGTGAGCGATCTGGACACACAAACGGTCCTGTTTGGTGCCAAGGACCTGGAAATGGGGCCGCGTACGGGATCGGTGGACCTGAGTTGTGATGAGACGCATTGGACGCTGATGGACGGGCAGACAGTGGCGGTGGGTCGGTCATCTAACTGTGATGCACGGCTGGATCATCCCTGGGTGTCGCGCAACCACGGCAGTTTTGAGCTGCGCGCGGCTCAGCTTGAGTACACCGATCACAGCTCATCGGGCAGCACGGTGATCACCGCGGATGGGCAGGAATACCGGCTGCAAAGGCAATCCATGCTGCTGAACGGCGAAGGCATGGTCCTGGTCGGCACAAGCGACCGGTCCATCAGCAGTTCTTTGGTGCGGTATGCAACACATGATCTGATGCCGGAGTAGCGCAAGCCCTCAGACGCGCTGCGCGATCAAAGCATTTTCACGTTCAGTTGTACCCTGTCCCGCCGCACGTGCGGCAGCGCATCATCTTGGTGGAATAGCAGGCACCACATTGTCCGTACTTGGGGTACCCACGGGTGTCCCGGCCAATGATCACCTGTCCTTTGCCCGCACAAATCTCGCATTGAATGCGCCCGGTGGCATGGCAGCGATTGCATACCAGCTGTTTTGGCTTGGTTCGCTCATATGTCGGCGACTTCCACATGGCCCTCAGGTCCTCTCGCGTTATCGGTGACATAGCCAAACATAGATTTGGCACGCGGAGGCGGCTGAACTGAGGCATTTGTATGGCGCGCGCGCCAAGCCCAATCTCACCACTTGACCTACATCAAAGTACACACCCCGCCCTTATCCTAAGGTCAGTCACCACTTGGCGAACAGACAGGAGATCGGCCCATGTACAAGAACATCCTCGTCCCTATTCTACTGGATAAGGAACATGACACTGCAGGATCCTATGAGGTGGCCCAGGCTATCGCTGAGGAAGGTGCGAAGTTCCATGTCATCCACGTCATGGAGACCATCCCCACCTATGCAACCACCCAGATACCGCAGGAAATCCTGGACCACACCCGCGAGGAAGCCGCAACGCAGATGAACGAATCCGCCAAAGGTTTGCCGGGTGCCGAGACGCATCTGGTTTCAGGACATGCCGGTAAGGCGATCCTCGACTACGCGAAAAACCACGATTGCGATTGCATTGTCATCGCGTCACATCGTCCGGGACTTGAAGACTTCTTTCTGGGCTCAACAGCGGCAAGGGTCGTCCGGCACGCCAAATGCGCGGTGCATGTGATCCGCTAACGGGAACAGTCCCATCCTCGACGCAGCTTGGGACAGTCTGCGACGGCGCTTGACGTCCCGTTGGGCGGCATTCCCGCATAGGTAGATATTTCGCCTGACAGGTGGACAGAGACCAATTGTCTGCCGATAGTTCCAGCAATGACTGGGGAACAATCGTCAACGTCGCAGCTGATCCGCAAAGGGGCTTTTGAGGTGCTGCTGAACGAAGGTCTGCCGCATCTGTCCTATGACCGGGTTGCGCAGGCCGCTGGTGTGACACGGCAATTGGTGCGCTATTATTACCCCAATGCAGAAACCCTGATGCTTGAGCTTTGTGATGATCTGGCCGCCAGGTATCGGGAAATCCTGCTCGACAGTGTCGCCGACAAGACCGGCGCAGACCGCATCACCGTCTTTTTCGACTTCTACTTTGATCTTCTGGACGGTCAGGCCAAGCCACGCGACGATCAGGTCTATGACGCGCTTTTGAGCCTGTCTGCAGGCTCAGAGCCGATCAAAACCAACCTGCGACAGCAGTATCAGCTATTGGGGCAGGTCCTGAGTCACGAGATCAAGCAGGTGCATCAGGGCCTGCCGATCGAAAGCTGCGAAGAGATCGCCTATCTGCTGATCACGCTGATGTACGGCCACTGGAAGATGGTCGCGACTCTGGGGATGAACCCTGCGAACAACCGCGTCGCGCGACAGGCCATGGACCGGCTGATTGGCTCCTATCTTGCGCAGCCTGATGCAACAGAAGGCACTTCAGTCTTCAAAAACTACTAGAGCGGGAATCCGGCCCAAACCGCAATTTTTTGCATTTTGACAAAACCGCCAACCCGCTGCGCCAATGTTGCTTAGCGATTGGTGCGCCTCTTCTTCCCGATACATTTTCCGTTTCGAAAGTGGGCTTCATTTTTTGTTGCCTGACGGCTCTGGCTGTTTCTAACTGCCCGTATTTAGAAGGTTTTGCCGGGCGCGGAAATTGATCCGCATGCAC
>CAYUSM010000138.1:0-7999 GCA_964447345.1 uncultured Sulfitobacter sp. | reverse complement strand
GATCGAGGGCACGGCGGAGAAGAACTCCTGCGCATCCTCGACGGTCATATCCAGAACGTCGGCGATGCTCTTGCCCTTGAACTTGATCTCCAGCGTCTCGCGGTTGTAGCGCGCGCCCTTGCAGGTCTCGCATTCCACGTAGACGTCCGGCAGGAAGTGCATCTCGATCTTGATGACACCGTCCCCTTGGCACGCCTCACAGCGTCCACCCTTGACGTTGAAGCTGAAGCGGCCGGGCTTATAACCCCTTGCTTTCGCTTCGGGAAGTCCCGCAAACCAGTCGCGGATCGGAGTGAAAGCACCGGTGTACGTGGCCGGGTTGGAACGAGGTGTACGGCCGATGGGGCGCTGGTCGATGTCGATGACCTTGTCGAGGTGCTCGAGCCCCTTGATGGTCTCGCAGGGCGCTGGTGTCTGGCGCGCACCGTTGAGGTTCATGGAGGCCGTTTTGAAGAGCGTCTCGATGGTCAGAGTAGACTTGCCGCCCCCGCTGACCCCCGTCACACAGACGAACTTTGACAACGGGAAATCGACAGTGACGTTTTGAAGGTTGTTGCCTGTGGCCTTGACCACCTGGACCTTTTTCTTGTTGCCCGTGCGCCGTGTCGCGGGCACGGCAATCTCGCGTGCGCCGGTCAGATATTGCCCGGTAATCGAGTTCTTGTCGTTGGCAATTGCCGCCGGCACGCCATGGCTGACAACCTGCCCGCCATGCACACCTGCGCCCGGTCCGATGTCGAACACATAATCCGCCTCGCGGATCGCTTCCTCATCATGTTCCACCACGATCACCGTATTGCCCTGATCGCGCAGGTTCTTGAGCGTCAGCAAAAGGCGGTCATTGTCCCGCTGGTGCAGACCGATGGAGGGTTCGTCCAACACGTAGAGCACCCCAGTTAAACCAGAGCCGATCTGGGAGGCAAGGCGAATGCGTTGGCTCTCGCCACCACTTAAAGTACCGCTTGAACGTGCGAGCGTAAGATACTCAAGGCCAACGTTATTTAAGAAGCCAAGGCGTTCCCGAATTTCCTTGAGAATTGCGCGGGCGATGTCGTTCTTCTGCGCTGTGAGGTTCTCCGGAACGGTCTCGCACCAATCAAAAGCCTCGCGGATCGACATTTGCACAACCTGACCTGCGTGCAGCAACTCCTTCGGGCGGTCCGATGGACCGATCTTCACTGCCAGCGCTTCAGGCCGCAGACGGTATCCTTCGCAAGTCCCGCAGGGGCGGTTGTTCTGGTAGCGTTCGAATTCCTCGCGAATCCAATTGCTGTCCGTCTCGCGATAACGCCGCTCCATGTTGGGGATCACACCCTCAAAAACGCGGGAAACCTCATAGACGCGCCCGCCTTCGTCATACCGAAATTTGATTTCTTCCTTGCCAGAGCCGTAGAGGAACACCTGTTGCACCTTTTCAGGCAGGTCTTTCCAGCGCGTGTTCTGGTTGAACTGGTAGTGTTTGGCGATGGCTTCGATGGTCTGCTTGAAGTACGGGCTCTTGCCCTTGCGCCAGGGGGCCAGCGCGCCGTCATAGACCTTGAGGTTCTGATCCGGCACAACGAGGCGTTCATCGAAAAACAGCTCCATGCCCAGCCCGTCGCAATCGGGGCAAGCGCCGAAAGGTGCATTGAAGGAGAACAGACGCGGCTCAATCTCGGGGATCGTGAAGCCGCTTACGGGGCAGGCAAATTTCTCGGAAAAGGTCGTGCGTTCAGGGTCGCCCTCGGCGGGCGCGGTTTCAATGATCGCGATACCGTCGGCCAGGTCGAGCGCCGTGCGCAAGGAATCCGCCAGCCTTGTCTCAAGTCCCTCTCGCACCACGATCCGATCGACGACGACATCAATGTCATGGCGGAACTTCTTGTCCAGCGTCGGCGGCTCATCCAGCTCATAGAACTCACCGTCTACCTTCACGCGCTGGAAGCCCTGTTTGCGCAACTCAATGAATTCCTTGCGGTATTCGCCTTTCCGATCCCGAATGATGGGGGCAAGCAGGTAGGCGCGCGTGCCCTCTTCCATGGCCATCACGCGGTCAACCATGTCCTGAACCTGCTGCGCCTCGATGGGCTTGCCGGTCTCTGGCGAATACGGCGTGCCGACGCGGGCAAAGAGAAGGCGCATGTAGTCGTAGATCTCGGTCACCGTGCCGACGGTAGAGCGGGGGTTTTTCGAGGTCGTTTTCTGCTCAATCGAAATCGCGGGGCTGAGGCCGGAGATGTGATCGACATCCGGTTTCTGCATCATGTCGAGGAACTGACGCGCGTAGGCAGAGAGCGATTCCACGTAGCGACGCTGCCCTTCGGCATAGATCGTGTCGAAGGCGAGCGAGGACTTGCCTGACCCGGAAAGCCCTGTAATCACGACCAGTTTGTCGCGCGGGATGTCCACGTCGATGCTCTTGAGATTATGCTCGCGCGCGCCGCGCACCTCGATATTCTTCAGCTCTGCCATCTGATCCCCCGGGCCACTGTCCCGTCACATAAGCTATTCTCGCCACCATGCCACCTCGCGTTTAGAACATTGCGCGAACATTGGCAAATTATTTACCGCGTTGCTGAAGTTTTTGGACAAGTCCTGCCCAATGGCTTCAGCAAGAGCTTGATGGCTGAAGGAGGGCATGGTTTCCTGATCGCATTCACTCCGATCATTTTGCACCGCAGACATTTATGAGGTCCCTATGCGTCTTCTTGCCACTTGCGCCCTTATTGGAACGATTGCCACAAGCGCCGTCGGTCAAAGCCAGCCCAACACGATCCTTGTCCTTGATGGGTCCGGTTCCATGTGGGGACAGATTGAAGGGGTCGCCAAGATTGGGATCGCCCAGGAAGTGGTGGGGAACCTTCTATCCGATTTCCCAGCCGAACAGGGCCTTGGCCTGACTGTCTATGGTCACCGCGAGCGGGGCAATTGCACCGATATCGAGACCATCGTTGCCCCTGCCCCTGGTACGGCAGCGGCAGTGCAATCGGCAGTGAACGGGATCAAGCCACTGGGGAAGACGCCGATGACGGATGCGGTGATCGCAGCGGCAGAGGCGCTGCGATACACGGAAGATGCGGCAACGGTCATTTTGGTCTCGGACGGCGTGGAGACCTGCAATCCCGATCCTTGTGCTGCTGCCCGATTGCTTGAGGAAGCAGGGATTGACTTTACCGCCCATGTGATCGGGTTTGACGTTTCTGACCCGCAGGCTCTGCAGCAGATGCAGTGCTTGGCGGATGAGACCGGAGGGCAATTCCTGACAGCAGCCAATGCGGATGAGTTGAACCTTGCAATGACGGCTGTTGTGCAGGCCCCGCCGCCCGAGCCTGAGCCGATCCTGATCGAGATGACGTTTCAGGCGGTGATGGGTGACGAGAAGGTGGTGATCGAAACGCCTGTCCTCTGGAGCATTTCAGGCAACGAAGGCGCGGTCACGGAAGATCAACAAGGCAATCCCTTTGTGTTTGAGATGGAGGAAGGGGCCTATACCGCGACCGCCTATTCCATCGCGGATGAGGTGAGTGGCGAGGTGTCATTCATTGCGATCGAAGGCGCGGCGACCGTCGTTGAAGTTGTCTTTGAAGAACGCTTGCCTACCGCAACCATCGCCGCCCCGGCAGAGGCTGCTGCAGGTGAAACGATTGAGGTCGGCTGGAAAGGGCCAGCGGAGGACAATGACTTCATTGCCATCCGTAAGCCGGATGCTGAGGGCTATCACCGCTTTGCCAATACATCTTCGCTCGACGACGATGCCACCGTCTCTTTGCTGATGCCCAATGAGCCGGGCGAGTATGTGATCGAATACATCCTGAACCGTGACCGCATCCCGCTGGCCGAAAGCGCGATTACAGTGGCGCCGGTTGAGGCATCGTTGATCGTGGCCGAGACCGCCGCCGCAGGCGCCACGATTGATGTGGGATGGAAAGGCCCGGCGTATTACAATGATTTCATCGCCGTGCGCAGCCCCGACGCAGAGGGATATCACCGGTTCATCAACTCAACCCGCGTGAACAAGGGCAATCCCGTAAAGCTGGAGATGCCAACGGAGCCGGGTACTTACGTTGTTGAATACATTGAGAACCAAGGGCGTTCTCCGCTTGCGGTATCGCAGATCATTGTCGAAGCGGTCAGCGCATCGGTCATCGCACCTGCCGAAGCCCCTGCGGGGGCGACCATCGAGGTGGGCTGGAAGGGACCCGACTATAAGGGTGACTTCATCGCCGTGCGCAGCCCGGACGCGGAAGGCTATCACCGCTTCACCAACACTGTGGCGACCAGCAAGGGCAATCCAGCCAAGTTGGTCATGCCGACCGAACCCGGCACCTATCTGATCGAATACATTGAAAACCAGGATCGGACAGCCATGGCCGTGGCTGAAATCAAGGTGGTGGCGGTGACGGCCTCGCTGATTGCGCCAGCGACAGCGGACGCCGGAGAGACCATTGACGTAGGGTGGAAGGGCCCCGACTACGCAAGCGATTTTCTTGCCGTGCGCAGTCCGGAGTCAGAGGGGTATCACCGCTTTATCAATACCGTGGCGACCAAGAAGGGGAACCCGGGGAAGCTGGAAATGCCTGCCGAACCCGGGACTTATGTGATCGAATATATCGAAGCGCAGGATCGCTCGCCCCTTGCGGTGCATCAGATCACCCTGTCGCCCGTGTCAGCGTCGCTTATCGTACCGCCAACCGGCGAAGCAGGCGGCACCCTCACCGTCGGCTGGAAGGGCCCCGGCTACCGCAATGACTTCATCGCGATCCGCAAACCGGATGCCGAGGGCTACCACCGATTTGCCAAGACAGTGGGCGTGAAAGGTGAGCCCACGGTCAAGCTGCGGATGCCGGATGAGCCGGGCAGCTATGTTGTGGAATACATCATCGGCCAAAGCCGCGCACCGCTCACCGCCCAGACCATCGAGGTGAAGTAGTCCTATCTGCGCCGTCGTTGCGCCAAGTATAGATGCACGGCCAGCCCTGCAGCGAAGGCCAGGCCTGCAAGCAGTGGCAGTGCGGAATAGCCGCTGGCAAGCAGTGCCGCAGCCATCACCGGGGTCCCCAGCGTGTTGCCGATGTTCCCCATCTGCGCCATGGCCCCATTTGCCTGAGCCTGCGTTGCAGGTCTGTCATTGAGCTGCGGCACAGCCGCAAAGCTGGCCCCCTGGATCAATCCCATGGATCCTGCCAGAGCAAGGCAGGCCACAGGATCCCCCGGGCTGATCCACAGCCACATCATGCAAGCGACTGACGCGGCGAACCCAAACTGCACAACTGCGACGGCTGAGATGAACCGCAAAAGCACCACGCCCAGCGTCATGGAGACGGCAATGCTCATCAAGGGCATGGCCGTCATGATTGCCGCACGGTAGGCAGGGTCGATGTACGGCGGCAGCACCGTCAGGATCGAAACAAAGCTGAAGGTGTAAAAGAGCCAGCCTGCTGCCGGGGCAGCGATGAAGGGGGACCGGTAGATGGTAAGGTGATCCCGCATGACCTGGGTCAGGGAAAAGGCTGGTTGCGGGCCCTCCTCTGGCAGGGCTCTCAGGCGTGCGCTCAGCACCACCGCGAAGGCGGCCATGTAAAGACCATGGGCCACAAAGAGGGCGGGCAGACCAAAGCTGACCGCCAAGGGACGGCCCGCAAAGGCCAGCACAGCGAAGGCCACGCCGAAAAAGGTGCCCCATAGCGTGAGCGTCAGCCCCCGGTCCTTGGCCGCGCTGATCTGAGCGATCAGGGTCGGTGCTGCCACGACAATGGCGAGATGAGAGGCCCCTTCGGCGACCCGGGAGAGCAGCATCAGCGACAGCGGCGGCAGGAAAGCCTGAACCAACGACATCGCAGCCCCCACCCAGAGCGCGGCCAACAGCGCCCTGCGATAACGGATGCGTGCCACAACCAAGCCCGCCATAACACCAAAGAGGATCCCGACAAACCCAACCAGAGAGACAATCCAGCCCACAGTCGCCCCCGCGTCGGGGTAGGCCGCGGGCAAGAGGTCAAAAATGACCGAGACTTTGCCGTATTGTGCGGCTGCTCCCAGCCCTGCCCCCCACAAAAGCAGGATCAAACCAATGGGTGTGCGTTCCATTTCTCAGACCTTCTGCGCAAGAGCCCAGGCACAGATCGGCATGTCGGGATCGTTTTTGATATCATCGGTCTCCGGATCATAGACCGGCGGCCAGATGGTTTCGAGGTTGCGCCGCGCGACATGCCGGTTACCCCATTGTTCGGCATGAATGGCACCCTCATCAAAGCCGCCTTCGATCAGCAAGTTCTTCAGCCCGCGCGCGTTCCAGCGCGAGCAATCCTGCGGGGCGGCATGCAGCGGCGCAAAGAAAGGAACAGCGACCCAGAAATATCCCCCGGGGCGCAGCATTTCATAGACGTTGCGGGTGGCCGCGTAGGGACGGTCGAGATGCTCCCAGACCTGGTTTGCCAGGATCAGATCGAAGGTCAGAACCTTGTCCTTCTCAGTGATCGGCCCCAGACAGATATCATAGGCGGGATAGCGGAACTGACGGTAGCTCTTGAACGAAAACCGCTGCCCCCATTTTCCTGAAATCTCAGCCGTATCAAGCTCTTGCGGACCAAGAGCCTTGATCATTCGGCGGCTAGAGGGCTGCATGACGACGCGGTTGAGACTGACCATGCGCCCCTTATGACAGCGCCCTGATACCCCGTCCAGATGCCAAGGCATCCGTGAGTCGGCGCCGGGTCAAGGATCGCGGCACGCGACCAATCTTTGATTGGCTTGTCCTTGACGCGGGGGCGACTCGCCAAACCCTTGGTCAGGCGCGTTCAGGGCATACCTGTCCCTGAACCGCGTCTCAGCAAATGGGTCTTCCTCCGGCCCTGCGCGACGTCTCAACTGAAGGGCTCACGCGGACACCTGCCCCAGATTGTCGTCGCGCGTCAGCGCGTCCTTTGGATCACGACCAACGCCTCAAGATCACATGTGAATGACGCGACCGTAAGCATCGAGCACTGCTTCATGCATCATCTCGCTCAACGTCGGATGCGGGAAGACGGTGTTCATCAGATCTTCTTCAGTGGTTTCCAACTGACGGCCCACCACGTAGCCCTGAATCAGTTCGGTGACCTCTGCCCCAACCATGTGCGCACCCAAAAGCTCACCTGTCTTGGCATCAAAGACCGTCTTGATCATCCCGTTCTCTTCACCAAGTGCGATGGCCTTGCCGTTGCCGATGAAAGGGAAGCGTCCGACCTTGATGTCGTAGCCCAATTCCTTGGCCTTCGCTTCGGTATAACCGACTGAGGCCACCTGCGGATGGCAATAGGTGCAGCCCGCAATGCTCTCGGGTTTGACCGGATGCGCATGTTTGCCCGCGATCAGATCCGCAACCATCACACCCTCGTGGCTGGCCTTGTGTGCAAGCCATGGTGCACCAGCAATGTCGCCAATGGCATAGAGCCCATCGACACCGGTGCGGCAGTATTCATCCGTCACCACATGGGTGCGGTCGATCTTCACGCCCAATTCTTCCAGGCCAAGGTTTTCCACATTGCCGACAATGCCGACGGCCGAGATCACCGTGTCGAACTCATGCTTTTCAACCTTGCCGCCGATCTCGATATGGGCCGTGACCTTGTCCTTGGCGCGGTCCAACTTCTTGACCATCGCCTTTTGCATGATCTTCATGCCCTGTTTTTCAAAGGCCTTTTTAGCAAATGCGCTGATCTCGGCGTCTTCCACCGGCAGCACGCGGTCCATGACTTCAACCACGGTCGTGTCCGCGCCCAGCGTGTTGTAAAAACTGGCAAATTCGATGCCGATGGCGCCTGACCCGATGACCAGCAGCTTTTTGGGCATATGTGCAGGTTGCAGCGCGTGTTTGTAGGTCCAGACGAGTTTGCCATCAGCCTCCAGCCCCGGCAGTTCGCGCGCCCGCGCGCCAGTAGCCAGGATGATGTTTTTGGCCGACAGCTCTTCAGTGCCTTTGTCGGTCTTGACCGAGACCTTGCCCTTGGCAGGGATCTTGGCCTCTCCCATGAACACTGTG
>CAYUSM010000137.1:3073-8022 GCA_964447345.1 uncultured Sulfitobacter sp. | reverse complement strand
GGATGATCTTGAGGAATTCGAGCAGGACCTCGGGGTTCGAAAAATCGAGGTCGATCTGGTCATGGCTGAAGGTGCACCAGACGTGGCGTTTGCCATTGGTCGTCTCAACCTCTTGCAGCAGTGGCGTGGTGCGCGGGCGGACCACCATGTCGAGGTCGTCTTCGGGGGAGGCTTCAAAGAAATACCTGTCGTAGGGGGATTGCCCCTGACGGTAGGCGTTGAACCACGGACCCTGGCTTGAGACGTGGTTGAGCACCAAATCGGACATCAGTTTGAACGAACCCGCGATGCGGTTGATGTCGGGCCAGTCGCCAAGCTGCGGATTGACAGCACGGAAGTCAGTCACGGCAAAGCCGTCGTCTGAGGTGAAAGGGAAGAACGGCAGGACATGCACGCCGTTGACAACCCCTTTCATGTACCGGTGCAGAAAGTCGTTCAGAAGGTCGAGCGGTTTATGCACGCCGTCGACAACTGAATTGCCGTAGGTGATCAGCAGGGCGTCCTCTTGCGACCACAGCGCATTGCCGGGCCGCCGCTTGCGTTTGCGCGGTGCCGTGCCTTCGGGCCAGAAGGCAGCGATCACCTTGTCGGTCAGCGCATCCGTATCTTCGGCCGGATAGACGCTGCGCAGGAAAGCCGCGGCTTCGCTCTCAAGAGCTTGCCTCTGGCGCGTATGGGGTGTGGTACGTGTCATCCAGACCAAGCAATCACGTCATGCGCGCCGTGACAAACGCTGGCAGGCGTTTTTTCTTGCAGGCGAGGCAGATAGGAACCGCTTTGCCACTTTGCTGGGCGGCAGCGTGGTGCCTTCTAGGGGTCTTGTGAAGGGTATTTGTGGCCCGAAAGGGAGCATTTTGCCGTGATCATGGGCCTTGGCACGACAGATCGATTGCAAGCCAAGGTGACATGGTCTTAGATCAGCCTAGTTAAATCAAAAGACCCAATGCCTGAACATGATCGCGGCCAACCGCAGCAGTTCGGGTGCAAAAGAAGGGCGATTGGTGTGCGAGTAAGGGCAGAACGTCGGGTGTTGGCGAGGCTCTGGATGGGCCTTGTGCTGCTGTTGGCGGCGCCTTGTGCGTGGGCTGTGGACGTCCGGTTGGCCGGGGTGTCGCAGGACAGCGATTTGTACCAGAATCTGCGCGGTGGATCGCTTTTGTTTGAGCAGACATCGGATGAATTCAATCCCTCCACGCAAGAGATCGTTGCCGCCGCTCAGGCTGATTATGGGCGCTTGCTGGCCGTGCTTTACGACAGCGGGTACTTTGGTCCCGTTGTGACCATCACGCTGGATGGGATTGATGCGGCGAACATTCCCCCTGTTGAGCCACCGAACAGGATAGACGTGGCTGTCATCACGGTAGAGCCAGGTCCGCTGTTCAGGTTTGGCCGCACCCGGATTGAGCCTGTGGCACCGGGGACAGAACTGCCTGAGCAGTTTGCGACCGGCCAGACGGCCAGTCTGAGCGTGCTTAAGGATACCGTTTCGGCGGGAGTGGATGGCTGGCGCGCGCAAGGTCATGCCAAGGCGGCGCTCAGCAGCCAGGACCTGACCGCGCGCCACCCGGACCGCACAATCAACGCCGATCTGACGCTTGCGCCGGGACCGCGGCTGCGGTTCGGGCCGCTGAGCGTCACTGGCAACAAGGACGTGCGCACCGAACGCATATTGGAAATTGCGGGGCTGCCGGTGGGAGAAGTCTATTCCCCCGAAGAATTGCGGCTGGCCACGCGGCGCTTGCGGCGCACGGGTGCGTTCAGCGCGGTTGCATTGCTTGAAGCAGGACGCATCGGGCCGGGAGACACCCTGCCGATCACCGCGCAGGTGACCGAGGCGCTGCCCCGTCGGTTCGGCTTTGGTGCAGAGCTGGGCTCTCTTGAGGGGCTGACGCTGAGCGCATTTTGGCTGCACCGGAACCTGCTTGGCGGTGCGGAACGGTTGCGCGTCGAGGGAGAGGTTGAGGGCATTGGCGGCAACTCGGGCGGCGAGGACTATCGTCTTTCGGTGCGTTTTGAACGGCCTGCGACGTTTAACGAAGACACGGATTTCTACGCGCTGGCGCAGATCGAGCAGTTGGACGAGGTGAACTTCTTTTCCCGTCAGCTGGATCTGGAGGCGGGGATCAAGCGGTATGCGAATGAGAACCGCACCTATACGCTGGGTATCGGTGTGCGTCGGGCGGAGACGCGTGACGCATTTGGTGAGAACAAATACACGTTGCTGACCCTGCCACTGGGGGCAGAGTTCGACTACCGCGACAATGAGTTAGACGCGAAGTCCGGTTTCTACATCAATGCCAGTGTGACCCCGTTTCTTGCCGTCAGTGGCTCGGACAACGGGTTGCGAACCTATCTGGATGGGCGGTTTTACAGAACCTTCGGCACGGCTCGGCCAGTCACTTTGGCGCTGCGCGGGCAGTTGGGGTCGGTCTATGGGCCTGACCTGAGTGCAGCACCCGCTGACTACCTGTTCTATTCCGGGGGCGGTGGAACGGTTCGCGGACAGCCCTATCAGGCACTCGGTGTTGACCTGGGCAATGACGAAGTTGTCGGCGGTCGGAGTTTTCTGGCTGTCACGGCTGAGGCACGGGTTGGGATCACCGACAGCATAGGTTTGGTTGGCTTTGTCGATGGCGGGTATGTCGGCGAAGAGGAATTCTATGACGGCTCTGGCGAGTGGCATTCAGGCGCAGGGCTTGGTCTGCGTTACAACACCGGGATTGGCCCGATCCGTCTGGATGTTGCGGTGCCGACCTCAGGGCCGGACACTGACGAGGACTTTCAGGTCTACATCGGCATAGGGCAGTCGTTCTGATGCGGTATCTTGTGCGCCTTCTGTTGGCCTTTGCCCTGACCTGCCTGACGCTCTTGCCCGCGGTGGCGCAGGAGGATGACAAGGGTTTTCTGACACGCACCCTGCAGGATGTGCTGAGCGGGGCGGGGCGGGACGTTCGTATTGACGGGTTCCGCGGTGCGCTGAGTTCGGAAGCAGCTTTTGACCGGATGACCATTGCCGATAATGAGGGCGTCTGGCTGACGCTGGAGGGCGTTTCGCTGGTCTGGAACCGTTCGGCGCTCTTGCGCGGACGGCTCGAGGTCGAAAGCCTTACCGCAGATCAGCTTGACGTGGCGCGGCTGCCAGCGGCAGAGGAGGATGCCTTGCCGGACGCGGAAGCGGCTCCGTTCAGCCTGCCGGAGTTGCCGGTGTCGGTTGATATTGCGCAGTTCGCGATAGATGAGATCAATCTGGGCGCGCCGGTCTTGGGGGAAGATGCGCAACTGAGCATTGCAGCCTCAGCCCAGCTCAATGACGATCTGGCGAATATTGACCTGCAGGCACAGCGCACCGATGCCAAGCGGGGAGAGTTTGTCATCAAGGCAAACTTTGAGCGCTCGGACAACCTGCTCGATCTGTTGTTGAACCTCAGTGAGGGCGAAGAGGGGATCGCGGCGCGGTTGTTGAGCATACCCGGGCAACCAAGCGTCGATTTGCGCGTCGAGGGCAGTGGTCCGCTGGATGACTTCATGGCGGATGTGGGTGTTGAGACGGACGGACAGGAAAGGCTGGCCGGGCAGATCGTGCTGGGCAGTCAGGCCCCACGGCGGGCCTCCGACACACCGGATCGGCGTATTCAGGCGGACATCGGGGGTGACATCACGGCCATTCTGGCGCCGCGGTATCGGGAGTTCTTTGGCGAGGATGTAAGTCTGACCGTCGATGCCTTGCTGGAAGGGAACGGGGCGATCGACGTCAGTTCCTTTGCGCTGACCGCGCAGGCGGCGGAATTAAGCGGGCAGGTTACCCTGAACCAAGATCGCTGGCCCACGCGCATTGATATCGACGGGCGGATTGCAAACCCCGATGGTACACCGATCCTGCTGCCCGCCGGTGGTGAGGCGACAACAGTCGAGCGGGTCAACCTGCGCGTCGATTATGACGCTGGCAATGACGACGCGATTGACGCGGCCTTTGACATCGCGGGTCTGTCTCTGACCGGGGTGTCGATTGATCAGACCAGCCTGACCCTGGACGGGACGTTGCAGGGCAATGTTGGCAGCGTAGGCCAATTTGCCGGGGATGTTCGTTTTGAGACAAATGGTCTGAGCTTGGCCGATGCCGCAGTTGCAGAAGCGGTGGGCAGCCAGATCTCGGGTGAGGCCCGTATCGTTTACACGGAAGACACGCCGCTTGAAATCTCTGGCTTGCGGCTGTCGGGGGCGGACTACGCGCTGAGCGGCGATGCGAGGATTGATGGGGTCGAGAGCGGGCTGAGCACACAGCTTAGTGCCGCGCTAGAGGCGTCAGATCTGAGCCGGTTTTCCGCGTTGGCGGGTCAGGACCTGTCGGGACAAACAGCGCTGAGTGTTGACGGGACTGTCGTCCTTCTGAGCGGGCAGTTCGACATTACGGCGGCGGGCAGCACTCAAGATCTCGCGCTTGGCATCGCGCAGGCGGATGCGGTGCTGGCAGGCCGGACGGAACTGAACCTGGCCGCACGGCGGGATGAAACCGGCACATTTCTGCGCGACCTTGTGTTGGAGAACGACGCGCTGTCGTTGACCGGGCAGGCGGAGTTGCGCACGGACAACAGCCGGGCAGAAGCGCAATTCCGGCTGGAAGACATAGGATTGGTGGTCCCGCAATATGATGGGCCTGTAAGCGTGACGGCGACAGCGATACAGGATGCGTCGGGCTGGACCATAGATGCCGCAACCGATGGTCCCTATGCGGCCGCGATCACGGCGCGCGGATTGGCCACCGGGCCAAATGCGTCGCTGAGATTCACGGCGGATATTCCTGACATGAAGCCCTTTGTCGATCAGATCGAGGGGCCGGTGACAGCCGAAGGGACGTTGCGGAACACCGAAGATGGCTGGCGTGTGGATACCAACGCCAGCGGTCCATATCAGGCGCGTGCGGCCATTGAGGGGCTTGTCGCGCCACAAGT
>CAYUSM010000137.1:0-2973 GCA_964447345.1 uncultured Sulfitobacter sp. | reverse complement strand
ACGTGCAGCCGCTGGCGCCGCAACTCAACGGGCCGCTGGCGGCGGAGGGCAGCCTACGCCAGACAGAGCGCGGCTTTCTGGTCGATACGCAGGCGCGCGGACCTTACGGTTCAACAGCAGAAGTCAGCGGCATTGCGACCGGGCCAGACATGCGCCTGACCTTTGCGTTCGCTGTGCCGAATGTGAACCCCATAGCACCGGGTGTATCGGGACCACTGTCTGCAAACGGGATTGTCCGGCAGACGCCGGACGGGATTGCGGCGGATGTGACGGCGGCAGGGCCATACTCGGCCAGCGCGGCGGTGCAGGGCATTGTGACTGGGCCGAACGCGAATGTGGACTTCAATCTGGACATGCCCAATGTTGCGGCGCTGGTTCCGCAGCTCAATGGACCGTTGAGCGTCGATGGTTCTGCGCAAAGATCAGGCAATGGTTGGCGGATCGACACAGATGCCGATGGTCCCTCTGGCACGCAGGCGCGTGTGGGCGGGGTGGTGAACGCGGACGGCACACTCAATCTGGACATCAACGGAACAGCGCCGCTGGGACTGACCCGACCGTTTCTTGCGCCGCGCGATTTGCAGGGATTGGCGCGTTTTGATCTACAATTGAACGGCAGGCCCGCACTGTCGTCCTTGTCGGGGACAATTCAGACGTCGGATGCGTCCTTTACCGCGCCCAACCTGCGCTTGGCGCTGCAAGGGATCACAGCGGATGTGCGGATTTCCAACAGCCGCGCCCAGCTCAACGTCAGCGGCGAGGCAAGCAATGGCGGCAGTCTGCGCGCAGGCGGGGTGATTACGATGACGGGGTCACTGCCCGCTGACATTCAGATTGGGTTGCAAAACCTCGTGCTCATCGACCCGCGCCTCTATCGTACATCGGTCAGTGGAGACCTGCGCCTTGCGGGACCATTGACGGGAGGCGCGCAGATCAGCGGTCAAGTGAATGTGGGTGAGACCAGCGTGAACGTGCCTTCGACAGGCATCACCAATATCGGGGACATTCCACCCATCACGCATATCGGGGCCACGCGCCCGGTGATATCCACACGGCGCAAAGCGGGGCTGGATTCCGCAGCGGCCGGGACGGATCCGACGGATCGCGGCGGGCGCGGCTTTGGGCTGAACCTGCGGGTGAATGCGCCGAACCAGATTTTCGTGCGCGGCCGTGGCATCGATGCGGAGCTGGGCGGTGCCCTGACCCTGACTGGCACGACAGGGCGCGTGATTTCTGCGGGCCGCTTTGATCTTTTGCGCGGGCGGCTGGATATCCTCGGGCGTCGCTTTGATCTGGTCGAAGGCTCAATCCAGTTCCAGGGTGATCTGGTGCCCTTCATCCGTTTTGTCTCTGCAACCAGCACTGCCACCGGGGAAGTGCGCGTGATCGTTGAGGGCCGCGCAGATGAGCCTGAGGTCAGATTTGCCTCAACACCTGAAGCACCGCAGGATGAGGTGCTGGCGCAGCTTCTGTTCGGGCGCAGCCTGTCAGACATATCGGCCTTTCAGGCGCTGCAACTGGCCAATGCAGTGGCAACCCTTGCCGGACGCGGTGGTGTCGGGGTGATCTCGAACCTGCGGGAAGGGTTCGGGCTGGACGATCTGGATGTGACCACGACCGATGACGGCGCGACCGCAGTCAGGGCGGGCAAGTACATCTCGGAAAATGTCTATACAGACGTGACAGCCGCTTCTGATGGAACGGGGGAGGTGTCGCTGAACCTCGACATCACGTCGAACCTTAAGGGCAAGGCGACGCTGGGTTCAGACGGGAACAGCGGGATCGGCATCTTCTTTGAGAAGGACTACTGATCCCCGTCAGGTTTTCGGTGCGAATGTACCAAAGCGACCCTGATCAAAAAGCAAACCGGCCCCCTCACCGGGTCGTTCAGAGGCGTGTTTGATCTGGCCCAGGATCATCGAGTGATCCCCTGCGGGATGCACCGCGTAACGATCACAGTGAAAGGCCGCAAGGCAGCCTGTCAGTTGCGGCGCACCATCGGGGCCGCTCTGCCAGTCAAACCCCGTAAAATCGTGCCCTTGCCCTGCGAAATGGTTGGCGAGGTCCTGCTGGTTCTGGCCTAGGATGTGAATGCAATAGTGGTTCGCGGTGGCAAAAGCATCGTGCCGCTTGGAGCGCAGGGCGGCAGACCATAACACCAAAGGCGGCTCCAGCGAGACGGAGCTGAAGGAATTGGCGGTCATGCCCAGTGGACCCCTGTCGGTGTGGGTGGTGATCACGGTCACACCGGTGCCGAACCGTCCAAAGGCGCTGCGCAGGGCGCGCCCGTCGACCGGGTCGAAAGAGATCATGTCACTGTCCATCGCGCCATCCGGTGCCATGGGAGTGCCAATTTGTCCATAGATGCCCATGTATTGGCCCTTGCTCGATATGTTGCGCCCTCGCCAAAGAGGTAGGGCGCGACCTGTCCTGGGCCATAACATAAGACGCGACCCGGACCATTCGAGGTCCGGAACGCGGCAATTCTGTGCTTTGAGCGTCGTTTGCCCCTAGCTGCGGTTCATCCGGTTCTCGATCAGGTCATCGACAACGGCAGGTTCTGCCAGCGTGGAGGTGTCCCCCAGAGCGCCAAAGTCGTCTTCGGCGATCTTGCGCAGGATGCGGCGCATGATCTTGCCGGAGCGGGTTTTGGGCAGGCCCGGAGCCCATTGGATGAGGTCGGGGGAAGCGATGGGACCGATTTCCTGACGGACCCAGTTGCGCAGTTCTGTACGCAGGTCTTCCGAAGGTTCTTCGCCACCCATCAAGGTGACATAGCAATAGATGCCCTGGCCCTTGATGTCGTGGGGGTAGCCGACCACGGCGGCCTCGGCCACTTTCTCATGGGCCACAAGCGCGCTTTCGACCTCGGCTGTGCCCATGCGGTGGCCCGAGACGTTGATCACGTCATCGACGCGGCCCGTGATCCAGTAGTCCCCGCCTTCATCGCGTTTGCAGCCGTCACCGGTGAAG
>CAYUSM010000136.1:0-8043 GCA_964447345.1 uncultured Sulfitobacter sp. | reverse complement strand
TGTCCTTGCCCGTGGTGTCGTTGGAGTGGGTCAGACCCGCCATGAAGATGACGCCTGCCTCCTGGCAGAGCGCCTGCACGGCCACGGCCACACCGGAGGATGAACCACCGGTGATCATCACCGCACCGTCTTTTTCGATCATCGACTTCGCGGATGCACGTGCGGCGTCAGACTTGGTCTGGGTGTCGCCGGTCACGTATTCGACCTTCTTGCCCATGATGCCGTTGCCCTGCAGCGCCTTGGAGCTGAAGGTGTTCATCAGGCCGCCGTCGCCACCACCATTGAGGTGCTCGACCGCCAACTCATAGGCGCGCAGTTCGTCTGCACCTTCGTCTGCGTATGGGCCGGACTGGGGTACGTTGAAGCCCAGAGTGACCGTGTCGCCCGTGGGCGCATTGGTAAAGCCAGAGTGGCCGTCGGCACGCAGATACGTCGGCAGCGCAAGACCGGCGCTGGCGACAGCGCCCGTTTTGATCAGCCCACGGCGTGTCAGTTTAGAAAATGACATGAATTCCTCCCGGATTGTAAATTCGCACGCCCTTCCTCCCGAGCGTTGCGACACAAATGTGCAAAGCCAGTATCATCCGGCATCCGAAAACTGTTCAATAACCCCCTTGATAACCTCACTTATTTTGTAAATATCTTCGCAAAGAATCTTTATGTGCTGTAAATTGTATGATGTTGCAGCGCAGAAACGCGTTGAAATCACGCGATATTGCGAGGGCTGCATACGATGGCACGCGAGGCACTCACCGGGAGCCGCATCCGGGAACGGCGTGTGATGGCCGGTCTCAAGCAGGCTGATCTGGCCCGTCAGATCGGCATATCTGCCAGCTACCTCAACCTGATCGAACACAATCGGCGCAGAATCGGCGGCAAGCTGCTGCTCAATATCGCGGGCGCGCTGGAGGTGGAACCGCAGGCCCTGACGGAAGGGGCAGAGGCCGCTCTGATTGCCGCGTTGCGAGAGGCGGCAGACCAGGCGGGGCTTGCAGGGCCGGAGGTGGAAAAGGCCGATGAGTTTGCGGGCCGCTTTCCGGCCTGGGCTGATGTCCTGGCGGGCACACGGCGGCGCGTTGCGGCCCTTGAGCAGACCGTTGAGGCCTTGACCGACCGTCTGTCCCACGACCCGCATCTGGCGGCTTCGATGCATGAGCTTTTGTCGACTGCGGCTGCGATCCGGTCTACGGCGGCGATTTTGGCGGAGACGGAAACCTTGCAGCCCGAATGGCGCGACAGGTTTCATGCCAACATTCACGAAGACAGCCATCGGCTTTCCAACAGCGCGCAGGCGTTGGTGAGCTATCTTGATTCGAATGAAGAGGCGGCGGACGCGGCCAGTTCCCCTCAGGAAGAGGTCGAGGCCTTCCTGGCGGCGCATGATTTCAGCTTTGCCGCTTTGGAGCGGGCCGATGTGCCGGATGATCTGATCCCCTCCATGATCTCGGAGGCACCCGACCTGGTTTCACAAGCTGCTCAATACATTGCGGCAGGGGTTCTCCGGCAGGTGGCGGAAGACGCGCAGGTGTTGCCCCTGAAGGACCTTCGCAAAGCGCTTGAGGTGCACGGTCCTGATCCGCTGAGCTTGTCCAGTGCGGTGCGCGTTCCGATGGCTTGTCTGTTACGCCGCATGGCCGCTCTGCCTGAGCTTGGGGCGGGATTGGTTGTCTGTGACCGATCGGGCAGCGTGATCTTTCGCAAATCCGTGGAGGGGTTCACCGTCCCCCGGCATGGCGCGTGCTGTCCGCTTTGGCCACTTTTTGCGGTGCTGGGTCAACCGGGACTTGTGGTCACCGACCGTTTGAACCAGCTGGGGCGTGCGCAGGCGCAGTTTGACAGCTATGCCACCTGCGAGGCGGTGTCTTCGGTGCAGTACAACGCGCCGCCACTTGTGCAGTCTGTGATGCTGCTGGTTCCGTCGCAGGCGGGTTTGGCGTCGGGGACAGCTGTTGGGTCGACCTGCAGGGTCTGCTCGCAAGAAGACTGCCATGCGCGGCGTGAGCCGTCGATCCTCAGCGCAGGGGTTTGAAACGTCATGAGCTTTTGACAGCCCCTGCGTTCCGGTGCATCTTTGGCCTACGCATGTCACGGGCCGCATCAGACGGACCGGACGCGCGATCAGGGGAGGATCGCAGCACATGACGAAACGTGTTGTGCTTGTCGAGGATGAGCTGAACATTGCGGAAGCCATCAGGTTTTTGCTGTCCAATGAGGGCTGGCGGGTAGAGACACTTGCGAACGGGGCCAATGCGGTTGATGTCATCCGCAATGCCATCCCCGATCTGGTGATGCTGGATGTCATGCTGCCGGGCAAAAGCGGGTTTGAGATTCTGCATGATTTGCGCGCCGACCCCGCGCTTGAGGCTTTGCCTGTCCTGATGCTGACCGCACGGGGACAGGCTCGCGACCGGGAGATGGCCGAGAAAGCCGGAGTGAGCCGCTTTATGACCAAGCCGTTCTCGAATTCAGAAATGCTTGACGCGGTGCGCGAACTGACAAGCTGAGAAACGAAGGCGGGTGGATGTCCAAGGTCCCGGTATTTCTGGAACGTCGCAACTATCGCTATCGCAGGATGATGGATGCCATCCGCTTGCTGCCGATCCTGGGGCTGATGCTATGGATGGTGCCGCTCTTCTGGCCTGTGGCGCAGCCGGGGGTCGAGGCTGCGCCCGAGGCCGTGCCGATGAGTGTGGCGTTGAAATACCTCTTTGGTGTCTGGGTTCTTCTTGTACTGGCAAGCTGGCTGCTTTGGCGGCGCACCGGCAAGGGCAGGGCAGAGCCGCTGCAGCTTGAAGAAGAGCACCCAGACTGATGGTGGCACTCAATCAGCTGGTGCTTGTCTGTCTGGCCTATGTCGCCCTGCTTTTCGCGGTGGCTTTTTTGGCCGAACGTGCAGCATTGCGTGGCCGCGACAGCGCGTTGCTGCGCTCTCCGTTGATTTATACGCTGTCTCTTTCAATCTATTGCACGGCCTGGACCTTTTATGGGGCCGTTGGTTATGCCGCACGGTCTGGGTTGGAGTATCTGACGATCTATCTTGGCCCGTCGCTGGTCATGATCGGTTGGTGGTGGGCGTTGCGGCGCATGGTGCGGATTGGGCGGTCACAGCGCGTCACGTCTATCGCGGACCTGATCTCGTCCCGCTATGGCAAATCGAATGTGCTGGCCATTGTTGTGACCCTGATGGCGGTCATCGGCGTCACACCCTACATCGCCCTGCAACTACAGTCGGTTGTATTGTCGCTATCGATCTTTGCGGATTCAGGCGCAGGGACGGGGCAGGAGGCCGAACCCTTCAATCCCGCGCAATCGGCGTTCTGGGTAGCGGCAGGGCTTGCGCTGTTCACGGTGCTTTTCGGGACGCGGAACCTGAACGTTAACGAACGCCACCATGGGGTTGTCATCGCGGTCGCGGTGGAAGCCGTGGTGAAACTCTTGGCCTTATTGGCGGTTGGTGTCTTTGTTGTCTGGGGTCTTGCTGGCGGCGTGACAGAGACCCTGGCACGGATTGATGCCTCTGACATTGGCGCCTGGGAAGTTCAGGGCAGCCGTTGGGCGGCGCTCACGATGTTGTCTGCCGCAGCTTTCCTGTGTTTGCCACGGATGTTTCAGGTGATGGTTGTCGAGAATGACGACGAAAGATATTTGCAGATCGCGTCCTGGGCGTTCCCGGCCTACTTGCTGCTGATCAGCCTGTTCGTGGTGCCTATTGCGGTCGTCGGACTTGACCTGATGCCTGCCGGGTCGAACCCCGATCTCTTCGTTTTGAGCCTGCCGCTGAGCCAGGGTCAGAACGGTCTGGCGATGTTCTCTTTTCTGGGTGGATTTTCGTCAGCCACTTCCATGGTAATCGTGGCGACGCTGGCGCTGAGCACCATGGTTTCGAACCACATTGTAATGCCTGTCTGGCTTGCCGTGCGGCAGGACGGGGCCACACAGTCCGGAGACGTGCGCAATGTTGTGATCCTTGCACGGCGTATCTCGATCCTGTTCATCATCGCGCTTGGGTTCTTCTATTACCGCGTTTCAGGTGGAAGCGGTGCGCTGGCCGCAATTGGCACCATTAGCTTTGGTGGTGTGGCGCAGTTTCTGCCCGCGCTCATGGGCGGCATATTCTGGCGCGGGGCCACGCGGCTTGGCGCGCTGTTCGGGTTGGGAACGGGTTTTGCCATCTGGGTTTTCGCGATGCTTTTGCCCAGCTTCGGCATGGATGCGGCGCTGTCACGTGAGGTGTTCGAGCAGGGGCTTCTCGGCATCAGCTGGCTGCGCCCGCAGGCGCTTTTCGGGATAGAAGGGTTGGATCCGACCGTGCATGCGGTTTTCTGGAGCCTGTCGCTGAACGCATTTATGTTCGTGGCTGTGTCGCTCATCACGTTTCCCGACCCCATTGAGCGCCTGCAGGGCGCACAGTTTGTCAACGTCATGGAACATGTGGGGCCAGCGCAAAGCTGGACCGCTTCTGTGGCGGGCAGCGAAGACCTGATGATCATGGCGCAGCGGATACTTGGTGCAACCGAGGCGCAGGCATTCTTTCAGGCTGAAGCGAGGGCTCAGGGGCTGCCCGGAGGATTGCCGGAACCCACGCCAAGCTTTGTTCAGGCGTTGGAGCGAGAGCTTGCAGCCTCGGTCGGGGCGGCGACGGCCCATGCGATGGTAGGCCAGATTGTTGGTGGCACATCGGTGTCCGTGCAGGACTTGCTGGCGGTTGCCGATGAGTCCGCGCAGATGTTGGAGTACTCCAGTCAGCTTGAGATGAAATCGAGGGAACTGTCAGAGACGGCAGCACAGCTGCGCACTGCGAACGAAAAGCTCACGCAACTGTCCCTTCAGAAGGACGCCTTTCTGAGCCAGATCAGCCATGAACTGCGCACGCCAATGACATCCATCCGGTCATTCTCTGAAATCCTGAGGGATGCAGGCAGCCTCGATGAGGCGGACAAGACACGATACGCATCCATCATTCATTCCGAGACCATTCGACTCACTCGGTTGCTGGACGATCTGCTTGACCTGTCTGTCCTAGAGAATGGACAGGTCTCGTTGCATTTGGCCAAAGCGCCGCTGAATGACGTCCTGGAGCGCGCGGTGACCACGGCATTGACCGGGGCGGAACGCAAGATCGATGTTGAGATCCTGCGCGGGCAGGAGGAGGTCATGCTCAACACTGATCTGGATCGGTTGGTGCAGGTATTCATCAACCTGATCAGCAATGCGCAGAAGTACTGTCAGGCGGAGGAGCCGCGCCTGACGATTACACCGCAATTGCAGGCAGACGGTCTGCGGATCGACTTTGTGGACAACGGCAAAGGGATCGCAGCGGACGAACGGGCTGTGATCTTTGAAAAGTTCTATCGCGTAAGCGGTGCGCAGGGGGATGGTGCAGGGCTTGGACTGGCGATTTGTCAGGAAATCATGGCGCGGTTGGGCGGTCAGATCACGTACCTTAGCGGACGCGGCGGGGCAGCTTTCCGTGTCATGTTGCCGCCACTTGCACTGAATGAGGCCGTCGCCGACCCGCTCGCTGCTGCCTCATAAAGGCTCTGGTAACCTAAACTGCGGTATTGATCCCACCTGGCACCGGTTGGCGGTTGGCAAAGACGGGATTGATACGCCTTATGACAGCGCGCGACCCATCAGAACATCAGGATGCGGCGTCCGGGCGTACGATCATCCACCGCAAGGCTCAGGCAGGCAGGGCAGAACACCAAGCGCGGGCCATGTCACTGGGCAAGGCGCTGCGGTTGACGCTGGCCCGTTCGGCCGATGATCTTTTTGATCTGGCGCTCGCCGTGATCGGTGTCCGATTTGAGACATGTGACGGCGACGATCTGGAAAACAAACTGGACGGCGCAAGCCTGTTGATGCTGCTGGACGGCCCGTCTCGGGCACGGGCGGCGGCTGCCTTTGACACGTCCTTTGTGGGCGCGCTGATCCAACAGCAGACAATGGGTAAGGTGATCCAGCGGGCGGACGGCGACAGCCGCGCAATGACGCAAACCGATGCTGCGATCTGTGCGCCCTTCTTGAACGATGTTCTGGCGCGCGCCGCCGGAATGCCTGAGAGCGCCGAAGAGAAGCGGTTGATCACTGGCTATTCATTTGGGGCCTGGGTAGAGGACGCGCGTGTACTGAGCATGGCGCTAGAAGCGCAAGAGTACAGGCTGATCCACGTCGACCTCGACATTGCGGGCGGGCTGCGTCAGGGCAAGATGATGCTTTGTCTGCCCATCGCTGAAGCTGAAGTCATCGTGCCGGAGCCTTCGGAAGGGGATGACATGTCTGCGGCGCGGCAACCGAAGTCTGATGCTTTGTCGGAGACCGTTCAGAACCTCAATGCTGTGCTGCGGGTCAGCTTGGCGCGGGTCAAGGTGCCACTTCGCGCGCTGGGGAAGCTGGAGGTTGGTGGTTTTTTTGAGGTCGGCGCGCCAGACTTTGACGCGGTCCGGATCGAAACCATCGCTGGTCAGAAGATTTCGCGTGGGGCGCTCGGTCTGATGGACGGCGCACGCGCCGTAAGGCTGTATGGGGCATCGAGAACGTCAGAAGATCAGCAATGGCAAGGCCACAAGGCAGAATCGGAAGGGAACGCCTTGCCAGAGACATCGTTTGATGAGGAAAGCAAGGAACTCGCTGAATTGCCTGAGCTGCCGGACATCAGCGACGACGGCGCGCTGCCTGATCTTCCCGATTTGCCAGAAATGGATGATCTGCCGGACTTGCCCGACATGTCTGATCTGCCAGAATTCGATGAGGACGCAGAATTGCCGCAGCTCAATGTCGGCTGAGTGTCAGGTGAAGGAGCGGTCGAGGGCAGGGCGGATGTTGCTCAGATCATAGCCGCCCGCGCGGGCAGCCGTGACAATCTCATCTGCGTCCATCTGACCGGCTTGTCCCAAGGCCCAGGCGATGCAGGACCGTGTCCCGGATGCGCAATAGGCCAGCACGACGTCATCGGTGTCTGCCCCAAGGGCACGGTTTTGGGCGATCACCTCAGGCACCATGGACTGATGCGTCAAGGGTTGCTCGGCAAAGGTCAGACCGGCCGCTTCGGCGGCGACACGCACGGCTTCGGCAGAATGACTTGGCGGAACTTCGACATCCGGCCGGTTGCACAGGATGCGGGTGATCCCGGCGGCGCGCAGGTCTTCCATGTCCGCCGGATCGATCTGCGGGCTGACGAAATAGCGGGGGGTGAGTTGTCGAAGGTCCATGGGGCAGATTTACGAGAGCCCCAGACGGCTGTCCAGCGCCTTAGAGCTTGTTGATGGGCACTTTCAACATGACAGTGCCCTGTTCATCGGGTGGCGGCATATGTCCGGCCCGCATGTTCACTTGCAGGGACGGCACAATCAGCTTGGGCATGCCAAGCTTGGCATCCCGGGTTTCGCGCAGATCGACAAAGCTGTCCTCGTCCGTGCCGCCGCCGACATGCACATTGGCCGCCTTTTGGGCGCCCACAGTTGTCTCCCAGGCAAACTCGTCTCTTCCCGGGGCCTTGTAGTCATGACCGACGAAGATGCGGGTCTCATCGGGCAGGGACAGGATGCGCTGGATCGAGTTGTAAAGGTCATGTGCTGACCCGCCTGGAAAATCACAGCGGGCCGTACCGAAATCGGGCATAAAGAGCGTGTCGCCCACAAACGCCGCGTCACCGATCACGTAGGTCAGGCAGGCAGGGGTGTGACCCGGCGTATGCATGACGTCTGCGCGCATCTGCCCGATGTGAAAGCTGTCGCCATCGTTGAACAGCGCATCGAACTGCGACCCGTCACGCTGAAACTCGGTCCCTTCATTGAAGACCTTGCCGAAGGTGTCCTGGACTGTCGTGATCTGAGCCCCAATGCCGATTTTCCCGCCCAGCCTTTCTTGCAGGTAGGGCGCTGCAGACAGGTGATCGGCATGGACATGGCTTTCCAGTATCCACTGGGTGTTCAGCCCTTCTTTTTTCACGAAAGCGATGATCTTGTCTGCCGATGCCGTGTCCGTGCGGCCAGCGGCGTGATCAAAGTCCAGCACCGAGTCGATGATCGCGCAGGCCGACCC
>CAYUSM010000135.1:6801-8051 GCA_964447345.1 uncultured Sulfitobacter sp. | reverse complement strand
GCACTTCATCGCCGGCCTCACGCTCGGAGCGACGAAGGGCTGATGGCGCGATCACCATTACACAAAAAGACTGGGGAACGGATTGATGGCTGAGGTCAAGCTAAACGGCATCCGAAAGAGCTTTGGACCGACCGAGGTCATCAAAGGCGTGGACCTTGACATACCACAAGGATCGTTCTGCGTATTCGTCGGCCCTTCCGGCTGCGGGAAATCCACGCTTTTGCGCATGATTGCAGGGCTGGAAGACATCACCGACGGGTCGCTTGAAATCGGCGGGCGAGAGATGATTGATGTCGCGCCCGCCAAACGTGGTGTGGCCATGGTGTTCCAATCCTACGCACTCTACCCGCACATGACCGTGGCCGATAACGTGACCTTTGGTCTGCGCATGGCCAATCACCCGAAAGAGGACACGGAAAAACGCTGCTGTGAGGCGGCCCGCATGTTGAAACTCGACACCTTGCTGGACCGCAAGCCGTCCCAGCTTTCCGGGGGTCAGCGGCAGCGGGTCGCAATCGGGCGCGCCATCGTGCGCAATCCCGAGGTGTTTCTCTTCGACGAACCGCTTTCAAACTTGGATGCGGCCCTTCGCGTTGAAATGCGTGCAGAGATTACCCGACTGCACGCCAACCTCGACGCCACGATGATTTACGTCACACATGATCAGGTGGAAGCCATGACTATGGCCGACATGATCGTCGTGCTGGACAAAGGCATGATCGAGCAGGTCGGGTCCCCGCTGGACCTCTACCACGAACCCAACACGCTCTTCGTGGCCCGGTTCATGGGGTCGCCTCAGATGAACACGTTTGCTGTTGAGCTGTCCGATGCAGGGGGCGGCCACGTTTCCTGCGCGCTGCCAGGTGGGGCTTCGATTCAGTTGGATGGGTCTTCGCTCAGAACCGGAAAGGCCACATTTGGTATCCGCCCCGAACATCTCGACGTCGCCCCCGAGGGTGAACTGAAAGGCAAGGCGGTGCTGTGCGAACGCCTCGGATCAGAAACAATGCTGCATGTCGACATCGGTCTGTCTCGTCCAATCATCGTAAAGGCGGACGGCCTAACGGATGTGCAAGAAGGCGATGGCGTCGGCCTCCAGCTCAATCCCAAAGCCTGCCACCTCTTTGGCCCAGATGACCGCCGAGTCAGATCCGGGTCGTTGCAAGAAACGCGACAATAGGAACTGCCTCATGGAAACCGTAGATCGTGTAGTTGTCGTCGTTTTTGACGGGCTACGTCCCGACGTGATC
>CAYUSM010000135.1:0-6701 GCA_964447345.1 uncultured Sulfitobacter sp. | reverse complement strand
GTGAACCATGATGTCGCCGCCTTGCAGCAAGAGACATTTTCGATCCACGGTGAAGCGTCGACCCAAACGCCACAAACCGTCCGTAGAATCGTATCAGAATACGGTCCATTGCCCCCGCAAGACATCCCGAAACTGGCGTCGCTGGAATATGCAAACCGCGTCTTTGTCGGTTCGACCTTAACCGGGGATGTGCCAGACGTTGCGCTGCTCTGGCTCGTGGAGCCCGACACCACCTGGCACCATTTTGGCCTTGGCTCGCCCGAGGCACATTCCGTGCTCCGAGCCGCAGACGAGGTTTTTGGCAACGTACTGGATGCAATCTCAAGGCTTCCGGGACGCACGGCCGTAGTTGCCATGTCAGATCACGGCCAGATCACAACAACGCGCCAGGTCGACATCACCGCCGCAATGCAGGCGGAAGGACTGCCTGCAAGCCATCTCCCGGGACCGCAGCACAAACTGGGGCTCACGCGAGGGTCCATGTCAGAAATCCGCAGCCTAAATGGCGACTGCGGATTATGCTGCGCCGCATCTGACTGGTTGATGAACCGCGACGATATTGGTTTGGTCTTTGCGCGGGATGATATTGTCGAAAGCCTCCCGGGAACGTTGCCACAATCGCTGGTCATGCACGGCCATGATCGTGACGCAGAACTATACTTCACAATGCGCGCCTCCGATGACCCGGACAAATGGGGTTTACCCGGTCAGTGCACGTTCATCTCCGATGTCGAGCTGGGCTGCGGAATTCATGGCGGGCTGAACCGCTACGAACTGACGACCACCTTGATGGTGAAAACTCCGGATGGGCGACGTGGCACGGACTCAAGCCCGGTAGGCCTCGTAGACATCGCACCCACAGTTGCCGAGTTGCTTGGCGTTCCAATGTCTGCCGCCGGCGCACCGCTGCCACTCTTTGAAGCACATACGGCGACGCATGAAGTCGACGTCACACAGGCAAACCACGCTGGCTACTCACAGGAATTGCGGCGCAACATTATCGATGGTCGCCCATACATTGATCATGGCAACCGGCTGACGTGAATCAGTAGCTATGCCCGTCAACACCAGTTGCCTGTTAAGCAGGGCCTTCGCATTTAGAAATGCTGTTAGGTCACCTGCGACGATGCAAAGCTCAAAGCATCCGGCCGCGACCAGTGAGCAAGTTGAAGGAACACAGTATGGCAATTGCATCAAGATCGAGAGCCTGCAAAGGCAGGCAAACCCACAAGTGCAAGCGTTTAATGGCCATCTATGAATAGCTCACACACACTTGCCGTACCACATCAGCTTTCTTTACTGCGGCACGGAGAAACCGAATGGAACCGAAAGGGCCGCATCCAGGGGCAGTTAGACTCTCCCCTTACGTCAAAGGGTCGTGATCAGGCACTGCGACAAGGACAGATATTGAGTCAGTTGCGCGATGGCCTCGGGAACCATCAGGTCCTTTGCAGCCCCCTCGACCGGGCTCAGCAAACGGCCCGTCTGGCGCTTGGCAACGGGGATTTCCGGACAGATGAGCGTTTGATAGAAATTGGTTGCGGCAAATGGGAGGGAACCTGTCACGAAGATCGGCTTATCTCTGATCCCGATTTGGCGGCGCAAGTGAACAAAGATTTCGATAGCTATATTAATGCACCTGCCGGGGAAGGATTAACGGAGCTTTCAAACCGACTTACCGAACTGTTGGAAAGTCTCAAAGTTCCGACCATCATTTTTTCACACAAGATTGCGCTCGTGGCTATGCGCGCCCTTCTCTGCGGCTCCGAACTATCCAGCGACATGGCTCCGCCGCAAGGGTCCATTCTGGAAATCCGTAAAGGCGTCGCTCGCTATCACCTGTAACCTTAGAAGAAATAGAGAATGGAGTTAGAGCTTTCCTAGTTTCCATAACCCTTGCCGAATTCTCTTTGTTATAGCCAAATCAAATGCACCTAGAAACGAATGCTCTGACATGGGGCGGATACATTGTCATGAACGGCGGATGGTGACAGCGCTACTTTAGTTCAGATCGGGGCATCTCCGGAAACCTATCGCTTCAAAGCCTCGTGCCAAATCGCAACAAGAGTTGCGGTCCGGCTGTGAAGACAATCTGCATGGCAATTGTTCGAAACCTCAAGGTCAGTTTGGTCCGCGATTTGTCACTTACCAAAAGATCTTAGCTCCAGTTTTCGAATGGCCGGTCTTCACGCTGGTTTGCGGAAATACTGAATTGCGAGCGCCGCAGAATTTGCTCTCCGCGCTCGCAGCACGTTTTCGCGACTTCCGCTGTGAGCTCCACTGCCGCCAGTAGTTCGAGCACAGCATATTGGACCACCGGGCGTTGTGACCCAGACAGGGAAACGGCCCTTTGCTGCCGTTCAATAGTCGGTCGGCATGCTGTCGCCGCGATCCGCATTTTGAACTTTCGCTGCAGATGCAAAGTTAGCAGTCTGCCAGCGGATTCGATCACCGACGAGCGGCGGTTTGCTAGGCGGGCTGCGTTTCAAATGACGCGGGCAAGGTGATTTCCAGCATCTCTACATCATCGGAATGCGCGATTTCTCGATGCTTGATGCCTGGTGGTTGATGGACACAAGACCCTTCTTCCAAAAGGACCTCGCCCTCCCCATCGTACCAGAACCTGACCCATCCTTTTAGGACATAAACCATCTGGAACTGAAGCGTGTGCATGTGGTCATCCCCACCTGAATGCGCCCCGGGAATGGCGCGGATGACATGGGCACCCACTTTGCCGTTGGTGGCACCGCTGATGCCAAGGTCACGGTATTCAAAGAAACTCCGCAATCCCTGCGCCTTGAACGCACTGGTTTTGGCGTGATTGACGACAAAAGACATTTCGCTCTTCCGGGACATGTTTGCACCTTTGTTCTAGGAGGGTTGTTTGACGGTGATGTCGGGGGGCTCGGCTGCCGCGTTCTGCAGCCAGACCAGCGCCGTTTCGACCTGGTCGAGCGCATCAAGAACCTCGGCATCCGTGGCGACAAGCGGCGGTGCAAGCATCAGAATGCCGTATCGGCTGTAGACCCAGACCCCAAGCTCAAAAAGCCGCTCGGTTAGGCGCGCATTCAAAGAGGCGTCCTCTGCATACCAATCCACAAGAGGCTCCCGGGTTCTTCTGTCTGCGACCAGTTCGATCCCAAAGAACGCCCCGGCACCGCGTACGTCCCCGATGATCGCCACGTCCGATTTCATCTTTTCAAGTCGGTCGGAAAACACCGCTTCCAGCTCTAGGGACCGCGCGAACAGGTTCCGCTCACGCAACGCCTTCAAAGCACCCAGACCGGAGGCCATCGCAACCGGATGTCCCGCATGGGTGTGCCCGGCATCGAACACCTGCGCATCGAACCTCGACGCGAGGTCTTCACTCAGCATCACACCGCCGAGGGGGAGTGCTGCACCGTTCACCCCCTTGGCAAAGGTGATCATGTCCGGGGCAACACCAAAGCGATTGGCCGCAAAAGGCACGCCCAGACGGCCAAATCCGGTCATCACCTCATCAAAGATCAGCAGAATGCCGTGGCGGCGCGTAAAGTCCCGCAGCGCAGTGAGGTAGCCGTCCGGGTAGCAGATCATGCCGCTTGAGCCGACCATCGGCTCGATAATCAGCGCGGCAATGTTGTGGGCCCCTTCCTGCGTCACAATCCGGTGCAGGTGATCCATCGCGCGTCTCGTCTCTTCTGTGGAGTCGTCGGTGTGAAACGGGCTGCGGTAGGGATAGGGGGCAAAGAAACGCACCACCGGAAACACCGCCGGTTCGCTTGCCCATCTACGCATGTCGCCGGTCACACCCGCCGCCGTTCCTGTCGTGCCGTGATAGGACCGGTAGGCGGCCATCACCTTGGTCCGCCCGGTCGCCAGCCGCGCCACCTTGATGGCATCATCATTGGCCTCGCCGCCACCGGTGGTAAAATGCACGCGGCATCCGTCTGCCCAGGGGGAGAGATCAGAGAGCTCCTCGGCCAGTTGCGCGCGCGCGTGGTTCTTGAAGATCGGCGGCGCGTAGTAAAGTTGCTCCATCTGCGCGGTCACCGCATCAATGATGTCCCGGTTCCCATGGCCCAGATTCGCCGCGACCCAACCGCTGGAAAAGTCAAAGATCGGGCGATCCTGATCATCGAACAGAAAACACCCCTCCGCCCGCGAAATGGTGTTTGCTGCGGCAGCGTCGGCCTGCGCGTGCCATGGCATCATCACATGATGATGAAAGTCCCTGTTGCTCAACATCTCTGTTCTCCCGCGCTGCCCGCCGCCAGCGCATCCATGGCAATTTGCGCGTGCAGCGCCGCACCGGTTGCCAATGTGTCATCGTTGAAATCGTACTTTGGAGAATGCAGCGGCGCGGTATCCTCGCCGATTCCCAGCCGGTAGAACGCGCCCGGTCGTTCCAACAGAAAATACGCGAAGTCCTCGGACCCCATGCTCGGCTCAATGCCCCAGGTTACCCGATCCACACCAACCACCGCTTGTGCGCTACGCAAGACCAACTTTGCCTCACCTGCATGGTTGAGCGTTGGAGGGTACAGCCGCTCATGGCGGTTCTCGATTGTGACGTCAAAGCCTGCCGCCGTCCCATCGACCTGATCGGAAATGCGGTTCTGCAACAGCAGGCGGACATCCTCGTCAAACCACTTCGTCATCCCCTCAATCACCGCAGTCTGGGGAACGACGCTCAGCGCCCTGGATGTTCCGGAGCTGACAAGGTTCAGGCTCACGACCGCCTCCTTGAAAGCACTTACGTTTTTGGACACGATCGTCTGCAGCGATTGCGCAAGCTGCACCATCGGCAGGATCGGATCGTTGGTCTGATCCTGATGCCCGCCATGTCCCCCCTTGCCGGTGATCTGAATGTGAAAGCGGTCGATGCCCGCCATCATCCGGTCAGGGCTGAGGGCGACGTGATGCGCCTTGAGCCCAGGCCAATTGTGCAACCCAAAGACCTGATCAAAAGGAAAACGCTTCAGCAGACCGTCCTCTAGCATGGCGCGGGCACCGGCATGGCCTTCTTCGCCTGGCTGAAAAATGAGCACGACTGTGCCGGAGAAATCCTCGCGCCGTTGCATCAGTATGCGCGCAGCAGCCAAAAGCATCGCAGTGTGTCCGTCGTGGCCGCAACCGTGCATCCGGCCTGGAAACTTCGACATATGGTCAAAGGTGTTTTCCTCCGTGATCGGAAGTGCGTCCATATCCGCTCGCAGTGCGACGGACCTATCAGAATGGCCCCTGGTTCCTGTGATGCTTGCGACAACCCCGGTGCGCCCGACGCCGGTATGCGGGTCGAGCCCCATGTCGGCCAGCTCGCGCGCCACAACGCCGGCGGTATGCACCTCCTGAAAACCAAGTTCCGGGTGCTGATGCAGATGGCGGCGCAGATTGACGTAATGGCCTTGTTGCGCGGCGGGCAGCCAATCGACGTCTCCTGAAATCTGCATTCCCGCCCCGATCATCTGAGTAATATAAACGATACGTCTCGTTTCGAATATCTACCCAACAAATCCTCGCCCGTCAATCCACAGCAGATAGGTAGCGCCGCAACTCGGTGATCAACGCAGAGACAAAGGCCCTGTCAAACTCCAGATGCTCAAACAAAAGCCGGTACCAAAGCGGCCCGAAAAGCAGATCAAGCGCCATCTCCATGTCAATCCGATCCGAGATTTGGCCATCCGCCATCCCCCGCTCCAGCACTGACCTGGCCGCCTGTCGTCGCGGAAAAACCAACCGCAGGCGCAACAACTCCGCCAACTTCGGGTCAGTCTGTGCTTCGGCGACAATGGTCCGCAGTGCGTTCTTCCAGCTTTGCGAAGTCAGGCGCATCACCGACAGTTGCAGGTATTCCTCAAGCGCATCAAAAACATCATCGCCAGGGGGTGACGGCACCGGCTCCACGATGTCATGGACATAGAGACCAAGCAGCAGTTCGCCCTTCGAATTCCAGCGCCGATAAATCGATGCCTTTGAGACACCGGCGTTCTGCGCCAGCCGCTCAATGCTGAAGCCGGAGTAGCCCGTCTCAGCCAAAAGTGCAGACGCGGCCTTTTCGATCTTTGCATCAACCTCGTTGTTGCGAGGTCGGCCCTGCGGGCTGCTTGCTTCTGTGGCGTCAGTCGCGATGCTCAATCGCTGGCTCCTTGTTTTGCCGGCTTCAAAGTCAACTCTTGTCGCACTGCCGAGAAATAGCAACTCTGCGCCGTCCGGATGTGATGTAGCACGAGGCAGACTCTGCGGAAGCGTTGGCGGCACACAGCTGCCTTTGGCCACGTCACGCTATCGCTGCGGTGCAGTCGACATAGCCGCTATTCGCTGCGCTCGCGAAATTTAGAAACTATCGAACCTACAGTCTGCGGGACGAAACCGCCTTTTTGACTCCGGCGCAGCAGGTACCACTTCGAGTACATCTCAAAAGCGGTAGGTAACACCACTGGCGATGGTACTGTTTCACTGTGAACCTCCGGCATTGCTACTTCGGGCAAAACGATACCGTTTCAAGAAGGCGGTCCGTTTGAGAACGCCTTCCCTAGTTTCTTCACGCCGTCTGCAGTTGGTTGGCCCAAAACAAGGCGAACAGCAACAGCGCAGCGGACTCCGCACAAACCGCTGTGCGAACCGAATTCCAGAAGGTCCAGCGGGGTAGATAGGCGCCTTCCCCATAGGCCCGTGTTGCGTCAATCTGGGCATCCATCCCGGCGAAAGCTTCGTTCATC
>CAYUSM010000134.1:0-8116 GCA_964447345.1 uncultured Sulfitobacter sp. | reverse complement strand
TGAGTTGTAATTTGTATGTGTGGTTCAGAATTGACCTCCCTGGGGTTCAATTCTTGGGGCTTTTTACTGACTTGTTCGGCGGTTTCATCTGCGTTTTCCACAACCTCATCTGCCCGAACAGCCTCAAGGTAGACCGCCTCGACACGCTCCTGAAGTTCCTTGAACCATGTCAGGAGCCGGTCCAATGTCTCAGAGGCTGTGTTCCGGCGCGGAAGACGGTTCAGGAGATCCTCAAACAGCCCTGAAAGATGCTGCCAGGGCCCTATCAGCGTGCCGCTGAAGGCCGCTTCGATCCGGGCGCGGATCATCCGGCGCGCAACAGTGATCTGACGCTTCAGACGCTGGCAGAGCTCGCGCTCGGCCTGCAATTTAGCCTGGAGCTGCTCGAACTCCTCGACGCGGGCCGAGAGCGGTGACAGATCGAAGCCATAGGCCTCGATAATGCGCCCGTCAGCGTCCCTGTGGCCCCACCGTTTACCATTGGGGCTGTCCTTGAAGGAGATCACACCAATTTCAACCAGGCGCCGTGCGTGGCGCTTGAGCGCAGAGAGCGAGAAGCCCGTCTGCTCCATCAGGTAGGCGTTAGACGCCCAGACGATCGGACGCTGCCCCTCTTCCCAGTCCCGGGACTGTGTGAAAGCCCCAAGCGTGTCGAGAAGCAGCATGTCACCGGCCTTGAGACCAATATGAGCGCCAACGCGCTTTATCGCCACGAAGGCCTGTGCCTTGGGCACAGCTGCTCGTTCACCCGCCTGTGCATGCTGTTCGGCGACAGCGAGTCCGACTGTCGCTTTGCGCCACCCCGAAGGTTGGTTGATATTGGACGTACCTTCACCATTCTGAGGCATGGTTGTCCCAGTCGCTCCATGCGGAGCATCGTTGAATTTTGTCATTACTTTGCCAGCAGACAAAGATTTCCCGTTCGCCGAGAGGCGTTTTTTCTTGTATGGTATTTCGGTGGCTGCTAGATTCTAGGTATCTAATCTAAGAATTGCGCTTTGCGCAGCAGCCCTCGAAGCTCCGGTTTCGGGGGTTTCTTTGCTTGCCTTCCTCCTTTCTGCTCGTCCTCAGTTTTCATCCATCCGGTTTACAGCTGTAAACTCGGCGTAGGATCTCTTGATAATCTCAGCCAGGTTGTCTTCGAGCCATTCCGCAAATTTCGCATTGGCACCCGATTTCCTAGCCGACATCGATATCGATCCGCGTCCTGTCTTGATCGTCACACCCTCAACCGGTGTCACTTCCGAAGAGCTGCGGTCTTGTCGTGTACCGCGTTTGGAAGCTTCGTTTAGCAGCTCTTCCAATCGTTCATCTGAACTCACTTCCCTTCCGCACTTCAGAAGAACGGATACCGCAGTCTTCTCAGAAAGCTTTTTGGAGATGAAAAGCTCCGCAAGAGCGGTCCACTTGGGCCTGCCAGACTTCGGTGCGGCCCCGATGAGATCACCAACTTTGACCGGTACACTCTGAGTCACTTTCATCAAGTGTGAGAGACCCGAAGCGGACAGGCTCAAAACTTGCCGCACCGTTGTAGTCCCGTGACCGACTTCAAGGATGGCCTCCGCAAACCGCGCTTTTTCATAAAACGATAGATTTCGCCGAGCGGCGTTTTCCAAACCTTTTGCGAGAAGTGCTGTCTGGTCATCTATGTCTTGGACATTGGCGCGTACTTTGATGCCAAGTTCCCGGCAGGCTCTTAGGCGTCGCCGGCCATAGATAGCCTCAAATCTACCCTCCGATCTTGCTTTTCGAACAAGGATCGGTACCTGTTGTCCGCCTTCAAGGATACTGTTTTTGAGAGTATCGAAACCTTCACCGTCATCGTCGGAGTTTACAGCTGTAAACTCATCGAGTCTGTCCACAGGACCCCAGTCATCAATTAACTCCGGATCGATTTCCCGAATTGCGGCAAGTGATCCTTGTAGCGCTCCGAGAGCCGGTGCACTTGTCTTCGCAACCTTGTCCGCGGACTTAGCACCAGACCGGGCAATTGTACTGGCAATACCAGAAATGTCTTGGAGTGACTTCCTAGCCATTATGAACGCCCCCATGCCTGATGGATCATTCGCTCGACTTCTTCGCCAACGGCATCCATGGAACTCTTGGCACGATCGTATGTCGCTCTCGTCATTTCGGAGCGAACAACCTCATAGATGGACTGTTTAAGCATCGTCGCGTCGCTGATCGCTGTGCTTTTCAGCGCAGTCGCGGACATGACGCGATTTTGAAACAGAGCACGCATGAATGAGGTGAGCTGTTGGGAGGGAATGTCGGTGGGTTCGTCCCGGGTAACCAAGAACTTGAAATGGTCATATTGCAGCGTCGCACCGGCATCTTCGATCACGCCCATGTAAGCACCCGCAAGTTCAAGAAACTGAGCGGTGGAAGAAACATCAAGCATAGAAGGCGTAAGCGGCACGATCAGCGAGCTAGCCGCTGCCATCCCAGCAATTGTCAAGAAACCAAGCTGAGGAGGGCTATCCACAAGTACGAGATCAAAATCACCTGCAACCTGCGCCAATGCATTCCTGATGCGCGTAAAAAAGGGTTGATCGGGATTAGAATGAACCGCGGATTCTGTTTCGAACTCAGAAAGGATCAGCCTCGAAGGCGCAATAGCCAGCCCTGGGAAGTACGTCGCTTTTACGACGTCCGCCATGTTCACGGGGTTATCGTAACGAATAGCATCATAAATCGTCAGCCCATCAAACTCGATCTCCGGACTGATCCCGCACATTGAGGTGAGAGAGCCTTGTGGGTCGAGATCAACAACCAGAACTCTGTACCCGCGAAGCGCGAAATAGTGTGCCAAGTGAATAGTGGAGGTGCTCTTGCTGCTACCGCCTTTGAAGTTCATCAACTGCCAAACTTGGAGCTTCTCTTCGGAGGATCGGTGCGGCACATACCGTCCTTTGGTGCGAGACGACTGCTCTAAAATTTCGCGTGCGTCCCAGATTTCCTGAGCAGTGTAATATCGGCGGCCTCCCCGGATGTCATCAGGCTCAGGGACTGTTCCTTCAGCATGCACCTTTCGCATGAACTGGCCCGAAACGCTCAATAGCTCGGCCACTTCAGGAGCAGCGAATTTGCGCAGGGACTTGGTATTGTCTGGGGCGAATGCCGCAAGTAGGTGTTCTCGAATTGCCGCATTCAACCGCTCGGAAACCTCAGTTGCGAGAGCAGAAGGCTTTTCGGTTGCGAGTGGTGTCACTGGAATCATGTGGTTGCCCCAATTTCGAAAACGTGGCCTTTTTCGCGCCACTTGGAGATAACAGGTGTGATTCACCCATCTAAGTCAAGGTTCTTCGCTCATTTAGTGACTAATGAGACAGGATTAGACTATATACGCCCGTAAGAACACATCGCCCGTTTACAGCTGTAAACCCTTCAGCATGACCAAAGGCTTCGCTGGAGTTCTCGTTCAGGCTTTCTTCGGACCCCGGGGGATCACCGCCTGAACCGTGTTATCATCCTGGTTTGCGACCTCGACAAGGTTGGCATTAAGGTCGAAGTCCCGGATGCTTATGGTGAAGTAGTCGGCACCGGTGTCGCGGTTCTGCTTCTTCCAGATACCGCTGCATTCGACCAAGTGGCCACGTGGCGAGCGACCGACGACGCGATGTGTGGGGCCATCGGATTGTCACATGGAACAGGCTCGCCAATGGTGCCGATGCCGAACATCAGGGTGAAGATCGAACCGACACCCTTGGCGGTCTCGCTATCGGGGCTTTCGAGTTTGATGCAGTTGGTGCTTATTGCTATGCTCCTTTTCCGGTATTGCAATGATGATCAGAGGGCAGGGGACAACGACCTGAACACATCGAAGGCAAAGCGAAGCGAAGAAGGGCAGGGGGCCCGAATTTTGCTGCGCGAGGAACGCCCGTCAGGGCAGAGGAAAACTCTGAAAACCGTCCTTTGTGTTCAGTGCGGCCCCTACGACAAGCATGGCATGCAACGTCTACTGCAGGAGCGCGGAGACAACACTATGGCGAGTAGGCAAGTTGGGTTCGACATCTGCTAAGGGCCAAGGTCGGAATATTACTTTGCGATTGACGTCTTTCAGGATCGTTGCATTGATGGCTTCGGGAAAGGCTGGTCTTCTGACCCGCTCTGAAATTTAGCCAGCCAGGTCAAATAGCTCGGCGAGCAGACAGACTTCGCCCGTGACATTGGTCAGTGGATCACAAACATGACCACGTTTGATCATGCGAATGGCTTCGATACATTTCAAGGTCACTCTTGCTGTGCGAAGTGACTGAAGACCACGACCCGGATCAATAATCCGCTTGAGCGCTGCGTGATCGCTTTCAATTCGGTTGTTTCGCCATTTTCGATCCACGTGTAAAATCTCATCACCGGGGAACGAGTAGGCGTTCATCTCACCGATCACATGTGCATAGGCTGGCGCTTTGTTAGTCGTTACCGAGATAGACCATAAATCCGAACCGTCTCGGGGGCCTGCTGAAAGAAGGCACGAGCGGCCTTCGCATTTCTTCTCGCGGTGAGGCGGAAATCCTTAACTTTTCCGCTCTGGTCAATTGCCCGTCAGAGGTATCGCCACTTGCCAGCAGATCCGGATCGAATGGCACTACATCGCGCCGGGAAAGCCAATGCAGAACGGCTTTATCGAGAGCTTCAACGGCAGCTTCCGGGACCAGCTATTGAACGAAACCCTGTTTTCGTCGCTGACCGAGACCCGCGTGAAGAGGACTGCATGGAAGTGGAACTACAACCGCAACAGACCCCACTCGTCACTCGGCAATCTCACGCCGCAGGAATTTGTATTGAAATTGCGACTGGAAACCAGGGCCGCATGAGGCCAGAAATCCACCTACGGATTCTCCCAATCGCTGGAGGGAAGTCGGGTCTTAGGTCAAATGCGACGGTCCCCGGCAGAACACTTGGAAAGCCGTGAAGACGAACAGAAGGTGGGATTGGTGACGGGGCCGAATACCATTGAACTTCTGATCATGAACCAGACCCGACTACGATCGCATTTCCAATACAGCTCTGAAAATTCGGGCCTGTCGCAAAGGTGCCGTTAACATCGGTAGTTCCGAGGATTAAATTCAAGAAGCAAAAGGCACTACGGCATGCCGACCCTCAGGTGACGATCAATTGTTTTAACGGGCGGTCAGCATCTGCGATGTCGTCGATGCGCGGTGAAACACCGGCCTCAATCCAACGCTTGCCGGCTAAATAGGAAACCGGGTCGTTGGCCGCATCCACGGCGATCAGCTCACTGTTGCGAAAATACCAGATCGAGACCGAATTCGGTTTGGCCCCTGGTCGCCTGATCGTTTGATCGTGTCCCGAGTTCAGGCCCGCGATCTGAAGCTTCACGTTGAACTGATCGGACCAGAACCATGGCTTGGCGACATAGGCGCTGTCGAGACCCAGGATGGCGTCGGCCGCGACATTCGCCTGATCTATTGCGTGGGGGACGCTTTCGAGGCGTATGCGCACGCCGTTTCGCAGGAAGGAAGCGCAATCGCCCACCGCAAAAATGTTGGGATCCGAGGTGCGGCCGTGCTCGTCGACCGAGATGCCATTGGCGATTTCCAGTCCGCAAGCTTCGGCAAGGTCGATGCGGGGCAATACGCCGATTCCGACGACCACAAAATCCGCTTTGATCTCGCGCCCGTCCGATAGCCGAGCGCCGGTCACCCTGTCACTTCCGGTCAAGTTGTCCAGTTCGACACCTTCGAGCACGGTGACGCCGTGGGCCTGATGCAGGTCGCGAAAGAAATTGGCCGTCTCCGGTGCGGCGACCCTCTGCAGAATGCGGGGCGAGGCTTCAAGGAGCGTTACCCGCAAACCCAGTTGTGTGGCCACCGCGGCCATTTCAAGCCCGATGTAACCGCCTCCGACGATCAATAGGCAGGCACCCTTTCGAACCTCGGGTTGAAGTCGGTCGATGTCCGCCAATGTGCGGATCGTGTAGACGCCAGGGAGATCGCCACCAATCCGCGCGGGCAACCGACGGGGTTGCGCACCGGTGGCGAGGATCAGGTTGTCAAAGGCCAGGATTTCGCCATGAACCTTGACAGTTCTTGCGCTTCGGTCAACGGCAACCACGCGTTGGTTTGGGCGGAAATCGATGTTTTGTTCATCGTAATAGGGAAGGGGCCGAAGGTAGAGACGATCGCGCTGTATCTCGCCGGTAAGATACTTCTTTGACAGCGGAGGGCGCTGATAAGGCGCATCAGATTCTTCCCCGATCAGGGTGATCGAGCCGCTGTGACCCTTCGCGCGAAGACGGGCGGCGGCTGCGAAGCCGGCCTGTCCCGCCCCAACAATGACGATCTTGTCCAAAGTAGTTCTCCACAAGATTCGAAGCATTATAAACCGACCAGTCGGATTTTCAATGGTGAGATACCATATGAGGCTGTGGCGAAGCGATCTTTTGGTCGGATGGCGCCATTCTCGACAGAACGATTTATTTGAAGCATATCATTCAGATTTTGGCACATCTTGTCGCGGGCGAACGCGCGCTCATTTTTCCCAACGCTTACGTAGCATAAAAACGGTTGATCAGCCGGACATTTTGCCCAGACGTCAAGAAAACTCCATCCATATTAGCAGCGGGATCGTGAGGTCTTCTGAGCGATGATCTGCCGCTATTCTTGTCAGTGGATGTAAGTCAAAGAGACATTCTCCAGTGTCGCCTTTCGCTTCCAGGCTGTTGAGAACATGTCAATTTCAACTTAGTCCGCGACATCTGCTGCTGAGCAATAATCAATGCAGCGCCAAGTAGGACAAGTGCACAGCAACATGGGGATACTACTTCGGACGTCGAATATTCTACACTCCACGGTTTCTTCGAGCAGCGTAGGTCACGCAACCGGACATAACCTTAACTTCGGTGTTCGGGCGCGTGTCTTCGCGAGAATGCGATCCCACAAAATAACATGCCGTGACCGACAGATTTATCTGTGTCTTGGTTATCATGCGGCTCGGGTTTCGGTCGCCTGATAGCGGTCATCTTTCAACATCGGCCACTGCGCGTCGCTACTTTGCATTCACGTTGGCGATATTTACTTTTGACTGAAAGAAATCCCGACTCCAGTCATGTTCTGTCCCGCCGCTGATCGTGTAGTCACTTAGTCCAAAATTTTCCTGGCATTTCGAACCATAAGTGGGTGCGATTGAACTGCGGATAATTATACCTTGTATGGTTACTTACGACGATGGCCCATCTTCGCATAGGTCGTTCACATCGGATCGGGCAATGCCTGACGCGACGCGACCAGTATGTTCGCACCAATGAATTCATCAAGTTTGGTGTCGCCGGTCCTGCAATGCCATGCGCGCATCATTCATAGACTTCGTAAGCCTTTTAGTTCGGAAATCTTTGTCGAACATCAAACGCACCCGCGTACCACAAATCCGATCACTTTATGCAAATGCTTCCCAGATCTGATCGCATTAGGGCCTGGACTCATAACCAATAAATGACGGTTGCGGCGAGGGCGATTGCCGAGAGGAAGACCTTCGGGCATCTGTCGTATCGGGTTGCCACGCGCCGCCAATCCTTCAGCCTGCCGAACATGATCTCGATCCGGTTGCGACGTTTGTAGCGGCGCTTGTTGTATTTCACCGTCGTCTTGCGTTGCTTTCGACCGGGCATGCAGGGGCGTATCCCCTTGTCTTTAAATGCATCTCTGAACCAGTCGGCGTCGTATCTACGATCCCCGAGCAGCCAGTCCACATCCGGCAGGCTGCTCAGCAGCGCTCATGCACCGATGTAGTCGCTGACCTGCCCGGCGGTGACGAACAGGTTCAGCGGACGTCCCTGGCTGTCGCAGATGGCGTGCAGCTTCGTGTTCATGCCGCCCTTCGTGCGACCGATCAGACGTCCACGCCCCCCCTTTTTGACGCCCATGCTGGTCGCAGTGCGGCGCGCTTTGAGATAGGTGGCATCGATCATGACAGTCGATTCCTCGCCGTGATCGGCAGCCATACCCATCATCATCTGCGCAAAGATGCCCTTGTCGCTCCAACGCTTCCAGCGATTGTAGAGCGTCTTCTGGGGGCCATAGGCGGCGGGCGCATCGCGCCAGCGTAAGCCATTGCGATTGATGAAGATAATCCCGCTCAACACACGCCTATCATC
>CAYUSM010000133.1:0-8168 GCA_964447345.1 uncultured Sulfitobacter sp. | reverse complement strand
TGTGCGAGATGAAAGGCCATGAATGCCCCCACCCGCACCAGCACCCGCACAGCACCCCGCACCTCCAGATTGGCGCGCCAGACCTCGCGCCAGCCGCCTTCGATGGTCACGCCACCCGGGACGGCCTTGGGAGACGCAAAACCTTTTTCAGCCGCCTCGGCGCACAACAGCTCTTCGAGCCCGGGCGCGCAGACAAGAAATATCTCAAATGTATCGTCCATCCCTCTCCCTTAATGGCTTCGCAGCATCGCGGCGAGGGGCGGAAGGTGCTTTTTGAAACGCGGCCTGAGAAATTGCGGCTTTTCCCTCTGGATGCCCAGATTTGGCCCGAGTTCGGATGTATCTCCTCGCGCATGAGCTTTGCCGAGACATACAGCCACGAGGTGATCGAAACGCGCCGCATCCGCGCGCAGCGCGCGCGGTTCTGGGCAAAACTGATCAGCCTGTTGCTGATGATCACCGTCGCCGCCGTTCTGCGCAGCGAGCCGCAATTGCGGACCGCACTGATGAGCGCGGCCGTCGACGGCGTTACAGCACTGCGTGGCACAGACGCGTCGACGCCGGGCACGCCTGTACCGACAGCACAATCCCCCGGCACAGCGATGGCAGACCCGGAAGCGGTGCTGGGATTGCTCCGCAAAATGCAACCAGGCAAGGTCCCCGGCACAATTGATCCTGCGGGGCAATCGCAGTCGGGACCGGTGTTCGGGACATCTGTCCCCGTGGAGCCATCTGCGCAATCCGAGGTTCCAAGCGCCGGTGCCGGGATCAAGATCAACCGGCCCAGTGGCCACAGCGGCCCGCGCTTTCAGCGGGCCGCACCACGCGCCACCGCGGAACCTGAACCACCGACATCCAGCCCAACGGTTGATATCAACGCCATTGCCAATCAGATCGGCAAAGTGTTGGGAGGGACGTAGCGCAGCCTGTTCGTGTCACAGCATCAGCACGGTTTTCCCGCGCACGAAACGGCAGGGCTACGCCACAAAGTTGTCCGGAGATTCCTCATTCAGGCCACGATTATGCCTTTGTTCTCCGCTATTTGTCTTACCATGACCACGGTTGACACATATGCGCAGGACCTGCCCCAACCCGACCAGACCTTTGCAGTCAAGGCCGGTCTTTGGACGGCGATGGTGGGGTTTGTCCTCATCGCGATCCTTGCACTCATGTCGAGTGGTGCAGCGGATCAGCCTGCCAGCGGAGGGGGTATAACCCTCGAACTGACAGCCCCGGCTTTCATTGGTTCTTACCAAAAGATATCGCTTGAGACGGACACTGGCCTTCAGACACATGACATCTCCGACCAAGCGTTGAAAAAGCTCAAGGATATGCGTCCCGGGCTATAGGGCCTAGCCAATCTTGACCAATTCGATGTCGAACTGCAGGTCTTTGCCCGCCAGCGGGTGATTGGCATCCAGCGTTACCGTCGCCTCGTCCAGATCGACAATCATCACGGGCAGCGCTTGTCCATCCGGCGTCTGCATTTGCAACTGTGTCCCGATCTGCAGCTCGATGTCTTCAGGAATTCCTTCGCGCGGGATCGCCTGCCGCATCTCAGGGTTCAGCGGCCCGTAGGCGTCAACACAAGCAATCTTTACGGTCTTCGTCTCGCCCAACTCCATGCCAGGCAGTGCGCTGTCTAGGCCAGGAATGATCTCGCCGGAGCCCACTTCGAACTCAAGCGGCGCGCGCCCTTCGGAACTGTCAAAGGTCGTGCCGTCCAGCAATGTGCCGGTGTAGTGGATCGCAACAGTATCGCCGGGCTTCACTGCCGTCATGGTCGTCTCCAATATGTCTGGGAAAGGGGCGAGGCCACGTATCTGCGCGGGTGCTCGGGGATGGCGCGCACCTTTTCAAAGCCGCTACGTGAAGTAAACCCCGGCATTTGGTACAATTTCCGGTCTTTTCGGCGGCGGCGCACCGTGACAGTCTGATCCCGGCTTTGGGGGAGGATGTCATGCCAATCACCACCTGTGTCTTTGATGCCTACGGTACGCTCTTTGATGTGGGCGCCGCCGCGCGGCAGGCGGCAGCGGAACCGGATTTCGCTGCGATCAAGGATGACTGGATGGTGCTGGCCGAGCACTGGCGCTTGAAGCAGCTGCAATACTCTTGGCTGCGCGCCGTTGCGGACGCGCACACGGACTTCTGGGAAGTCACCCAAAACGGCCTCGACTGGGCGCTGGAAAAGACCGGTCATAACGGTGACCCGGCGCTGCGCGAGCGGCTTCTTGCGCTTTATTGGGAACTGCAGGCCTATCCGGAAGTGCCGCAGATGCTGGCGAGCTTAAAAACGGCTGGCATGAACACTGCGATCCTGTCGAACGGCTCACCTGAGATGCTGGACGGTGCCGTGCAGTCTGCAGGTATTGCGGAGGTGCTGGATGTCTCCCTGTCTGTACAAAGCGTTGGCATATTCAAGCCCGACGCCCGGGTTTACGACCTGGTCGGCGCGCATTTCGGTTGCGCCAAAGACGAGGTGCTCTTTGTGTCGTCGAACGGCTGGGATGCCGCAGCAGCAACGGGGTATGGCTTTACAACCGCTTGGGTCAACAGAAGTGGCGAGCCTATGGACCGCCTGCCCTGGACCCCGGCCCATCAACTGCGGGACCTGACAGGTATCCCCGAACTGGCAGGAGTTTGAATGCCGCACTTTACCACTTCCGACGGTCTGAACCTTTACTACGAAGACGATGGCGAGGGTCTTCCGATCCTCTGCCTGCCGGGGCTCACGCGCACCACCGCCGATTTCGACTATGTCACCCCGCATCTGGCGGGCAACCGCGTGATCAAGATCGATTATCGCGGACGCGGGCAGTCGGACTTTGACGAGAACTGGCAGAACTACAACCTGCAGGTTGAAGGCCGCGATGTGCTGGAACTGCTGGGCCATCTGGGGCTGGCCAAGACCGCGATCCTTGGCACGTCGCGGGGCGGGATGATCGGGATGGGGCTGGCAGCCGCGGCCAAGGATCATCTGCTTGGCGTGGCGCTGAATGACATCGGGCCAGAGATCGACCCACGCGGCATCGCCTTCATCATGGTCTACCTCGGCCGCAACCCGGCCTCGAAAACCCACGCCGAAGCGGCGGCAGCGCTGAAACACGTCTTTGCAGACTTCGAAGGTGTGCCGGACGACCGCTGGCTGCGCGAGGCGCAGAAGAATTACGTAGAGACCGAGGATGGTCTGGCCATCACCTACGATCCCAAGCTGCGTGAAGCGACCGAAGCGATGGCCAGCCAACCCGCGATGGACCTCTGGCCTTTCTTCGACGCCATGGCAGGTCTGCCGGTGGCCTGTATCCGGGGGGGCAATTCCCTGCTTTTCGCCCAAGAGACGCTGGACAAAATGAAGGAACGCCGTCCGGACATGATTGCTGCTGTCGTGCCGGGACGCGGGCATGTGCCCTTCCTAGATGAGCCCGAAGCTGTAGCGGCGCTGCACGCTTGGGTGGAGCAGATGAAATGAACATCGACATGATCCGCGCGGCAGCCGACCGGCTTGAAGGACATGTGCGACGCACACCGCTGCTGAACTCGCCCTTCCTTGACGAAATGGCCGGGCGGCGCGTCTGGGTGAAACCGGAATGCCTGCAACACACTGGCAGCTTCAAGTTTCGCGGCGCATGGTCAGCGCTGTCGGCGATGGAGCCGGAGGTTCGACAAAAGGGCGTGATCGCCTTTTCCAGCGGCAACCATGCGCAGGGCGTGGCGCTGGCGGCCAAGCTGCACGGCGTGCCTGCGGTGATCGTGATGCCGTCAGACAGCCCGAAGCTGAAAATCGAAAACACCCGTGCCTACGGTGCCGAAGTGCTGCTTTACGACCGTGACGGCGAAAGCCGCGAGGAGATCGGCGCGCGGTTGGGGGAAGAGCGCGGTCTCACATTGGTCAAACCCTTCGATGAGCCGCAGGTAATCGCCGGTCAAGGCACCTGCGGCCTTGAGATCGCCGCTCAAGCCGCAGAGGCCGGGATCGAGAAAGCAGATGTTATCGTGTGCTGTGGCGGCGGAGGTTTCCTGTCCGGTGTGGCCCTCGCGCTGGAAGCCGAGGCACCGGTCCTGCGCCCGCGCCCCGTGGAACCCGAAGGCTTTGATGATGTGGCCCGCTCCCTCCGCTCTGGAGGGATCGAGCGTAACAACCGTACCTCCGGCAATATTTGCGATGCCATCATTTCTCCTCAACCCGGCAACATCACCTTCCCGATCATGTACCGCCTCTGCGGGCCGGGTTTGGTGGTCAGCGAAGACGAAGCGCTGATGGCCATGGCGCATGCGTTCAACCGGCTCAAGGTCGTGGCCGAACCCGGCGGCGCCGTGGCGCTGGCCGCCGCTCTCTTCCGCAAGGATGAGATTGAAGGCGATGACGTGATCGTCACCATCTCCGGGGGCAATGTGGACGCGCCCATGTTCGCCCGCGCGCTGGAGACACTCACGTGACCGAATTCACCATCGCCAGTTTCAACGTCAAAAACCTGATCGGGGCGGATCAGGAATACTACAAGTTTCAGTCCTACACACCCGAAGAATATGCGTGGAAAGAAGACTGGCTGGCCGATCAACTGGTGGCAATGAACGCTGACGTCATTGGGTTTCAAGAGATTTTCGAAGAACAGGCCCTGCGCGACACCATCACCCGCGCCGACCGGTACGGGGCGGCCAGCAACGCCGAGGCGATGCCCAGCCAAGACAAGCGCTATCGCAAGCGCGCCATCTTCCAGCATCTCGAATACAGCGACTACGGGCAAGCCGCCCTCGCCTTTGCCCCCAACATCCATGACGGCGCCCCCGGCAGCCGCCGTCCCGGCGTCGCCATTCTCTCACGTCTGGGCTTTGCCGAAGAGCCGCAGATCATTCAGGACCTCGGCCAGCCGCTGGACATCCCCTTCCAGACCTTCGGCGGTGATGAAGGCGGGCACTTCCGCATCCGCAAACTCTCCCGCCCCATCCTCAAGGTCCGCGTGCCGGTGCATGGCGCGGTCGTCACCGTCTTTAACTGCCACCTGAAATCAAAGCTGGGCGAATTCATCCGGCCAGAAGGTGCGGACTTTGCGCCCGAGGCGGACCTGACGCAGTATGACCCGGTTGGAAGGGCGCTCGGTTCTGCCCGTGCCGCAATGCGACGCATGGCCGAAGCCTGGGTGCTGCGCGGTGCCATTATCGGAGAGCTGAGACAAGGCCGCCCGGTGATCGTGCTGGGCGACTTCAACGACAATCAGACCGCAGTCAGCACCGAGATCATCACTGGTGAAGCGCCCTTCAAGAACTACGCCTGGATGCTGCGTCATGATGCAGAGCATCGGGGCGACCGCTACTCCGACGAAGAAGCCGCGCAGATTGAAGAAGACATCGAAGCAGTACGCCTGCACTCGGCCGAAGCCATGTTCGTGCGCAAGTCCCTGCGCGACATGGTCTACACCGCAGCCTTCGGTGGCCACTACGAAAGCATCGACCAGATCTTGATGTCCCGTCACTTCACACCAGAGTGGCCCGGCAGCCTGGGAGAGATGACCTATTTCTCGGTCCTCAACGATCACCTGACCGATGGCAGCCACCCCGAGGCACCCTATAACAAGCTGGCCTCCGACCACGGACAGATCATGGCAACAATCCAGATGAAAGGCGGTTCCAGATGAAGGTTTTCGATACCGGAGACGTGCGCCTGCACTACCGCGTGGACGGCCCCGCCGACGGCGCGCCGGTGGTGTTCTCAAACTCACTTGGCACCGACATGCGGCTGTGGGACCCGATCCTGCCGATGCTGCCCGATGGGCTGCGCATCATCCGCTATGACAAACGCGGTCACGGGCTGAGTTCCTGCCCGCCCGGTCCCTACTCAATGGGGTCGCTGGTGACAGATGTTGAGCGGCTGATGGATTTTCTGGAGATCAAAAACTGCGTTTTCGTGGGTCTTTCCATCGGCGGGATGACCGCACAAGGCTTGGCGGTCAAACGGCTCGACCTGGTTCGTGCGGTGGTGCTGTCGAATACGGGGCTGAAGATTGGCACGCCTGACATGTGGAACGAACGGATCGAAGCGGTCAAAAAGGGCGGCATCGAAGCCCTGGCAGACGGCGTGATGGAGCGCTGGTTCTCTGACAAGTTCCGCGCCTCGCCTGAGCTGGAACTGTGGCGCAACATGCTGGTGCGGACAGAAGACGAAGGCTATGCAGGATGCTCTGCCGCGATCTCCGGCACAGACTTCATGGCCACCACCGCCACGCTCCGCCTGCCCTCACTGGGCATTGCAGGCACCGAAGACGGCTCTACCCCGCCGGATCTGGTGCGCGAGATGATGGACCTGATCCCGGCGTCCAAGATGCACATTATCCGGCAGGCGGGCCACCTGCCCTGCGTGGAACAGCCCGAGGAATACGCGGCCACCCTGACCAACTTCCTCAAGGAGGTCGGCCATGTCTGATCGTCACGCACGCGGGATGGAGGTCCGCCGCGAGGTGCTGGGCAACGCCCATGTAAAGCGCGCGACCGAGGGCATGATGGCCGAGGAAAAGCCCTTTCAGGACCTCATCACAGAAAGCGCCTGGGGCACCGTCTGGGCCTCTGACGCGATCACACGGCGCGAAAGGTCGATGCTGACACTGGCATTGCTCGCAGCCACCGGCAATTTTGAAGAGATCGAGATGCATGTACGCGCCTGCGCGCGCACGGGGGCCAGCAGATCGGACATCATGGAGGCCTTCCAGCACGTCGCCATCTACGCAGGCGTGCCCAAGGCAAACCACGCCATCAAGATCGCCAAGCGGGTCTGGGACGCCCACAAACAGGACCGCTAGACCATGGCAGCATCGGTCTTTGACAGCCCGCTCTACGCGCAGCTTTTCGACACCGGAGAGGCAGGTCGGCTCTTTTCGGACAGCGCCGCGATCCGCGCGATGCTGCTGGTCGAGGGGGCGCTGGCCAAGGTGCAGGGCAGCCTTGGCGTGATCCCCGAAATCTCTGCCGCCGCCATCCACCGCGCCAGCATGGAAATCACCGTTGATCCCGGTGCCATTGCCAGACCGACGGGTGAAAACGGCGTCAGCGTACCGGGCCTTGTGGCCGCCTTTCGCGCCGAGATGAACGCGCCGGAACACGCAGCCTACGCCCATTGGGGTGCGACATCACAAGACATCATCGACACCGGGCTGATGCTCCGCCTGCGGCAGGCGCTGGCGTTGGCTGAAGCTGATCTGCGCGAAATCATCTCTGCCCTCGGCAGGCAGGCTGAAGACCACGCGCATCTGCCCATGGCCGCCCGCACCTACGGGCAACATGCCACGCCCACGTCCTGGGGCGCGGTGCTTGCCGGGTTCGGAACACCGCTCCTCGACACGCTGGCCGCTCTTGAGCCTCTGCGGGCTTCATCGCTTTGGGTCTCGCTGTCGGGGGCGTCGGGCACCGCGTCGGCATTGGGCCCGCAGGCGGCAGAGACACGCAAAGGCTTGGCGGAGGCACTGGGCCTCAAGGATCCGGGGCGCTCCTGGCACACTGATCGCGGGCCGATCCTGCGGATCGCAGACTGGCAGGGGCAGGTGATGGCCGCCCTCGCGCATATGGGCCAAACGTTGATCGCACTGACCGCCAGCGACGTCTCGGAGGTCAATCTGGGGACGGCGGGGGCGTCCTCAACCATGCCCCAGAAGCAAAACCCGGTAGGGCCCTCGGCCATCCTGGCACTGTCGCACCAATTCACCGGCCTGCGCGCCAGCCTGCAGACCGCTGCCGTTCACCAGCACCAGCGCGACGGGGCCGCGTGGTTCGCCGAATGGATGGTGGTCCCGCAGTTGACCCTTTCCCTTGCAGCCGCCCTCCAACACGCCCGGAAACTTGTCACCGCCATGTCCCCGCAACCGGTCCAGATGCACGGCACGCTCGACGGCAACCTCGGTCTGATCCACGCCGAAGCGCTCAGCTTTGCCCTCGCCCAAATGATGCCCCGCCCTGAGGCGCAGGCAAAGGCCAAGGCGCTCTGTCTGGAGGCCCGGGACAAGCGCGTCCCACTGCAAAAGCTTGCACAAGCCGACTATCCCGACCTGAGCGATGCGGTCTTTGACCCCGCGCAGAGCATGGGACAGGCCCCCGCCGAAGCCCTTGCCTTTGCCAAACGGGCCAAGACCCTCTGACATGATACGCCCGGCCGTTCTTTTCGTGATGATCACGGTGATGAT
>CAYUSM010000132.1:0-8270 GCA_964447345.1 uncultured Sulfitobacter sp. | reverse complement strand
CCCGGCATGTCCGCACCGCCACCGGTTCCCGAACGACCAAAGCGTTTTACGCTTTCGCCCCTGAACAAGCGCCGCTGGCGGAACTTCAAAAAGAACAGGCGCGCCTTCTGGTCTCTCTGGATATTTCTTGCGCTGTTCACGATCTCGCTGCTGGCGGAGTTCGTCGCGAACGACAAGCCGATCCTCGTGAACTACCGCGGCGAATTCTACACACCGATCTTCAACTTCTATCCTGAAACAGCCTTTGGCGGGGATTTCCAGACCGAAGCGATCTATCGCGATCCAGAGGTGGAGTGTCTGATTATCACCGGCGGGCTGATTGACTGTTTCGATGATCCCGAAGGGTTCATCGAAGACGCGCAAGATGGCGAGATTGCGGGAGAACAGATTGAGAAGGGGTGGACGATCTGGCCGATCATTCCCTACTCATTCAACACGGCCGTGGACCGGCCAGGTGCCGCCCCGCTGCCCCCGAACGAGCAGAACTGGCTGGGCACGGATGGCACCAAGCGTGATGTGACGGCGCGGGTGATCTATGGTTTCCGGCTGTCGATCCTGTTTACCTTGATTGTCACGGGCCTCGCTTCCCTGCTGGGCATCCTTGCGGGAGCGGTGCAGGGGTTCTTTGGCGGCTGGCTGGACCTGATCTTTCAACGGATTATCGAGATATGGTCCTCAACCCCGTCGCTCTATGTGATCATCATCATGTTCGCGATTTTAGGGCGAAGTTTCTGGTTATTGGTCTTCCTGCTGGTGCTTTTCAGTTGGACATCGCTGGTGGGCGTGGTGCGTGCAGAATTCCTGCGTGCGCGTAATCTGGAGTACGTCCGCGCGGCGCGCGCCCTGGGCGTCGGCAATATGACGATCATGTTCTGCCACATGCTGCCCAACGCGATGGTGGCGACGCTGACGATGCTTCCTTTCATCATTACGGGCACAATCTCGACACTGGCGATCCTTGATTATCTGGGCTTCGGTCTGCCGTCATCCTACCCATCGCTGGGGGAGTTGACCTTGCAGGCCACACAGAACCTGCAGGCCCCCTGGCTTGGCTTCACCGCGTTTTTCACCTTTGCCATCATGCTGTCGCTGCTGATCTTCATCTTTGAAGGCGTGCGTGACGCGTTCGATCCGCGAAAGACTTTCACATGACGGCCGTGTTGGAGGTCAAGGATCTGTCGGTGTCCTTTCGGCAGGACGGCGCGCTGACACAGGCGGTCAAAGGCGTGAGCTTTGCCGTGGAACGCGGAGAAACCGTGGCCTTGGTGGGTGAGTCCGGTTCCGGGAAGTCGGTCTCGGCCTTGTCGACGGTGGCGCTGCTTGGGGACAGCGCGGAGGTGTCCGGCTCGGTCGTCTATGACGGACAGCAGATGATCGGCGCGGACGAGGCGCTGCTGCGCAAGGTGCGCGGCAACGACATCAGCTTTATCTTTCAAGAGCCGATGACGTCGCTCAATCCCCTGCACACCATTGAAAAGCAGTTGGCAGAAAGCCTTGCTTTGCATCAGGGATTGTCCGGCGACGCGGCACGTGCGCGGATTCTGGAGCTTCTGGACAAGGTGGGCATTCAGGACGCGGAGAGCCGGTTGGGCGCATATCCGCATCAGCTGTCCGGCGGACAGCGGCAGCGCGTCATGATTGCCATGGCGCTGGCCAACAAACCCGACGTCTTGATCGCGGATGAGCCGACAACGGCCCTGGATGTGACCATTCAGGCGCAGATCCTCGACCTGCTGAAAGAATTGAAGGACAGCGAGGGCATGGGCCTGCTGTTCATCACCCACGACCTTGGCATTGTGCGCCGTATCGCGGACCGTGTCTGTGTGATGCAGAAGGGCGAGATTGTTGAGCAGGGGCCGACGCGTGAGCTGTTTGACAACCCCCAACACCCCTACACCAAGAAGTTGCTGAGCGCAGAACCTACAGGTGAACCGGACCCGATCTCTGAAGATGCAAAAGAGATTGTGCGCACCGATCACCTAAAGGTCTGGTTCCCGATCACCCAAGGGCTGCTGCGGCGCACAGTGGGGCACGTTAAGGCCGTCAATGACGCCACGCTGTCGGTCCGCGCGGGCGAAACACTGGGCATTGTGGGCGAATCCGGGTCGGGCAAGACGACGTTGGCCCTGGCCATCATGCGCCTGATCGCGTCAGAGGGCGGGATCACCTTTATGGACCAAGACGTGCGCAAATGGTCCACACGGCAGCTCAGGCGCTTGCGGTCGGAAATGCAGATCGTCTTTCAGGATCCCTTTGGCTCTTTGTCCCCTCGGATGACCTGCTTTCAGATCATTTCCGAAGGCCTAAGCATCCATGGTGTGAGAGTGGGCGAGGATCAACGTGTTCTGGTGCATGAAGTCATGCAGGAAGTCGGCCTTGATCCGATGACAATGGATCGCTACCCGCATGAGTTTTCCGGCGGCCAGCGCCAACGTATCGCCATCGCGCGCGCCATGGTCTTACGGCCCAAGTTGTTGGTTCTAGATGAGCCCACAAGTGCGCTGGACATGACCGTGCAGGTGCAGATTGTCGAGCTGCTGCGCGATCTTCAGACGAAATACGGGCTGGCCTATCTCTTTATCAGCCACGACCTGAAGGTTGTTCGGGCCATGTCGCACAAGGTTCTGGTGATGAAACGCGGTGATGTCGTGGAATATGGGAATGTGGCGGACCTTTATGATCGTCCCACCTCTGATTACACGCGCAAACTTTTGCAGGCGGCGACCTGATGGGCGGGTTGCCGCGTTGAAAGGCATGTCTTTTCTCTAACCATGCTTTGCATTGGCGCAGGAAAGTGTCACCTTTGGCTGAGTACATTCAGCAAAAGACCATTTCCCATGCCCCTGCGCGCCATGCCCGAGTCGGTTTACCGCTACATCTTTCGTTACTCCAAATGGCAGCAGGTGGTGGTCATTGGTCTGACCCTGTCCCTGTTGCCCCTTGCGCCGGTCCCGCTGGAGCTTCAGCGCCGGATGCTGGATGATGCGGTGGCCAATGGCGATGTTACGCTTCTGATCCGTCTGGCAGGGTTCTATATCCTTGCGTTGTTGGCTGCGGCGGGATTGAAGTTTGCCATGCGTGTGCAGCGCGAGCTGATCTCGGCACGGATCGTGCATGCGCTGCGCCGGTCTGTTTACTATCACATCTACACGGTCACGCCGCCGTCGCTGCTGAAGGCCAGCAAGAACGGCGACGACGTTGTGGATGAAGGGGCCGTGGTCTCCATGCTGTCGAGCGAGACAGAGAAGCTGGGCGGATTTGCGGGCTCCGCCATCTCCGGACCGCTTTTGCAGATCGGCACATTGGCGGTGGTGCTGGGTTACATGTTCTACATTGAACCGATGGTCGCAGCGATTGCGCTGGCGCTCTATTCGCCGCAATTCATCATCGTTCCGATCTTTCAGGCGCGGATGAACCGGCTGGCCGGGGAAAAGGCGATCACTGTGCGGTCGCTGGGCAATTACATCGTCGACAATGCGGAAGACGATCTGCTGGATCGACCGCCGCCGGAAGGGTTTACAACGCTGACGGACCAAATCCTGCAGCTGCGCACGCGGTTTCTGATGACCAAAAACATCATGAAGACCCTCAACAATCTGCTGATTTCGCTGGGGCCTTTTGGCGTCATCGCCTGGGGCGGCTATCTGGTTATTCAGGGCGAAGTGGAGGTGGGTGTGATCCTCGCGTTTGTGTCTGGTCTGGAGCGTTTGGGCGGGCCCATCCGGGAGCTTATCGGGTCCTATGGTGCGATTACGGACGCACATATGCGGTACCGCATCCTGATCGACAGCTTTCCCACAGGTATTGACCCGGAGGTGCCGGAGCCCATGCCAAAGGTGGCCGGTCAGATGAGAAAGACTTGATGCAGATCATTTGGGACTGCGACATTTTTGCGCAATACTGATCTCATGACCCAAAGACCGCACGGCGCACCGACCTTCCGCCGCCCGACACGACAGGATTTTATATCATCCCTTTCAATGGGGCTTCGTGACTTTCGTGCCAATCCACTTGCGGACCTGATCTTTGCCAGCTTCTTTGTCATTGCGGGTCTGGTGATGACCTGGATTACCTATGTAACCGGACACACCTTCTGGCTGATCCTTGCGGTGATGGGCTTTCCCTTGGTGGGCACGTTAGGGGCAGTCGGGTTCTACGAGTTGAGCCGACGTCAGGCGCGCGGAGAAGACACCAGTTTTGGCGAGGTTTTTGGCGATGTCTGGGCGGAGCGGGGCGGCCAATTGCCGTGGCTGTCGGCCATCATCATCGTGACCTTCATGTTCTGGTTCTTTTTGGGCCATATGATCTTTGCCCTTTTTCTGGGCCTCTCCCCGATGACCAACGTTTCGTCCTCGATGCAGATATTCCTGACGACCGAAGGGCTGTCGATGCTGGGATTTGGCAGTGTTGTGGGCGCGCTCTTTGCACTGTTTGTATTTGCCATCAGCGTGATGGGCATGCCGATGCTGCTGGACCGTGACGTGGATTTTATCACGGCCTTGCTCAAGTCGATTGGGGCAGTGGCGGACTCGTTTGGCGCGTATTTGCTGTGGGGCGTGTTCATCGCCACAGTGACGCTTGCGGCGATGATACCGATGTTTCTGGGGCTATTCTTTGTCTTGCCGGTGCTCGGCCATGCGACATGGCACCTTTACAAGAAGGTTTCAGATGATCCCACCTAAGATGCGCCAAACAAGCCTGCGGCCAGGACGCCAAAGGCGATGACGTGGATCAGCATGATCGCCTTGTCTTGCCAAAACACTCCAACGGCAAACCAACCCACCATCCCGACCAGGAACAGGTAGATGTTCAGCGGGGCCAATCCGAGGCCCGTGGCGGCGTAGCCCAGGATCTGGACAACAGAAGTTGCCCATTTGACGATGAAAATCAGGGTCTCACGATCCAGACCACGACGTTGGCCGATCAAGTGAACGAAGGTCATTTCAAACCACCTTTGCGTAGGACATGGCCAGCGGTCCCAAGAATGCCGCCTGCACTTGCTCAGCCGACAGGCTGACTTCACCAAAACTTTGCGCTTTGGCACCGCAGGCATTGGCAACCAGCGTCACGTCATAGCCCAGATCACGTGCGGCCCGGGCTGTCGCGTCGATGCACATCTGCGTCATCGCGCCGACCAACGTGATCGATGTGATCTCTGCTGCGCGCAGGCGGTCATGCAGATCGGTGCCGTGAAAGCTGTTGGGGCGGTGTTTGAGGATCACCGCCTCGTCCGCAAGCGGGGCGACACTGGGGTGGATTTCAGCGCCCTTGCTTCCGGGGCGAAAGAAAGGGGCGCTGTCGCTGGTGGCCTCATGGTAGATGTGGATCACCATCTGGCCATTGCGGCGGGCTTCTGTCAGCACCTCGGCAGCAGCCGTTGCCACGCGATCCATCTCGTCAACGGGCCAGAGACCTCCGGTAAAATAGTCATTTTGAATGTCCACGAGGACCAGGGCGGTTTTATGGGTCATCTGACGCCTCAGATTTTCTTGGGGTCGATCATGACCTTGCGACGGCGCGAGAACCACCGGCGGCGCGCGCCTTTGTGCTTGGGGGGAACCTCGTGCATTTCAAGCGGGCCGGTGCGGGTCGCGGTCATAAAGGTGTCAGCATAGATACCTAACATGTCGTTTCCTTCCTTGATTGACTTCATGCATATATTTATGCGCCTATTGGGCATTCATGCGAGTCATGGATATTCTCGATATGTAAGCTGGAATTTCATATGAATTGGCGTAACCTGCCCCCGCTGTCTGCTTTGCGTGCCTTTGCCGCCTTTGCTGAGACGCGCAATATCGTGGCCGCAGGAGAGGCGCTTGGCGTGAGCCACGCAGCCATCAGCCAACAATTGCGCGGGTTGGAAGGGCATCTGGACGTGCCGTTGCTGGACCGCTCGGGCCGCAGTCTTGAGCTGACGTCTGCAGGTCAGAGGCTGGCGCAGGCATTGCAAAGCGGGTTCTCCGGCATGATCGACGCGGTTGAGGAAATCACGGGCCAGCTGGAAGCACGGCCTATCCACGTGTCTGTTACACCGACCTTTGCGGCCTCCTGGCTGATGCCTCGCCTGTCCAAGTTCCGCGCGGCCCATCCGGATGTTGATCTGATGATCGACCCATCGGCGAACGTCGTTGCCCTTGGGGCTGATGGCATCGACATTGCTATCCGGTATGGCTCGGGGCCTTGGCCGGGGACAGAATCGGAGATGCTCTTGCAGTCCCCCATGGTGGTTGTCGCAGCACCCTCGCTGGTGGGGGAAAGGCCGATCACTGATTTGAATGAACTGGCCGACTTCCCGTGGCTGGAAGAATTCGGAACCTCAGAAAGCACCCGCTGGTTCCGGCGGTTTGGCGTCCAAGGTATGGCGAGAGGGCTGATGCAGGTGCCGGGCAACCTGATGCTGGACGGGGCGCGTGACGGGCAGGGCGTTGCGGTGACGGTGCGGGAGTTTGTAGCGCGTGACATCGCGGCGGGGCGCCTGCGGGTGCTGCATACAGAAGAGACGCCGGATTCCGGCTATCACATCGTCACGCGACCTGGCGTGCTGCGCAAATCGGTCAAGGATTTCGTGAGTTGGTTGCGCCGCGAAGCGCGGGAGGCCGCAGCGGCGAAGGTCAGCCCGGACCAATCATAAAGCAGCTGACATTGCGGGCAGCGAGCCTGCGGCACGCCAGATCGGCGCTTTCCCGGGTCATGCCAAGAAAGTTGGCGTCAAACCCCTGCGGTCTGCGCACCACCTTGCGTAAGGTGCCGTCCAGCGTGGCCATCTCGGCCAGCGCGGTTTTCAGCAGCACTTTCTCGGCGGCGTATCGGCTGGGGTAACGTCCCACGTTCACACCCCAGTGGCGGCCACCTGAGGTCGAGACGCGGGTCACAACCTCCTGTTCGATCACGCGCTTCTTTTGTGGGGCTGCTTGGGTTCTGGGGCGCAGGGCCGGGCGGATTGAGGCATTTGCAGCGGCCAGCGTCACATCCGGTGCCGGAGCAGGAGGGGGCGTTGCTGCGGCGGTCGATACGGCTTCTTTCAATGCGGCTGTGATGTCCGCGTCAGAAACGGGTGGCGGTGTTGCCGCTGCGACCAGCACTGGCGCTGAGGTGCCCGGGCGCAGCTGTGGGCGTTTAGACGTTTTTACAGCGCCAACGAGGCGAATGGTCTTGCCCGCGCCGCCTGAGGTCGAGCCGGGGTTCACGCTTGGAGCGGTCTCAAGGTCGGCAAAGACGGGTTTCTTAGGCTTACGCAATGGCGCGTTAGAAGGCGCGCGGCGGAAGCCAAGGTCCATCAACTCGGCCACTTTTGCATTCCGCGAGGTGGTCGATTTGCCGCCAAAGACGGTGACGATGATGCGTTCGTTCCCGCGCTCGGCAGAGGCCGTCAGGTTAAAGCCAGCGGCACGTGTATAGCCTGTTTTGATCCCGTCAGCGCCCTTGTAGGAATTGAGGAAACGTCGGTTCGTATGGCTGACCTTGCGCACACCCGCATCAGCCGTGATGCGCGAGAACAGGTTGTAGTACTGCGGAAAGTCGTAAAGCAGATGCCGCCCCATGATGGTCATGTCACGCGCCGTGGAAAGATGCCCCGCTTCGGTCAGCCCGTGCATGTTCTTGAAGGTTGTCCGGGTCATTCCCAGTGCTTTGGCCGTGCGGTTCATGCGCCGGGCAAAGCGCGCCTCGGACCCCGAAATCGCTTCGCCAATTGCGGTCGACGCATCGTTCGCGGATTTCACCGCTGCCGCGCGGATAAGATAGCGCAGCTTGATCCGCTGGCCGGGACGCAAGCCCAGCTTGCTGGGGGGCTCCGCAGCTGCCTTTTTGGAGATGGTGACCTTCGTGTCGAGTGAAATCTCGCCGCGGCGAATGGCCTCGAAGGCGACATAGAGGGTCATCATCTTGGTCAGGGAGGCAGGGTGCAGCCGCGTATCCGCGTTGCGGGAATGGAGAACCTTTCCGGTCCGGGCGTCGATCACATACGCCGCATAGGGGGCCGACATCGCGCTGAGCGGGACGAGCACCAACAACCAAATTGCAGCGAAGAAAAACAACCCGTAACGGGCCGACGATACGCGTCGCGCCTTCATGGAAACCTGCCTTTTTCTGCCTCAGACCGCCGATTTTTCGACTGGCCATATTTTTATGAGGTCAGGCTAACACAGGACGCCTTTTCGATAAACCCTTTGAATACAGGGAATATCGCAAAAATGCTGCAGTGCGGTGTCAACATCTAGCGCCGCTGTCTGAAGGCCGTACCATAGGGGGTAATGTGGCAGGAATGTGGC
>CAYUSM010000131.1:0-8301 GCA_964447345.1 uncultured Sulfitobacter sp. | reverse complement strand
GGGGAACCCGACCTGCGCCCGACCTTGACCGATCTGCACTGCGCGGGCGTCACCGTCGCCTTGCCAGTGGTCGAGACGCGCGCCGCGCCACTGGTGTTTCGCAGCTGGACGCCCGAGACCAAACTGGTGCGCGGCGATTGGAAAATCCCGGTTCCCTCCCCTGCAGCCGATAGGCTGGTGCCCGATTTCGTTCTCGCGCCCTGCCTCGGGTGGACCGACGACTGCTATCGGCTGGGCTGGGGTGGGGGCTATTTCGACCGGACGCTGGCCGGGTTGACGCCACGCACCATCGGCATCGCGCTGAGCGCCGCGCGCCGGCCGACGATCTTTCCGCAACCCCATGACATCCCGCTCGACCTGATCCTGACCGAGGACGGCGTCGCGACAACAAGGCCACACAAATGACCACCACAACCGAACAGATGCGCGTCTGGACCGGACCAGGAATCCTGACCTACGGGTTCCGCCCGTTCTTCTTTGGTGCGGCCGTATGGGCCGCGCTGGCGATGGTGTTTTGGGTGCTGATGTTGTCGGGGCACATGGCGCTGCCTACTGCATTTGATCCGGTTTCATGGCATGCGCATGAGTTTCTTTTTGGGTACCTGCTTGCAGTCGTTGCTGGGTTTCTACTAACGGCAGTTCCAAACTGGACCGGCAGGTTGCCAATTGTGGGATGGCCATTGGGTGGTCTGTTTGGGTTCTGGGTTATGGGACGCATTGCCATCACTTTTTCAGAAGCTTTATCACCATTCACTGTCGCACTTCTTGATCTTACCATGCCAACGGTTTTGGCAATTGTCATCGCTCGTCAGATTGTGGCCGGAAAGAACTGGCGCAACCTCATTGTGCTTGGGATGCTATTTGCGCTGATGCTGGGAAATGCTGTTTTCCATTGGGAAGCCGCCCAAGGTGACTATGCTGCTCAAGGTTACGGACTGCGGATCGGGCTAGGGGCAGGGATCATGATGATCGCGGTGATCGGTGGACGTATCGTGCCATCGTTCACGCGCAACTGGTTGGTTAAGCAAGGGGCAGAGACACGTCCTGCCTCCCCGATGCAGAGACTTGATAAGATTGCCCTGCTGAGTTTGCTCGCGGCCCTTATTGCCTGGGCCGTCTTACCTGCGTCGTTCATCGCTGCCACTTTGCTTGCAATCGCTGGTGCCTTGCATCTCGCCCGCCTGACCCGCTGGGCAGGTGTGTATACGGGCGCAGAGCCTTTGGTCGCAGTTTTGCATGTCGCCTACTTGCTCGTCCCGCTTGGCGCGCTTGCCATGGCGGCCGAGATCATGTTGCCTGGAATGGCTGGCCTTGGGGCGGCGCAGCATTTTTGGATGGGCGGGGCGATTGGCCTCATGACGCTGGCAGTTATGACGCGCGCAACACTGGGACATACGGGCCAACCCTTGAATGCCGGGGCAGGGACAATCGCAATCTACACATGTGTGCTGAGCGCCATGGTGCTTCGGGTTGCTGCGGGTCTTTGGCCCGGTAATGCGCAAGAGTTGTATTGGGCCGCTGGCCTCTCATGGTTCGTGGCGTTTGCAGGATTTGCCGCTCTCTATGGCCCATTGCTGTTGCGCTTGGCCCCTGCAAAGAAGACCTAAGATGGCATGGGCGGAATTCGTCGGGGCGATTGCGGCCTTTTTCCTCAGTCATTCCATCCCGGTACGCCCTCCCATCCGCAGGATGCTTGATCGCTCCCTTGGATCTCGGGGGTTTACGCTCGCCTACTCGGCGCTCTCGCTTGGTGTGCTGGCTTGGCTGATCGGAGCTACGGGGCGCGCACCTTACGTGTCGCTCTGGAGTTGGGCCCCTTGGCAGAACTATGTTGTACTAGCAGTGATGGTTGTGGTCTGCTTGCTGTTAGCCTTTTCCATCGGCAAACCGAACCCGTTTTCATTTGGTGGTGCACGCAACGATAGGTTTGATCCAAATGCTCCCGGAATCGTGCGTTTTTTCCGTCATCCGTTCCTGATAGCATTGTGCATATGGGCTTTTGCACATGTATTGCCGAACGGAGATTTGGCCCATGTGCTTTTGTTTTCTGTATTTGCCGCGTTCGCCGTGGCGGGCCAAACGATCATCGACAGACGCAAGCAGCGGCAGATGGGCTCTGCTTGGTCACATCTGTGGATGCAGGCCCGAGCAGCGCAGATCACCATCTCAGCAAGATCACTTGTTCGGCTCGCGGCCGCTCTGCTGCTTTATCTTATGTTGATCTGGCTCCATCCCCTGCTTTTCGGGGTCAGTCCACTGCCATGATGCACCAGCTGGCGACACTATAGGGACTATCCCTTTTTATCCTCAATCCAAGTTTTCGCCGCAACCGCGCGCGGCAAGCCAAGTGGACCAATTGCAAGCAGGGCCACTTGGTGAATGGCTGCCTCCTCGATTCCTTCGGCGCGCGCGCGCCGACTGTGAGAATGGACTGCTCCTTCAGAGGCAGCTCCAACAGCAAGCGCAAGTTTAACCAGGCGGCGTTCACGGTCGCTTAGAGGGCCAGCTTCGGCGCAGGCCTTTCCAAGTGCCGCATAAGCACTCCACAGGTCAGGATGTTGTTCAGCGAGCTCTCCGGCGGCTCCGGGCAAAGTCTTGGACATTGGTGCTCCTTAGGTCGAGTGATCATCAATAAGTGGGCTGGGTTTGGCAAAACGCATCAATTCCTCGGTGTCTGTGATCTTGATATGATTGCCATCGACGCGTACGCCGTAGGGTTCTAGGCCTTTGAAGGCGCGGCTGAGGTTCTCGGGGGTCATTCCCAAAAACGATGCCAAGCGACGCTTCTCCATAAGCAAGTCAAATGCGCTTGATCCTGTGCGCCCCATTTGGCGCAACAAGTAGTTTGCCAGTCGTTCCAATGACGTCCTAAGCTTGAGATCTTTGGTATTCTTGACGACGGCGCGATAGCATTGGGAAAGTTCGGTCACGATGGCCCTTGCAAACGCACCGTCTTTTTCAAACACCTGACGCACATCCTCTGACGGTAGAAGAATAATCCTGCTTTTTTCCAATGTACGCGCTGACATCAGGTAAGGGGCGTCCTTGATCGTCGCTGCCAAAATGAATGTGCTGACAGGTCGCACAGTCGCCATACTGGTTTCCCTACCGTTCCATGAAGAAAACAGGTCAACGGCACCGGAGACGACAACATGCAGAAAATCCGGTGAGTCACCTTCGGTGATCAGATCAATGCGTGGCGGGAAGTTCTGGACGTAGGACCCTCGCATGAGGGACTCGAAATTGACCTGATCCATATCGGCAAATAGCGCGAGATCGCGCACGTCTTGTCGATACGATTCGGGCATTGTCTGCTTCCACCTCACCTTTGTTCTTTGAAATCATCCTTGGTGGCCACTTGATAATTGTCAAGCCTTCGATTGACAGCCGCTACCGTCTGATTTGACGGACCGCCTAACGCGACATGACCAATTTCTGTAAGCTATTTATTTTGCTGCATAAAAGCCGTCTTTTTGATCTGCATCAACAATCGCAGAACCGAACGACCTCATTTCTATCGCAACCCAGAACAGCAGCAACGGCTGCAAAAAGGCGGAGGGGCCGCGATGGAACTTCAAAACAAGGCCACAGCACTGTGGTCAAATTTCTTCAACGTAAAGATGGTGCAGATCAGGACCTTCCACATGACGTGGTTCGCGTTCTTCTCGTGCTTCTTTGCATGGTTCGGCATTGCGCCGCTAATGAGCGTTGTTCGGGATGAACTCGCACTGACGCCGAACCAGATCGGCTGGGCCATCATCGGATCGGTCTCAATGACTATTTTCGCCCGGCTGTTCATCGGCTGGCTCTGTGACCGCATCGGGCCCAGGAAGTCCTATACTTGGCTGCTGATCATCGGGTCGCTTCCAGTGATGGGCATCGGCTTGTCGTATAGCTTTGAAACTTTCTTGCTGTTCCGTGTTCTGATTGGCGGCATCGGGGCTGCTTTTGTTATCACGCAGTACCATACATCTGTGATGTTTGCGCCCAACGTGGTTGGCCAGGCAAACGCGACTTCGGCGGGCTGGGGTAATCTGGGCGGCGGTGTCACGCAATTTGTCATGCCGCTGTTGTTCTCGGTCATGGTCGTTGGTTTCGGCTTTTCCGAAGCGGTTGGCTGGCGCCTATCTATGGTTGTGGTCGGTGTGATCATCTTTCTGACCGGGATCGCCTATTATTTTCTGACCCAAGACGCGCCTGACGGCAATTTCGACGATCTGCGTGCGCAGGGCAAAATGGAAGAAAAGAAGAAAGTCACTGGCAATTACATGCAGGCACTCAAAGACCCACGGGTCTGGGTGCTGTTCGTAATCTATGGCGCATGTTTCGGTATCGAGCTGACAGTAAACAATGTCGCTGCTCTTTACTTCATGGACTACTTTGATCTGACCCTCGTGACTGCGGGTCTGGTCGCCGCCTCCTTCGGATTGATGAACATCTTCGCGCGGACACTAGGCGGCCTGTTCGGAGATAACTTCGGATCGCTTTGGGGACTGAAGGGCCGTGCCTTCTGGCTCTTTGTCTGTTTATTCTTCGAAGGCTGCGCTTTGATGGTTTTCAGCCAGATGCATGTGCTGTTCCTGGCCCTGCCTGCGTTGATCGTCTTCTCGCTGTTCACGCAGATGGCGGAAGGGGCCACCTATTCCGTGGTGCCCTTCATCAACAAAAAGGCGCTTGGTGCTGTGGCCGGTGTAGTCGGCGCGGGCGGGAACGCGGGTGCTGTGCTCGCAGGGTTTCTCTTCAAGAACGTGATCGACTGGTCTGAGGCCTTTTTCATCCTCGGCATTGTAGTCACCTGTGCTTCATTCCTGGCCTTCTTCGTGAGGTTCTCGACCAGACAGGAAGACGAGGAACGCGCGAACTTCGCTGCAGCCAATATCGAGACACTTAGACAACGCGCGCTCAAGGCCAACGCTGAACTGGAAGAAGGCTTGACCGCAATCGCAAGAAAAAACGGCGGTCAACCAGCCGAATGAAATCGAACCCGGTGGGCCGATGAGCGGCCCGCCACACTCTTAATACGCCACCACGGGAGGACCCCACCATGGCGACCACCGCAACCGCAACTGCCAACAGCGGCTATCTGCTGACTGACTGGCGGCCCGAAGATCCGCAATTCTGGGAAAGCGAGGGCAAACGCATCGCAACCCGAAACCTCTGGATTTCGATCCCCAACCTTCTGCTGGCTTTCTCGGTCTGGATGGTGTGGTCGGTCGTTGTCGCTAAGATGCCCGCAATCGGTTTCGACTTTTCCGTCGGCGAGCGTTTCTGGCTTGCGGCGTTGCCGGGCCTCTCGGGCGCGACACTGCGCATCTTCTACAGTTTCATGGTACCAATCTTCGGGGGCCGTAAGTGGACCGCCATTTCGACAGCTTCTCTGCTGCTACCTGCACTTGGGATCGGCTTTGCGGTACAGAATCCCGACACAAGTTATGTCACTTTTCTGATCCTGGCGCTGATGTGTGGCTTCGGTGGCGGCAACTTCGCTTCCTCAATGGCGAATATCGCCTACTTCTACCCCAAGAAGTCCAAGGGTAACGCACTCGCTTTGAACGCAGGTCTTGGTAACCTTGGCGTGTCGGTCATGCAGTTTCTCGTGCCGGTCGTCATCACAATGGGTGTCTTTGGCGCCATCGGCGGAGAACCGCAGCAACTGTCCGATGGTGGTCAGCTGTTCATTCAGAACGCCGGGTTCATCTGGGTGCCGTTCCTCGCCGTCAGTGCAATCGCCGCATGGTTTGGGATGAACGATATTGCCGATGCGAAGTCGTCCTTCTCAGATCAGTCTGTGATTTTCAGCCGCAAGCACAACTGGATCATGTGTGTTCTCTATACGGGTACATTCGGCAGCTTCATTGGCTATGCCGCTGGCTTCCCACTGTTGATGCGCACACAGTTCCCCGAAGTTGATGTGCTAAAATATGCCTTTCTCGGGCCGCTTGTCGGAGCGTTGAGCCGCGCAGCAACGGGCTGGATTTCCGACAAGTTCGGTGGCGGGCGTGTGACCTTCTGGACATTCCTTGCCATGATTATCGCGGTCTTCGGTGTCTTGCAGTTCCTGCCCTCCGAGGCTTCGCCAGACGGTAATTTCTGGGGCTTCTTCGCCTGCTTCATGGCACTGTTTTTCCTGACTGGTGTCGGCAACGCTTCGACCTTCCAGATGATCCCGTCGATCATGAAACAGGAAGTCCCGCGGCTGATGCCGAACCTCGACGCAGGTGCGCTTCAAAAGCAGACGGAAATGGAAAGCGCGGCGATCATCGCCTTTACCTCGGCAATTGCAGCCTATGGCGCATTCTTCATTCCGAAGCTCTACGGCACCTCGATTGCCATGACAGGTGCTCCGAACGGTGCGTTGTGGGCCTTCCTTGGCTTCTATGCCGTCTGTGCCGTGATTTGCTGGATCTTCTACAGCCGCAAGTCCGCGCCGGTTCCTTGCTGAGCCAGAAATGATCGCGCCGCGCCGCCAAGGTGGCGTGGCCCCCCGCATTTAGGAGAGAAAACATGAGCCATCTGCTCGACAGATTGAACTTCCTTCAGTCCAAGGAACTGGACCAGTTTTCGGACGGCTTTGGGAAAGTGACCACGGAAAACCGCGACTGGGAAGATACCTATCGCAATCGCTGGCGCCACGACAAAGTCGTCCGCTCGACCCACGGGGTAAATTGCACGGGGTCCTGCAGCTGGAAGATCTACGTCAAATCCGGGATCGTTACCTGGGAGACGCAGCAGACCGACTACCCGCGCACCCGCGCCGATCTGCCAAACCACGAACCACGCGGATGCGCACGTGGTGCGAGCTACAGCTGGTATCTCTACTCTGCGAACCGGGTCAAAAACCCTCTCGTGCGCGGTCGGTTGATGAAAATCTGGCGCAAGATGCGCGAGACGATGGAGCCGATCGAGGCCTGGACCAAACTGCAGGCTGATCCGATCCTGCGCGCCTCTTACGTGGAAACACGCGGCAAGGGCGGCTTCGTGCGCGCCACTTGGGACGAGGCGACCGAAATCACGGCGGCCGCAAACGCGTATACGGCCAAGACCTATGGCCCCGACCGCGTCTTTGGCTTCTCGCCGATTCCTGCAATGTCGATGGTCAGTTATGCGGCCGGGTCACGCTATCTCAGTCTGATGGGCGGCGTTTGCATGTCGTTCTATGATTGGTACTGCGACCTGCCGCCTGCCTCGCCCATGACCTGGGGCGAACAGACAGACGTGCCGGAAAGTGCCGACTGGTACAATTCGGGCTATTTGCTGCTTTGGGGCTCCAACGTGCCGCAAACGCGGACACCTGACGCCCATTTCTATACTGAGGCACGCTACAAGGGCACCAAGTCCGCCGTCATTTGCCCCGATTATTCCGAGGCCGCCAAGTTCGGCGACGTCTGGCTGAACGCCAAGCAGGGCACGGATGCTGCCCTGGCGATGGCCTTTGGCCACGTCATCTTGCGTGAATTCCACTTGGACCGTCAGGCCGAATACTTCGAGGATTACACCCGCAAATACTCGGACTTCCCAATGCTGGTGAAGCTGGACGAAAAGGACGGCAAGCTGGTGCCGGGCCGCTTCCTGAGAGCCGACGATCTGGACGGCAAATTGGGTGAAAACAACAACCCGGAATGGAAAACTGTTGCGTTTGATGAGGCCTCCAAAGCCTTTGTCGCACCCAACGGGTCTGTCGGATATCGCTGGGGCGAAGACGGTGAATGGAACCTCGAAGAAAAGGCGAAAGAGGCCGAGACCAAGCTCAAGATGAGCTTCGTTCTGGAAGAAGACCATGACGATGTTCTGGGCGTCGACTTTCCCTACTTTGGTGGCGAGGCGTTCGGCCAATTCAAGACAGATGCCGATCACCCTGACGTTCTGACCCGCAACATCCCGGTGAAAAAGATCAAAACCGCCGATGGCGAGATTGCGGTCGCGACCGTGTTCGACCTGTTCTGTGCCAACTACGGCTTGGACCGTGGTCTCGGCGGTGACTGGGTCACATCGGACTATGCCAATGACATGCCTGGTACGCCTGCTTGGGCCGAGAAGATCACTGGCGTCCCGGCTGACAAGATCATCCACGTGGCCCGCGGATTTGCTGACAACGCAGAGAAGACGAACGGCAAGTCGATGATCATCATCGGGGCCGCGATGAACCACTGGTTCCACATGGACATGAACTATCGCGGTGTCATCAACATGCTGGTGATGTGCGGCTGCGTCGGGCAATCCGGCGGCGGTTGGGCGCATTACGTGGGGCAGGAAAAGCTGCGCCCGCAAACCGGCTGGCAGCCGCTGGCCTTCGCGCTCGAC
>CAYUSM010000130.1:0-8374 GCA_964447345.1 uncultured Sulfitobacter sp. | reverse complement strand
AAGGTGGCGGCGAAGACGCTGCTGGGCGAAGAGGCGCGCTTTGTTCAGAAGGAGCTTTCCACCAAGCTGAAGGTGACGGGATGTGATCTCTTCTCGGCCGGGGATTTTGCCGATGGAGAGGGGCGCGAGGACATCGTGTTCCGGGACCCGGCGCGCGGTGTCTATCGAAGGTTGGTGATTGAGAACAACGTCGTGATCGGTGCGGTCATGTATGGCGATACTGCGGACAGCAACTGGTTCTTTGGTCTGATCAGGGACAAGACCGACATTGCCGAGATGCGCGATACGCTGATCTTTGGCCCTGCCTTTCAGGGGGGCACCCCCCTGGACCCGCTCAAAGCCGTTGCAGCCTTACCGCGTGACGCGGAAATCTGCGGCTGCAACGGCATTTGCAAAGGTCAGATCGAAGACGCCATCGCCGCAGGCGCCACCGACCTTGGCGCGATCAAGGCGACCACCAAGGCGTCCGCTTCCTGTGGGACATGCACGGGGCTGGTCGAGCAGGTGTTGGCCGCTGCGCTTGGCGATGACTTCGTCATACCCGCTGCCGCCTCGATCTGTGGCTGCACGGACATGACCCATGAAGATGTCCGACGGATGATCAAGTCGCAGCGCCTGACTTCCATGGCTGCTGTCTGGCAGGAGTGCGGTTGGAAGACCTCCTGCGGCTGTCATGTCTGCCGTCCGGCGCTGAATTTCTATCTTCTGGCAGATTGGCCGCTGGAGTATCAGGACGATCCGCAAAGCCGGTTCATCAACGAACGCAAGCACGCCAACATCCAGAAAGACGGCACCTTCAGCGTGGTGCCACGCATGTGGGGCGGAGTAACGACGCCGGATGAGTTGCGCGCGATTGCGGATGCGGCCGACAAATACATGGTGCCCACGGTCAAGGTGACAGGCGGTCAGCGCATCGACCTGCTGGGCGTGAAGGGCGAGGACCTGCCCGCGATCTGGAAAGACCTCAACGATGCCGGGATGGTGTCGGGCTATGCCTATTCCAAGGGACTGCGCACGGTGAAGACCTGCGTGGGCACCGATCACTGCCGCTTTGGGACGCAGGATTCCACCGGTCTTGGCATCAAGCTGGAAAAGACCCTGCATGGGGCCTGGACACCGCACAAACTGAAGCTCGCGGTGTCAGGCTGCCCGCGCAATTGCGCGGAGGCGACCTGCAAGGACATCGGCGTGGTCTGCGTGGACTCGGGCTATCAGGTCTCCATCGGTGGGGCGGCTGGCATGGACGTGAAAGAAACCGAACTGCTGGTGCAGGTGCCAACCGAGGAAGAGGCGATCCTGGTGATCAAGGCCGTGACGCAGCTTTATCGTGAGCATGCCAAGTATCTGGATCGTATCTACAAGTGGATGGCCAAGGTGGGTCTCGACTGGATCAAAGAACGTGTGGTGGATGATCTGGCCGAGCGCGCCGCATTGGTGGAGCGCTTTGAGCTGAGCCAGAGCATCTATCGTCATGATCCCTGGGCCAGACACGCCGCCCAGAAGGCCGAAACATACAAGCCCCTTGCCAATCTGTATCTGGAGGCCGCGGAATGAGCGCTTGGATCGACATTGCCGCTTTGACGGACATCCCGCAACGCGGGGCGCGCGTGGTCAAGACACCGGTTGGCTGCGTGGCCGTCTTTCGCACGGCAGAGGATGACGTCTTTGCGCTGAACAATGCCTGCCCGCACAAGGCTGGGCCGCTGGCCGAAGGGATCGTGCATGGCAAGTCCGTGACCTGCCCTTTGCACAACTGGGTGATCTCGCTTGAGACCGGCATGGCGCAAGGTGCGGACGAAGGGCAGGTTGCCACCTACCCGGCGCGCGTCGAAGGCGGGCGCATTCTGCTCGACCGGACCTTCCTGCACGCGCGGAGCGCGGCGTGAGCCTGACACGGACAACCTGCCCCTATTGCGGCGTGGGCTGTGGCGTGCTGGCCGGGGCGGATGGGACGATCAAGGGTGATCCGGAGCATCCGGCGAACTTTGGGCGGCTTTGTTCCAAGGGGTCAGCTTTGGGTGAGACCATTGATTTGCAGGGCCGCTTGCTGCACCCGCAGGTCGATGGGCAGCGCGCAAGCTGGGATGTAGCGCTCGACCGTGTGGCGGAAGGTTTTCAGACCGCGATCCGGGAGCACGGGCCTGACAGCGTGGCGTTTTACGTCTCGGGTCAGTTGCTGACCGAAGACTACTATGTCGCCAACAAGCTGATGAAGGGTTTCATCGGGTCAGCCAATATCGACACAAACTCGCGTCTTTGCATGGCGTCTTCGGTGGCCGGGCATAAGCGGGCCTTTGGCACTGACACTGTGCCCGGCACCTATGCCGATCTGGAAGAGGCTGACCTGATTGTGCTGGTGGGGTCGAACCTCGCCTGGTGCCATCCGGTTCTGTATCAGCGGATTGCGGCGGCCAAAGAGGTCCGGCCCGGCATGCGGGTGATCAACGTCGATCCGCGCCGCACGGCGACCTGTGATCTGGCGGATATGCATCTGCGGATTGCGCCGGACGGGGACGTGGCGCTTTTCAATGGGTTGCTGGCCTATCTGGCCGAGGCCGGGACGCTCGACCACCGCTTCGTTGCGGATCATGTGAACGGTTTCGATGCCGCCCTTGCATCTGCGCACGCGACTGACTTGGCGTCCACGGGGGTGAGCGAGGCGGAGCTGAACCAGTTCTTCGCGGCATGGTCCGGGACTGAAAAGGTCATCACGGTCTATTCCCAAGGGGTGAACCAGTCGCGCTGTGGCACGGACAAGGTCGGTGCGATCCTGAACTGTCATCTGGCGACCGGGCGGATCGGCAAGCCGGGCTCAGGGCCGTTTTCGGTCACCGGACAGCCCAATGCGATGGGTGGGCGTGAGGTCGGCGGGCTGGCGAACATGCTGGCCAATCATCTGGAGATTGCGAACGCGGATCACCGCGCTTCGGTGCAGGGTTTCTGGGACAGTCCGACGATCTGCAACCAGCCGGGGTTGAAGGCTGTCGATCTGTTTGACGCCTGCGCGGCGGGGCAGATCAAGGCGCTTTGGGTGATGTCGACCAATCCTGCGGTGTCGATGCCGGATGCAGATGGGGTGGCGGCTGCGATCCGCAACGTCCCCTTTGTTGCGGTGTCCGACATTATGGCGCGCACCGATACGGGCGATCTGGCGGACGTGCTGTTGCCTGCGGCTGGGTGGGGGGAGAAGGACGGCACCGTCACCAATTCCGAGCGTCGCATTTCGCGTCAGCGGGCTTTCATGCCGGTGCCGGGGGAGGCGCGTGCGGATTGGCGTATCATCTGTGATGTGGCTGCGCGCATGGGGTTCGGTGACGCCTTTGACTATGCCAGCCCGGCAGAGGTCTTTGCGGAATACGTGGCGCTTGATGGCTCTTTGGGACAGCAGGGGCGGGACCTTGATCTGAGTGTCTTTGCTGATGCGGACTATGCCACGCTGGTGCCAACCCAATGGCCGCGCAATGGCCATCGTTTCTTTGCCGACGGGCAGTTCTATCACCCGGATGGCAAGGCGCAGATGGTCGCTGTTCAAGCGCCGGTGCCCAGCATCGGCAAGCTGACGTTGAATACGGGGCGCAATCGCGATCAGTGGCATACGATGACCAGGACGGGCAAAGCGCCGCGCCTTGGCGCGCATCTGGCTGAGCCCTATCTGGAAATTCATCCTCAGGACGCTGCAGGCCTCGGGGCTGAGACGGGTGACCTTGTTCAGGTGCGGAGCCTTTACGGGCGCGGCATCTTGCGTGCGCTTGTCACCGACCGCGTCACGCAGGGCCAGCTCTTTGCGCCGATGCACTGGACCCGGCAGACCGCGCGGGGCGGGACGGTCAACAGCCTGACGGCCCCGGTCTGTGATCCGATCTCCGGGCAGCCTGCACTGAAGTCGAACCTTGTCTCGGCAGAGGTCTATGCCGCGACGTGGTACGGGTTTTTGGCGTCCGCCACGCTGCCAAAGCCGGAGGCACCCTATGCGGCCATCGCGCGCACCGCGACGGGCTGGCAGGCCGAGATGGCAGGCAAGGTCATCCCTGAAGACTGGGCAGAGGTCCTTCTGCGGGTAACTGGTCTGAAGGAGGCTGAAGTGGCCCAGCACGTCGATGCGGCGTCAGGCCATGTGCGCGTGGCCCTGAGTGTTGACGGTGTTCTCAAGGCGCTCTTTTACGCCGCGCGAACACCCGTGGTTCTGTCGCGCTCAGTCGCCATTGAGATGATCGGGTCGGACACCGCTCCCCTTGCTGCATTGGCGGGGCGTGCCGGGGCAGGGCAGCCTGATCCGGGCGTGACGATCTGCGCGTGCTTCAACATCGGGCGCAACACGCTGCTGACGGCCATCGAAGACGGCGCGCAGAGCGTTGTTGACCTGGGCGAGCGGACCTGTGCAGGCACGAACTGCGGCTCGTGCAAGCCGGAACTGGCCGCGCTGATTGCGCAGTCCCCTTTGCGGATGGCAGCCGAATGAGCATCGCGCCCTATGTCCGGATTGTGGCGCGTGGACAAGGCCGCGCCCGTCCCTTGACGGTGGAAGAAGCGCGGGCCGCGATGGGTCTGATCCTGCGCGGGGCTGCTGATCCCGAAGCCATCGGAGCGTTGCTGATGGTGCTGCGTTTGCGCGGTGAAACGCCTGAGGAGATCGCAGGATTTACCGCAGCCCTCCGCGACCATGTCCAGGGCAGACTGCCGCCCGCTGATCTGGATTGGCCCAGCTATGCTGCAGGCCGCAGCCGGGGCGCGCCGCTGTTTCTGTTGGCCGCGCGACTGGTCGCGCAGGCGGGCTATCGGATCTCCATGCACGGGTGGAACGCCTATCAGTCCCCCGGTGCCTCGGTCCGGGATGCGCTTGATCTGGCGGGGCCGCAGGTGCGTTATGACCGGCTGGAGGACCTCTGCCCCGAAGCCTTTGACCTTTTGCGCCTGCGCGACAAACTGGGCCTGCGGTCCTGCATCAACACCGTACTGCGCATGTGGAACCCCTCGCGGGCCCCCGCGACCGTTCAGGGTGTGTTTCATCCGTCCTATCGTGGTCTGCAGGCCCGCGCAGCCGAGATGCTGGGCCAGAAGACCCTCAGCATCATCAAGGGCGGTGGCGGCGAGTTCGAACGCCATCCGTCCAAAAGCATTATCGTCTTCGGTCTGCGCGGTGGGGATCACATTCAGGAGGTGGCACCCGCACTCGTGTCGGACACGCGCAAGCTGCATGACGCCGATCAACGGCCCGACCCCCGTGCCCTTTGGGACGGCGATCTTCACGATCCCTTTGCCATCGCAACTGTCACAGGCACGGCGGCGCTTGCCCTTTGGACACTGCGCGCGGCGGCCGATTTCGCCGATGCACAGAAGCTGGCGACATCCCTGTGGGAAAAGCGCCACCAATACGAAAGTCTTCCCGCATGAAAACCTTTCCCATGTTTCTGCAGATGTCTGGCCGCCGGGTTGTGATTGCCGGTGGCGGGGAACAGGCGGCTCAGAAGACGCGACTGATGCTCAAGACCCAAGCCGAAATCGTTGTGCTGGCCGAGACGCTGGATGATGAACTGGCCGCTTTGGTGGAAGAGGGCCGCGTCCGGCAACAGGCTGACCCTGTCACACCAGACGTTTTTGCGGGTACTGCACTGACCTTTGTGGCAACCGGTTGTCCGGCCACAGACCGCTGTCTGCACGACCTTGCCAAACAGGGCGGTGCAACGGTCAATGTGGTCGACCAGCCAGACCTTTGCGATGCCATTACGCCCTCCATCGTCGACCGTGATCCGGTGGTTGTTGCCATCGGAACCGAAGGCACAGCACCGGTGCTTGCGCGTCAGATCAAAACGCAAGTGGAGCAAATGCTTGAGCCCCGGCTGGGTGATCTGGCGGCACTTGCCGGTCGTCTGCGCACCGCCGCCGCCGCGCGGCTTGCACCAAGGGCGCGACGTGACCTTTGGCGCTGGGTCTTTGGTGATGCCCCAAGGCGGACCCATGCCCGTGGCGCGCATCGCGAAACGGCACAGATGATCAAGGCGGCCATTCAGACGGGCGAGTTTGGCACCTCAAAAGAGGGCAGCGTCGCATTGGTGGGGGCCGGGCCGGGGGCGAAGGATCTCATCACCCTGCGCGGCGTCCAGCGCCTGCAGGAAGCCGATGTCATCTACTATGACCGATTGGTGGACCCCGAGGTGCTGGAGCTGGCCCGTCGCGATGCGGAGCGGGTGCTTGTCGGCAAAGCGCCCGGTTGCCACAGCTGGCCGCAGGAGAAGATCACGCAGACGGTTGTGAACGCCGCCAGACGCGGGCAGCGGGTGGTGCGGCTGAAGTGTGGTGACCCGGGCATCTTCGCGCGCAGCTGTGAAGAGATCGCGGGTTTGCGCGCGGCGGACATCCCCTTTGAGATCGTGCCGGGTGTGACCTCGGCATGCGGGGCCGCTGCAGCGGCCGGGCAGCCGCTTACGGAACGTGGTGAGATTGATACGCTGATCCTGACAACGGGACATCTCAAAAACGGCACCCATATCCCGCCCTGTGTCAGGAGGATGGAGCCGGGAACGACAGTATCGCTGTATATGGCGGTATCTGCGGCGGAGGCCCTGAGCGCCCATTTCCGTGGGACCGTCGCGGAGCCAAATCTGGCAGTCACCGTAGTGGCATATGCGCAGACGCCGTCGGAGCTGGTGTTTGAGACGGACATTGCCCAATTGCCAGCGTCTTTGCGTCTGCATGGTGTCACGGACACCGCGATGATCACGCTGAAATGGCGAAAGTCGCTGCAGGTGAGGGCTACGCACTCCCAACCAAGGCAGGCGGCCTCCATCGCGCTGACTGCATGTTGATCCGCCGCTTTGCCTAATAATTAGGCGAACGCGGGATGGCGGGCAATTTCTTGGGCCCATTTTCTCCCTTTCGCTCTCGGACTGTGATCGTCTCTCAAAAACGCAACACCTGCCGGGGAATCGACCATCCATCACGCCGCCATCACTCCGCCCGGCACACAGCCGCGGGCCCGTGGCACGGGACAGCTTTCTGTCACCGGGGCAGGTGGGGTGACGCGGCTGCGCGCACTGCGCCAGTCCGGATCCTTGAAGCTGGCGTTTCCGCGCAGCTTTCAGGCGCAGGCCGAAGCGATTGTCATCAACACCGCAGGCGGGATCACCGGCGGGGACCGCTTTTCACTCGAAGCGAAGGCAGGAACCGGTGCCACGCTCAGCCTGACCACGCAGGCCGCTGAACGGGCCTATCGCGCGCAGACCGGCGAGGTGGGACAGGTCGACACCAGGCTGGTTGTGGAGGATGGCGCGCAGCTGAAATGGCTGCCGCAGGAGCTGATCCTGTTTGACCATTGCGCCTTGCGGCGCAGGCTGGACATCCAACTGGCGCCGAAGGCGCAGCTGTTGATGGCAGAGCCTGTCGTCTTTGGCCGGGCTGCGATGCAAGAAACGCTCAATGACGTTTTCTTTGAGGATCGGATTGCCATCTGGCGCGGCGGCGCCCCGCTTTATGTTGATGGGATGGACTTGCGGGGACATGCGGCGCGACACCTTAGACGGTCCGCGAGTGCGGCAGGTGCGGGCGCGATGGCGAGCGTTGTCATGGTGGATGCACGAGCCGCCCGCTTCCTTGCGCCGGTACGGGACATTTTACCCCAGACTGCCGGGGCCAGCCTGCTGGCCGAGGACACGCTGGTGATCCGCCATCTTGCGGCGGACAGTCTGGAGCTGCGCCGGGCGCTTGTGCCGGTGCTTGATCTGCTGACCGACAACACCCTTCCCACGTCATGGAGGCTTTGACACATGCAACTCACCCCGCGTGAAAAGGATAAACTGCTGATCGCCATGGCCGCCGAGGTTGCCCGCAAGCGCCTTGCGCGCGGCGTGAAGCTGAACCATCCCGAGGCCATCGCGCTGATCACCGATTTCGTTGTCGAAGGTGCGCGGGACGGGCGTTCCGTGGCCGATATGATGGAAGCGGGGGGGACTGTGGTTACCCGCGACCAATGCATGGAGGGCATCGCCGAGATGATCCACGAGGTGCAGGTCGAGGCCACCTTTCCCGACGGCACAAAGCTCGTCACCGTACATAACCCCATCCGCTAGGAGCTGCTCATGATCCCGGGAGAAATCATGCCCGCCGAGGGCGACATCACACTGAACGAAGGGGCCGAGGCCGTCACCCTGGTGGTGGCCAACACCGGCGACCGGCCGGTGCAAGTGGGCAGCCATTATCACTTTTTCGAGACAAACCCCGCTTTGGACTTCGAACGCGATGCAGCGCGCGGCAAGCGCCTTGATATCGCGGCAGGCACGGCAGTACGCTTTGAGCCTGGACAGCGGCGCGAGGTCCAATTGATCCCGATTTCCGGGGCGCGCCGGGTCTTTGGTTTCAACGGCAAGGTGATGGGCGACCT